>CAZAGT010000007.1:0-38287 GCA_964484515.1 uncultured Desulfobacteraceae bacterium | reverse complement strand
TGCACCCTTGGCGCCTGGAATCTGCAGCATCCTCGACTTTTGCAACGTTAGGGTGCACTCTCCCCCCAGCAAGCTTCCGAGTATCACCTCGGATGTGCTGCACAGATCCGATAAATAGGATTTCAGCTAAACCTTGTTATTATCCCTGCTCTAAACAGCAGAAGATTCCAAGTTAAAGGATTGAGGGATAATAGACAAGTTATTTTGAAAGGTTGGAGCACAGTTCCGCTTCCCTCGAATCGGCCTCAACCGATTCGGCATGAGTCCTGCACGCTTGACACATCTCAGCATCTTTCGTAACAGTCTAGTTCCTTAAGACTCAATATCGCCCAGACTTCATTGGGCTCTTCCAGAAACGTAAAGTGATATCGCGTTGCTATTCCCCGGAGCCAAACGGTTGGCGGAGCGTTTGCGTGTTTGAGCAAGAGGTGCGGCGATACCGGTGTGAATGCCTTTCTCTGGAGCAAACAGGAAACTCCTCATGAACATCCCGTTTGATCAACGAGATGTCCAGCAGATTGAGTCAAGAGGGATGACGACCCGTCAAGTCCTCTCTCAGTTGGAGATGTTCAGGAGAGGTTTCACTCCTCTTCAACTAGAGCGGCCCTGTACGGTCGGTGATGGAATCGTCGTGTTGGATCAGGGAGATGTCGACGAACTCGTCGGGATCTATGAACAAGCGGCCTCGTCGGGAAGGAGCATGAAATTCGTGCCCGCTTCGGGAGCTGCCAGCCGCATGTTTCGATCTCTCGAGGCCATCAGCGCCCACCTGGACCCGATCGACGAGAAGCATCCGAAGGCTTTTCTCGCCGTTGATGATCCGGATCGTAAGGCGTTTCTGCGGTTTATTGAAAACATGAATAGGTTTGCCTTTTACGATGATCTCAAGACCACCCTGGCCGAGGCCGGGTATGATGTCGAACGGCTGTTGTCGCAGGGCCGATACAAACCGATCCTTGAATACCTTTTGAGCTCAAACGGCCTTGGGTACGCCGAACTCCCTAAAGGCCTGATTAAGTTCCACACCTATGAAGACCGTCCGAGAACCGCCTTTGAGGAACAACTCGTAGAGGCAGTCGAGTATCTGGGTGACCAAAACGGTGTCGTACGGGTACACTTCACGGTAGCGCCCGCGTATAAAGCGGATATTGAAGACCATATCCAAACGATCAAGGCCCAGTATCGGCAGTTAGGCATCACGTTCTCGATTTCGTTCTCGGTTCAAGAGCCCTCGTCCGATACTATCGCCGTAGATCCTGATAACCGACCTTTTCGGGATCGAGAGGGAAGGCTCCTGTTTCGTCCTGGTGGCCACGGGGCCTTACTAGGTAACCTCAACGCTCTGAAAGGGGACATTATCTTTATCAAGAACATCGACAACGTGGCCATAGGCAGGCTACAGGGGTCGAATCATCTATTCAAGAAGGCCCTCGGCGGTTATCTGGTGCGCCTTCAAGACGCGATCTTTGGGTATTTGCAGAAGCTGGCAAGCCGAGACCGAAGCGAGGATCTCGCCGGGGAGATTTCCGAGTTCATGAAGAAGGAGCTGTTTCTAGACCCGCCCCCCGAGCGATACGAGGTCACAGATCGAATCAAAATCGACGGGCTTAAATCTCGCCTGAACAGGCCCCTGCGCATCTGTGGCATGGTGCCGAATCAAGGCGAGCCGGGAGGAGGACCCTTCTGGGTGCGGGACCCTAATGGACGCGTGTCCCCTCAGATTGTCGAGTCATCGCAGGTCGATTGGGAATCTCGTCAGCAGCACGCCGTGTGGGAATCCTCCACCCATTTCAATCCGGTCGATATTGTTTGCGGGGTGCGGGACTATCGGGGACGCCCATTTGATCTGAATGCGTTTGTCGACCCGGATACCGGTTTCATCTCCACAAAATCGCAGGACGGACGAGACCTCCGGGCCTTGGAACATCCCGGCCTCTGGAACGGTGCCATGGCCCACTGGAACACTGTCTTTGTGGAAGTCCCCCTCGAGACGTTCAGTCCGGTCAAGACGGTCCTCGATCTCCTTCGCGAGGAGCACCAATAAGCTAAGCCAAGACAGATTGCTTCGATAAGGCCCCAATCCCATCTCTCCGGCAAAAGCCGGAGTCAGGCTTTCGGCGGAAGGACATCATATGGATTTTTGACGTATGAGGTATTCATCAACCTCAAAGCGTGGCATCATTCGGATTTTGAAAGACTCCTCGAAGACAACGCTGCAACGGATTTCAGGCAGCCAGAATGTGCCTAACCTCAAGATTACCTCGATAGAGAAAGGCGTGCTCTTTGGAAGAATCAACCAATGATACCAAGCCGCCCCTTGCGGGCTACCCTGTACTGATTGCAAAGGGGTTCTGCATGGGGGCCGCCGATGTCGTTCCGGGCGTCTCCGGAGGGACGATGGCCTTTATTCTCGGCATCTACGAGGAGCTGATCAGGACGATTAGGTCCTTTGACATCGGTTTTGTCAAACTGCTCTTCAGGTTTGAAATCGGGGCCGCCTTGGAGCATGTTCACTGGCGTTTTCTCCTGCCCCTCATCCTAGGCATCTTGGGAGCGATCTTCTCCCTGGCCAAGCTCTTGAGCTGGATGCTCGAGAATCATCCCGTCCTCATCTGGTCTTTCTTCTTTGGACTCATCCTTGCCTCGGTCTTCACCGTCAGCAAGCATCTTCAACAGTGGACTCCTGGGCTGATTATCTGGACGCTCGTGGGTGCCGCCGGTATCTATTTCTTGGTTGGCTTGGTACCTGTCGTTACGCCGACCGCTCCGTGGTTTCTGGTGATAAGCGGGGCGGTGGCGATATGCGCGATGATTCTCCCCGGCATATCCGGCTCCTTTATCCTAGTCCTCATGGGGAAGTACCATCTTGTCCTCGAGGCGGTGAACAACAGGGACGTCCTCACGCTCCTCCTCGTCGCCCTCGGCGCCGGAATAGGCCTCCTCAGCTTCGCTCGTTTCCTGAGTTGGGTCCTCAGGGAATACCATGATGCGACGATTGCCTTCCTCACCGGTCTCATGCTCGGCTCACTTCGCAAGGTATGGCCTTGGAAAAAGGCGCTATCCGGCATTGCTGCCGGCCACGGCTCCGTTTCCTCACCCGCCTTCGGCAATGCCCTGCCAAACGCTTGGACCACCGAGGTCTTTCTGGCCCTAAGCCTCATGACACTTGGAGCCGCTGCGATCCTTTTGCTCAACCGCATGGCGAGGGACAAATCTCATAGTCAGGGACCTCATCCCGAGGACTTGGGGACTTTGTAGATCCGGCGGCAATGTGGATTCTGTTGAGGCTGTCGGAAAACGCCCATCTGCCGTTCGACAGGCCGTTCGACAGGCTCACGGTCCTGAGCAAAGCCGATGGGCTGCGTTACCCTCATCCCTTCGGGCGGGTCTCCGGTTTCGGAAGCCTTACATCTGGGCATTTTCCATCAGCCTCTCAGCGAAGGTTTTTCGACAGTCTCGTAAGTGTATCGTAAGATGCTTCATCAGGCCCCGCAGCCAACGTGGTCTGGCATAACGCGGGTATCTGGATGAAACCGATTCTTATCATAAAAAAAGGCCATCCCGCGGGATGGCCTGGCCTTCAATCTATTTCGTCTAAGCGACGCTGGACCGGAGGGAGATGCTCAGAACAGGTCCCCCAGGATCTTCCCAGCGATCTTTTCAGCATCCACATTGTACGTGCCGTCTTCGACTTTCGTCTTGATCTCATTCACATGCGCAATTCTCTCCGGTTGCTCCCTTTCCATCATCTCCGCTACCTTGCTGATCTCAACCGAAGCGTTGGAGATCTCCACTTCAGTGCCCGATGGATCGCGGTTATCCAGTTGCTGCAGAGTCTCCTCCTGGGCCTCGGCCTTCTTGTTGGCAGCGGATTCCCCTGACTGACCTATGACGTTCATACCATGATAGATATCATCAATTTTCATTTTGACTCCTTAGCGTGTTGCCGTGGGCGTCGGCCTACGGTCGTGGAAGGTCCCATCAAGGGGCCTTCTGCGTGAGGCTGGATATCAGATGATCGGACATCTGGCTAAGCCGTTGTTTTCTCCTGGCCTCGATTGAAATATTGACCAGGTCGTCCGTCTGCCTTGGAGGTTCCAACTCGCCTTGCAGCAGGGCACTCTTCTTCTTGAGTTGATCCCCGTAGATACGCAAGACGCTTCGGATTTGATAGGTCGTAATCAAAGGCCTTTACCTCCGATCATAGATATCGGCCAAGACCCTCGAAACCTTGAATGAAATCTTTGCAGGCGCCGATTTCTTGGCCGATCCAACCGACACGGCAGCGGGGAAGGCTTTTTCCGACGTTCTTCTCAATTGGCCATTCTGGGTTTCTCGATCCCCTGTTTCTTTATTTTCTCCACGAGGGTGGTCCGGTTCATATTGAGGAGCTTGGCGGCACGGTTCTTGACCCAATCCGTCTTTTCAAGGGCATTGATAATCAACTGACGCTCATACTCATTCACGGCGTGCGTGAAAGAAAATCCCTCGTCAGGGATCAAAGATTGAGCTGACTGCTCGGTTATTTGCCTTTGAACGATCTTATCCGGAAGATCCTCCATTTCGAGGGACTCTCCTTCGGCCAAAATCACCATCCTCTCGATGATATTCTCGAGTTCCCTTACGTTCCCCGGCCAATCGTAATGGACCAGGGCCTTCAGTACATCTTTGGAAACACCCTTGATCCTCTTTTTCTTCGCTTTGGCCATCACATCCAGGAAATGGCGAACCAGCAGCGGCACGTCGGAACGACGCTCTCTCAGGGGCGGGATCTTCACGGGGATGACCTTAAGGCGATAGAATAGGTCCTCTCGAAAGCGGCCATCTTTGACGAGCAAATCCAAATCCTTGTTCGTTGCTGCCAAGATCCTGACATCGCACTTGATGGTTTTTGTGCCCCCCAGCCTTTCGAATTCTTGCTCCTGCAACACCCGCAGCAGCTTTACCTGTAAATGAGGGCTCATTTCTGCGACTTCGTCGAGAAAAATGGTCCCGCCGTTTGCCAGTTCGAATCTCCCAATCCGCGTTCGAATAGCGTTTGTAAAGGCCCCCTTTTCGTGGCCGAAAAGCTCGCTTTCCAGCAGTTCTTCCGGGATCGCGCCACAATTGACCGGAATGAGTGGTTTGTCACGCCTTCGGCTGTGATAGTGGATTGCCCTGGCCACCAGTTCTTTGCCAGTGCCGGACTCGCCCAGGATCAGGACCGTACTGTCCGTATCCGCCACCTTTTCGATCACTCTGAACACCTTCTGCATCGGAAGACTATCGCCAATAAAGTTTTCAAACTTGTATTTCTTCTTCAGTTGTTTCTTGAGGGCCAGATTCTCCCTACGCAGATCTCTCAGTTCTAGGGCCCGATTGATGACCATCAGCACTTCTTCCATCTTTACCGGCTTGGCCAGATAATCGTAGGCGCCGAGCTTCATGGCCTCAACGGCATTCCTGATCGTTGCATGCCCGGTGAGGATGATGCCGACCGAGTCGTTTGATTGGTCAACAAGGTATTTCAGGACTGTCATGCCGTCCACTTTGGGCATGTTCAGGTCAATGAGGACGACATCATAGAATTCCTGATCAACCATTTTGATGGCGACCTCGCCGTTCTCGGCCGCCTCCACCTCAAAGCCCTCGTGCTTTAGGAGATCCGAGAAGTGATTCCGGATCTTCGCCTCGTCATCTACCACCATGATTCTTCTTGCAGTCATCAAGATATCTCCGCTACAACCGGAAGTTGGGAATCGAGTCATTGACGATGCCAAAATTTTGGCTCGCCTAAAACTGAACGCCAATATTTTAACATAATGATGTTAAATATCAATCTTTTTTTCGGATCACAGAGATGGATTCGCGGCCTTTCAGCCCCCTTTGCAGCGGGGAAGAGCATCGATCGCGCTTTTTGACCTCAAAGCGGCACCACTGCAATGCTCGGATTGTTGGAATCGGAGGTTAGCCACCCACGGCGGCGGCTCAGGCGTGTTCCTGTTGGAAGGTGAAGGGATGGCGGTGGCTGTAACCCGAGTCAGCTAAGACGACCTGGCTCCCCGTCTTGGTGGCAATGTCAATGACGAGGGGACCCAAAAGATTGACGGTCATCTTCTCGGGCTCTCCGCGGGGGATGGTGACCAATGCAAAGACGACCTTCTGGCTGCCGTTCTCGCCCTGTCCAAATATCTTTTTCTCTGTCGGTGAAAGTCCCTCCAAATAGTCGGCCTGCACCAAGAAGGGATTCGTCAAAACAAAGGCCAAGGCAGGTGAATCAACGGATTGTAACCAGCAAAAAGGGGAATTTGGTTTATGTTCGAGAATAGTGAAATCCTTATTCCCTGGAAATCCCAAAAGTCCGTTGGGAAAGTGGATGATTCTGCTTTTCTCTATCTCGAGTTTCCCAAATCTTGTGGTCTCAATGGCGTGCATGAAGATCAGCTCTCTGTTACGTCTCTCTTTGATTTGGTGACAGGGCGGTCAGATCAACAGGCGCCTCCGAGGCCTTTACGTTCTGCTCAACGATGCTCTCGTAGATCTCCGTTCGATTTACAGGGGTCTGCTTGGGGGCCTCGACGCCGATCCGTATTTGATTGCCCCTTATTTCAAGGACCGTCACAACGATGTCATTCCCGATGGTGATGCTTTCTCGCACCTTCCTGGTCAATACAAGCACTGGCACCCTCCATGGCCCCAGGCAAGGCCTCTACGCGGCTTGGTTGGATCACAGATAATCAAGTAAGCTTATGTTCATGACCTTGGCTGATGAGTTCAGAGCAGCCTGATAGGCCAGCTCTTTGGCCTCCAGCTCAACAATGGCGGCAGCGATATCCGCGTCTTCAAGTTTTGACATCCTCTCCGTGTAGCTCAGGTTCAGATCCTGGATGATCTTTTCCTTGACGTCGAGACGGATCACCTTGCCGGCCGTATCGGAGACGAGGTTCCGGCTCCTCTCGAGATGATTATCCAGATTCTGCATCGCGCTCTGGATACCCGCAACGTCGTTTCCCTGGAGGGCGGTCTTGAGATCGATGAGGGTCTTGAAGATGTTATCCGCATCCCAATTCACCCCGAAGACCTGCTCACCGTTCCGCCCCACCTCGACATTGGTATCCTTACCGATCTTGATGGCAAAAGGATCATTATTTCCCGCATAGGTCGCGAGGGTCGGATTATTGTCGTCATCAAAGGCAAAGGGCTGAGTGCTCGTTTCGGTCCCTGCAAAGATGTATCTTCCCGCCACCTGAGTATTGGCCAATGAGAAGATCTGCCTCAAATAGCCGTCTACAATGGTGCCGGCATTGTAGCGGTCACCGGCACTCCGGTTCGCACTGGACATCTCCACCGTCAGGGCCTTGCCTTGCACGAGAATGTCCTCAATCTGACTCAAAGCAGACTCGGCCATGTTGAGCCAGGACCGGCCGGTGTTGATGTTCTTCTGGAGTTGTTCAATATTAGCGAGCGAAGATCGGAGATCTAAGACCGTGGCCAGACCGACCGGATCATCCGATAGCCGATTAATTCTCTTGCCCGAGCTCACAACCATGTTGGCCTCGGCCATGGCCTCCGTGGCCTTGTCGAGGTTTATCTTGATGCTGTCGAATATCGTCCTGTTCGCGATCCTCATTGCTGGCTCCTTACCTGAGGTCCATTAAGACCTGAAGCATCTCATCAGCCGTGGTGATGAGCTTGGCCGCAGCGGCGTAGGCGTGTTGGTACTCGATGAGATTGGTAAGTTCTTCATCGAGGGATACCGCCGAAATGCTGTCTCGGGTCTGATTGAGTTCGTCGACGATGATCTCATTATACTCACGCGCCCTTTGGACGCTCTGGCTTTCGATCCCGATGCCAGCCACAAATGACTGGAGGTGGTTCTCAAGGGTTGCGGAGGCACTCTGCGATGTGGGCGCGCTCCCCCTGCTATAACTCCAGTGCTTGACGGTCACGTCCTGGTATTGGAGATTTGCCAGGGCGATCGCGTTGGCATTATCGCCGTCGGCAAACGCGCCGGTTGTCGGGTCAATCCGTGCCGCGGCCATAAATTGCTTCGTAGAGGCAAGCAAAGGGTTCATATCCATACCGGCGGCATCGCTGCCGGAGAAGAAGGTGTTGACACCTAAAGCCGCGAGTACGCCGCTGGTGTCAGCCCCAAAGGCAAAGCGATAGTTGCCTGCGGCCGTGATTTGGAGCTTGCCTCCCGAGACATTGGCGGTCACGTTGGCGTGGATCGCCGTGATGCTTGCGGCAAGCGCATCCAGCGTGGTGGTATTCTTCACGATGTTGACCGTCGTGGATCCCACGACCGCGCCCGTATCGTCATAGAGCCAGAACTCAAAGCTCCCATCGTTAATCTCCTCATAGAAATCGAGTCCGGAATCGACCGTCCCCATTTCTTCGGTGCTGTCAGCGGCGGCATTGGTGCCCGTGACAGACGAAAATGCCTGCGTTCCGACCCCCTGAGTATGGATCTGATTGACCTCCCAGATGATCGACCTGGCCAACTCGTCCAGATCCGCCTGAACCTGGGGCACAATCCCATCCCGCATATCGAGCCACCCTCCCATCTTACCTCCTGTGATGGTATCGGTAATGACGACCTGGCCGCCGCCGGAGGCTTGCCACTCGATCTCACCGCTTTTGAGGGTAAGGGGGTAGGTATCGGCCTTACTGACGAGGATGTGTCCTTTTCTCGTCGAAAGGGTCACGTTCCCATCCTCGTCTTCCAGCGCCACGATGTCCAGATACTGCGATAACTCGTTTAGCAGGGTATTTCGCTGGTCACGCAGATCATTGGCGTTCCCTGTCACACCGACATCGATGATCTGCACGCTCAACGCGGCGATCTGATCCAGTAATTCATTGATCCTCGCCGTCCCTGCATCGAGAGAGATATTGATCTCCCGCTCCAGTTGGTTGAGGTCGTAGGCCAGATCCTTGAAGGATTGGGCAAGCGAAAGGCCCCTTTCATAAAGGATGTTTCGCTCCTCCGTGCCGCCAGGATCGTTGCTGAGGTCATGCCACGCATTCCAGAAGTCGGCCAGTTGGGTACTCAGGGGAAGCCCCGTTCGTTCGTTGAAGATCCCTTCAAGGACACCCAGATAGATCTCTTTTTCTTCCATCGCCGCGAGGTCGCTCTTCCGGTCCCGCAATCTCGTTTCAATAAAATCATTGCTGAGTTGAACAACGTCGGTGATCTCGACACCCCTGCCGAGCATGACACCGCCCAGTCTCTGCGCGTCTTTGGCCTCAAGAAGTGGCGCCTGCCGCGTGTAGCCGGGGGTATTTACATTTGCGATGTTGTGGCTGACTACATCGATGGCGTACTTCTGGGTAAGAAGGGCTCCTTTGGCTATGTCGAGGATCGCCCCTAATCCGCCCATGATTAGACCTCCTTCGAATAGATCAAGGGCAAAGCCGCCTTGCGCGCCCTGCCGGTCGCTGGATAGGAATCAGGGCCTTGGGCGCCGATCGCTAGGAGGGACACTAACTCATCGAAAAAACCGAGGGTCTCGCCAACAAACCGTGCATTTTCGGCGACCCTTTTCTTGATATCCCTTTGGAGCAGTTCGAGTTTCATGGAAAGCTTCCCGGCAACCCCACGCTCGACCAAAGGGGCGCCCCCCTTCGAATCCCGTGATCTATGACCTTCCATCTGATTGTGCTGCTCTTCGATCGACTTCAGGATACGTTGTTTCTCCTCTGTGATGGACCACAGTCGATCTATATCGAGATCTATCAGTGTTTCCCTTTCACGAACAACGCAGTCCAAAAGCTCCTCACAGAGTGCGATCTGGCGACGGTAGTGAGCCTCTTTCTTATCAGACCTAGGTTCCACAGCTACTCCCCCATACCTTCTCATCGACCACAATCGTCAAGACCTAAAATACCCCCTCTCCTCAGAGGGCAAAGGCGACACGGTGCGTCTCTTTATGCGCTTGGCCTTGAACCCTTGATTCCATGCAGTGCCAAAACAACGAATGGAATTTTTCGCCTTCAGGAATCGATTTTTCGTCCCCTCTTCGGGAGGACAAGAGCCCCAACGCCTACTCACAACGCGTACTCACGGATCCGCCTCTCCCGATCCCAAGAATCGCTGCGGATCGAGGTATCGCCCCTCTCTCTTGACTTCAAAATGAAGGTGCGAACCTGTGACCTGCCCGCTTGAGCCGACCCTTGCCAGCGGACTGCCTCGCTTGACCCATGCCCCCACCTCTACAAGATTGACTTGGTTGTGCGCATAGAGTGTGCTGAACCCGTGCCCATGGTCCAATTCCACCAGATTTCCGTAACCATCCTGATACTCACTGCGAATAACCCTCCCTGAGAGGGACGCACGTATCGCGGTCCCGGCATTGGCCGGAAGGTCAAGCCCTCGGTGAAACTGATCGCGCCCGCTCAGGGGGTGCTTGCGCCATCCAAACACGGAAGATATCCTTTGACTGCTCAACGGCCATTGCGGCGACTCCCACCCGTCACCGTGGACCACCGTGACCGGGTCAACCTCCCCCGAAGGTCCGGTCCGAAGTTGCTGGTAGAGCAGGTTGCCAAGGCTTGAAGAGCCGATGCCGGCCAGGTCCTTGGACAATTCCTGATCAAGCATGGACTCATAAATGTCCTCTCCTTGACCGCCATGGAAGAGATCGCATTTCTCAATCGTGCGACGCATGCTCTTCAGGAGCTGGTAGGTAAAGACCGCCTCGAAGTCCCTGCAGGCCTTCTTGAGTTCCTTGTCCTCAGGGTCCCGGGATTTGGAGCCAAGGTCCTTGGTGTTTGTGATGTGGCTAACGTCTTTTGTGTGCATCGCGGATAATCTTCTCCGAACCGGTTGGCTTTCCAGAACGTCCGGGCACTCTACGCATAAACTCTCTTCAAGGATCGACGCCCACGCACCAGAGGGTTTTCAGAGTGCCTCGGATGTGGTACCGCTGCCCCGAAACAAAGACCGGTCTCGTCCGCCTTTTGGCACCCGAAATGGAAGCGGCGTTCATACCGGCTAGATAATGTCGAGTTCCGCATGGAGGGCCCCTCCCGCCCGCATGGCATCGAGGATCGAGATGAGGTCCCGCGGAGTCACACCGATCGCATTCAGCGCCTTGACGATGTCGCCCAGGCTGGTCCCTGGCGGCATCAGGATCAGGCGATTGTTCTCCTCGGATACGTTGACCTCCGTTCTATCCGTGACGACCGTCTCTCCATTTGAAAACGCCTGAGGCTGGCTGACATCCTTCCGCTCCTTGATCTCTACACTGATGTTACCGTGGGCAACGGCAACGGAGGCGATGCGGACGTTTTCGCCCATGATCACGGTGCCTGTGCGTCCGTTTACGACGATCCGCGCCTTGGTATCCGGGTTGATTTCGAGTTGTTCCAGCGAAGCCATAAGTTCCACGATCCTCTCCCTGTGCGTGCCGGGCACGCCCACCTTGACGGTCCCCGCATCGGTGGGGACGGCGAGTTGATCTCCCAGATGGTGGTTTATGGCCTCTGAGACTCGTAGGGCGGTCGTGAAATCAGGCTTGTGAAGGGCGATCACCAAATCATCCAACATCCTGAGATCGAGCGGGATCTCCCTCTCAATCGTTGCCCCGCCCGAAATTCGGCCCACCGTGGTGATATTCTTCCCCACACCGCCACCTGCAGCGCCGGAGACGACAAAACCCCCGACCACCAGGGGACCCTGGGCCAGAGCGTATACACGGTTGTCGGCACCCTTCAGGGGCGTTAGGAGCAGGGTCCCGCCCTGCAGGCTTTCGGCGTCCCCAATCGACGAGACCAAAACGTCCACCTTGCTTCCGAGGCGAGCGAATGGGGGCAGGTTGGCGGTGACAATCACCGCCGCCACATTCTCCACCTTGACTTTATCGGGAAGTGTTTCGACCCCGAGGCGCCGGAGCATGTTCACGAGCGCCTGAACGGTGAACTGGGTGCCGCTGCCGTCCCCCGTGCCGGCCAGCCCGACCACCAGACCGTAACCCACGAGCTGGTTGGGCCTCACCCCTTTGAGGACGGCGATATCCTTCAGCCGGGCCCCCCAAGCGTTTCCGCCGTTCAGGAGGAACGCAAGCAGGCTAAGACTGAGAAGCGCCTTCAAGTAAGTCGTACGGTTTGGCTTCATGACCTCATCCCTCTAGAAAGGCCACACGAAATCGACGGCCCGCATCAGCCACCCCGGCCGCTGCTTATCACTGACTGCGCCCCTTCCGGCGTATTCGATGCGGGCGTCTGCGACGAAACTTGAGAGGATGGTGTTGTCGGGAGAGATGTCCACCGGCCGGATGAGTCCGGTCAGGATGATATACTGGTTCTCATTGTTGACCTTTATCTGGCGGCTTCCTCTGATAAGGAGGTTGCCGTTGGGGGCCACTTCCATGACACGAGCGGTGATGGAGGCCGTCATGCTTTCATCGCGGGAGGTCTCGCCGGACCCATCAAACCCGTTTGTCATGGAGGTCTTGAACATCGCCTGGTTACTGAATTCTGAGGGAAAGGGGAGCTTTCCCTCGTAACCCAAGACATTGCTGATGCCTGCGTCCACGGATGACTGTCTGGCTGTCTTTGTTTTCGCCTTTTTGGTCGCCTTGGAGGTCTCCACGATGTTGACCGTCACGAGATCCCCTACACGGTACGCGCGCAGGTCTCGGAAAAGCCCCGGCGAGATGTGCTCCTGCCACAAGCCCCCCTTTGCCGCGGGATCCATCCTCTCTAGATTCGAGTTTTGCAGACCATGCTGCGATAACGGCTGGGTTACCGGTGCGATCGGCTCCTCTTTAATTGGCGCCACCGCACAACCACTCAGCAACAAAATGCCCAACGCCAGAATCTCGAACCCCTTCCGATACACCATCTTTGACTCCTTGTTTGCGCTACGAGATTAAAGAGTGTCTTGTGGTCTGCCCTTGGGTCCTCAAAAACGCCTTTTCTGAAACACCTTCCGTTGAGACATGAAACGCACCTATGGCGCTTCTTGAATCGTCTTGCGGCTAAAAGCTCACCGAAACCACCCCGGGGCCCTCCACGACCGCCAAGAGCTCCTTGCCGCTTGTCGTGTTAAGGACCCGGACTTGATCACCAACCCGTCCGTCCTGAAGAACCCTTCCCAAGGCGGTGACCTTAATCAAGGCGTTCTCCGCCTTGAGTACGACCCGGTTTCCCTTTTTCACCGTGGGCGGATCTTCGATCATGCGCCTTGTAATCGGCTGACCGCTCCGAATGTTGCGTCTCGCCTTCTTGCCGACGACTGCTTCGGTACTGCTGAACACGTCCTCGTAGCTTTTGTGATGGGCATCTTCAGCCAGGACCACGTCCTCGTGGCCTATGATCTCTCCCGATCTGATCTTTCCGGCGGCCCTGACGATCGCCTGCAGGATGTTCACCTTCCCGGAAACGGAGATCTTTCGAATCTCTTTCCCGTCCACATAGAAATAGATGACTGCGGGGATGTTGCCAGAATGCCGGCGGGATCCACGACCCACGATTTTCCATGAGAGTTTGCCCTCGGGCAGGGCGATCCCGTGCGGGGCCTGAATCCTCTCGAATCGAACCTTGTCGGGTGACCAGGGCGAGTCCTCCAAAACAAACCCCCTGAAGATCTCTTCCAACTGATTGCGGCTGACAAACTGAGCTGCTCTATGGACCCTCAGCGCTGGCGGGACTTTCAGATGGATGTCTTCTTGCTCACCAATCTCGGCGGTGAGTTTGTAGGTCAGAAAACGCCGCTTTAGGCTGAACGCATTGTCTGGTGCGGGTGCGGTCACAACCTCGACCCGACGCAGCCGAGGCACTCGCTCGTCATCGGCTGGTCGAAAGCTGGCAATGTCACCGAGATAGACCTGATCGCCCTGCACGGTGATTTCGTTTTTGACCTTGATCTCAAGGGCCGGCAAGCATGGGACAAATACAAGGAAACCGAGGAATACGAGGCCCCCTGGGATCGCCGTCCGAAAATGAAAGACCTTACCCGACATCATGACAGCCTCTATCTCCTGATATTGTTCGCCATCTGAAGCATTTCATCCGCCGCCTTGATAGACTTGGAGGCGACTTCATAGGCCCGTTGGCCGGCAATCATATTGACCATCTCTTCGACGACATCGACGTTCGACATTTCAAGGTACCCCTGAGCCACAGTCCCCATGCCGTCTATCCCCGGATTCCCCTCAACCGGATCGCCGGAGGCCTCGGTGGGTATGTACCTATTACCGCCGACACAAAGCAAACCGGCCGGGTTTGTGAAACTATGCAGGGTCAACTGCCCGCTTGCCAGCTCACCCCCGTCCGCGTCCAGGGCCACCATGTTGCCCCCGGGGTCAATGGTGAAGTTGACCGCCTCGGCCGGGATGGAGAACTCGGGTTGCAGGCGATCCCCCTCCGAGGTCACGATGTATCCTTCGCTATCGGTCTTAAAGGCCCCGGACCGCATATACATTTCTTCGCCGGCGCTGAGAACCTTGAAGAACCCTTTCCCCTCGATCGCGATATCCAAGGAATTCTTGGTCTCCACATAGTCCCCTTGGGAGAAGATCTTCTGGACCGAGACCGGCTTAGTACCCATGCCGACCTGGATTCCGGTAGGTACCTGCCCGCCCGAACTCGTAGCCGCCCCTGGAGATCGCTGGTTTTGATAAAGCAGGTCCACGAAATCCCCACGGCTTTTCTTGAAACCGCTGGTGTTCACATTGGCAAGATTATTGGCAATGACGTCCATGTTGAGCTTCTGCGCAGCCATGCCGGACGCCGCTGTCCAAAGACTTCTAATCATCCTTCATCCTCCCTCTGATCGTTTGCACCGCCGCGAACCCCTGTATCAGTGAACCACCAGACGATGGTCGTCGACTCGCCCTTACCGTACGCGGCTGACCTCGTTGACGATCTTCTTATTGACTCCGTCGAGGACTTGAATCGACTTCTGATAGGTTTCGAAGGCTCGCAGGCAATCAATCATCTGAACCATTTCCTGGGTTACACTAACGTTGGATAGTTCCACATAACCCTGCTTTACCTCGGCCTCGGACGCGGGCGTTTCCTGATTTCCGTAGCCCTTCTCAAACCGAACCGTCCCTGTCTTGCCTACCTTCCCATAATCCGAGAGATCTACGATATCAAACCGGCCGACCTCCGACCCGTCAACTGAAATCGCGCCCTCTTCATCGACCCGGATCTCGTCACCGTCGATTTGAATGGGGCCTCCTTTTCCCAAGACCTTATTGCCTGCCTGAGTGATCAGGAACCCCTCCGAATCCAAGCTGAAGTTCCCCTTACGCGTGTATTCAATTCCCTGGGACACAGCGATCTTAAAAAACCCTTTGCCTTGAAGGGCAAAGTCGAGGGGATTGCCCGTCGATTGGATGTTACCTTGCTCGAAGTCGGTTCTGACGTCGATGAGCGCCGCATTTGTTCGATGCGGCGTGTCGGTGCTGGGCCGCGAATCTACCGGCCGGGGACCGTGAAGGAGGTCCTGGAAGGATACCCGATCTTTCTTGAAACCGATGGCCTGGGCATTGGCAAGGTTGTTTGAAATGGTGTCCATTCTCTCCAGCTCCTTGAGACACCCCTTGACGGCATCCAACATCCCCCCAACCATGATCTACCTCACACCTCCGATTGTTTGAGTCAGCCTTATCCCAAGCAATCGGCGTACCAATCAAACCGAAGAGATCCTGCAACCGCAGCCTTCTCTAACTCCTCTCAATCACACCTCTTATTCTCATTTCGGCCAAACCTCGTCCCCAGACTGCAAGAGACTGCCTGCGGGGCACTGAATGAGTTGCCCGGAGACAGGAAAAAATTACCGGTTCCTCACAAAGGTTTGCGGACAGATAGCCCCGTTTTGAAAAGACAATAACTTGAAGTCGCAGCCCTTTTCGAACTAGATGCGGATTTGTGGGTTTCAAGCCGATTATTGAGGAGTCCGGGTGGGAACTGTTCTCCTTTCACAAATTCGGGTAAAGAGCCCTGCTACTGAACCGTTGTCTGGGCGCTGCTCCTCGTCGTCTGGGAATGTCAGGAAGGTCGCTGGGGATCTCTCAGAGGCGGCCGTCAGGTGCGATTAATCCGGCCTGCGCTTCATTCGTTGATTGAGGCGGTACACAAAGGCAAGGATCTCTGCCACGGTCTGGTAAAGCTCCGGCGGGATCTCTTCGTGGAAGTCGAGCTGTGCTAAGGCAGCCACAAGGTCCGGATCCTCCTCGATCGGAATCCCTTTACTGCGTGCCAAATCGATAATTCGCTCGGCGGTCAGGCCGAATCCCTTGGCGGTCAAACGCGGGGCTCTGTCTCTTCCCTGTCTGTATTTGAGCGCTACGGCCTTTCGGATTCTTTCACGACGCATTTTGATCGACTCTCATTGTTGGCGGGCAGAAACCTCATCCCTTCAGCCCTAAAAGACGAGGTCAATCGCTGGGCCTTTGAATCCTTCCTTTTCCCGAGGAACCGAACCCGGCGGCGCCTGGTCTCTTAATTGGCAATGGATGGTTCCCGGTATCATTCCCGCCGCTTTCAGCCCTTGTGCCAAAAGATCCGCGTTTTGCGAGACGAATTGAAGCGTATCGACATCCGTCAAGAGAATTCGGATATCCACGTTGCGATCACGCATTGACACCCTGGCCTCAATCTCTCCCAGACGAGAGAGCGCGACACGAACGGAAAAGCGGCACTCTGCTTCCTCTTGGCTGCTCTGCACAAGGACTTCGCAGCCGCCGAACCCGCCCTCTTCAGAGCCAGGGATGAACCACATCCAACCCAGCCCCTCCTGTACCGAAGATAGGTTCAAGGACTGATCTCCTTCGATCAGTTCCAGACACTGCTCAACGTTCAACCTGAGGGCCTCATAGGACCGATGAGCACCCTCCTCAGCCCTGATTTGCTGTCTTAACGCGGTTAAGCTTCCCTTGAGATCACTCGCCGCAAGCCTGTTCCAGGATGTCTTTTTCTGTCCGCTCAGAAAACGAGCGACCTTATTCTCCCAAAAAAGTCCACCCATCAGCAGGTTGTGCAACAACCAACCGGTATCCTCCCTTCCGGGGGCACGGTATACGATAGCGGGGAAGAGCTGATTCAAATCCCTGAGCGTCGCTGAAACCCCTGGAGCAAGACCTTTGAAGCGCCGTGCCCTGATGAGCTCAGCCAACGTAGAAACCATTCTGTTTCTGATCTTCTGGGGCGGGATCCCAAGGCGCCGGGAGGACCTTTGTAGTAGCGGGAATTCCTCATCCAGCAGTTTCAACTCAATCCGGCTGCCGGCCGATTGGACCTGGAAAATGCGGCTGTCTCCTTCGTTCAAGTTCAAAGTCGACGTGGCCGTGAATGGCCTACCTTTCGCGACGACTATGAATCGGCCGGCCCGTAGCCGGCCGATGACGGTTCCCCTGAGAATCTCTCCCGGCCTCAGGCCTAAATCCCCCTGCAAGCTCCGCGCTCGATGCAAAGGGCTTATCTGGCCCAAGCGGCGAGTTATTTCGTTGCTCTCGTCCATGGTATCACTCTAGAGTTTCTGATCATACCCTCTACGAAGCATGCACTTCTTCATTAGCATTAACACACTGTGGTTTCGGTGTTCAGGTTTCAGGTGTCAACAAACCCCTAGGTTTGAAACCCGTAACCTCGTATGAAATATCATGACAGGAGATCTTTGATACCTTAAAGCCCGGCTGTGCTCTCCTTAGCGAATAGGCGAACAGGGACTAGGAAAGACGATTCATTTTGATAATCAGTTCTATCTCTTGGACTGAAATCCCCAGGTGTTGAGCGATTTCTTCCCTCTCCAGTCCTTTGGATAGAAGAGCTTTGATGGAAGAAACCATGCGCTCATTATCCTTGGCAGGCACTGCTCGGTCTCCAAGCGGGTTGGTCGTATCAAGCAAGACTTTTTGAATCTGTTCGTAGTTGCGTTGCGCCCGGATAAGTCCTTGGTCCAGCTGCTCCAGGATATGGCGACTTAGCTTTTTTTTTTCTGAGAGGTTTTTCTCGAGGGCCTGTCCGAGCTGTCCCATTTCAGAAAGAATCGACTCGGATTTCTCGATGACTGACTTGAATTCTTGCCAGGTTGGCTGCTTTCGGAGGTGAAGCCATGCAAACCAGAGGAGGAGTGCGACCATGATGACGTCAATGATAATCTGGCCGATGATCCAGAGTTGGGCGTCCATTGCTGCTGCCTGCTTCAGATAACCAGGTCTACTTTCTTGGGAACCCTTTGCTTTCGTTTTGCCGTGCCATATTCCCCAGGGATCTCATCCTCGGTTCGACTGACGCCTCTAGGACGATCCCCTTTGCCCGACAAAAGGATCTGGTCTTGCTCCTCGTCTTGCCCGGGTTCGTCCTTTTGTTTTTTATGATCGGATTCGCGTCGATCCCGCTCAGATGTCCGCTTCTTCTTCTGGACACCTAGCAGGCTTCTGGTCATGGGCGATACAAGTCCTGTCGTGCCTAGTTGGGAATACTCATCCATGGAACACCTCCTCTTCAAGGGGCCAAATCGCCAATCACATCTTAAAGAACCTTGACCCTCTTGATTCGGATTTCGACTTCTTTGCTACCCATCGATTCCTGAAATGTCCTGCTCATCTCGGCTTCAAGAATCGGGGCCTTCGCCTGCAAGTCCTCACCTTTCTGCGCCCGCTCCAAGAGAAGGCGATAGAGGGAATCCCTGATCTGCAATTCCTTTCTCTTGAAACGAACCGATGCTAGCCCATCCCAAATCACGGTGAAATCGATGATGGCGACCCGCTCAGAGGAGGTCGCCGGGAGGGGGACAAAAAAGGGTGAGAGGGCTTCTTCAACGTAATGCTCGCGGAGCTCTCCACTCGAATTGGACATCGGAAGATGCAAGCCGTACCCAGGGAGTCCGTTAAGCCCTAATGTTCTGCTCAGGCCGACCGCGAGGCTAATGAACCCCAGTAGCCCGATAATGATTGGTTTCTTGCGGTTCGCAATGAACGCCCTTAAACGGCCTGGCGCCTGCCCGGATGGCCGTACAACGTCTGCTTCTCCTTTTGCGGCACTCTGCCTCTGACCGCCATTGGGATAATCCGACGTCTCGCTTCGATCCGCCTGACCTACGTTATCGGACGGAGTGCCGTTAAGGCTTTCATCTTTATCTTCCATATCCCTGATATCAGGGGCTCTCCGCGTCGAAGTAGTTCTTGAGGCTGTTGCGAAGCCTAATGACGGCCTTTGTATGCAACTGGGAGACTCTGGACTCCGTGTACCCCATAATCTGACCAATCTCTTTCATGGTCAATTCCTCGTAGTAATAGAGCGCAACGACCATGCGTTCATTTTTCGGTAATCGGTCGATGGCCTCGGCGATCACGATCTTGACCTCAGCTAGATCGAGCGATTCACCCGGATTGGTCCCTCTGGCTGAGTTGTTCATTTGCCACGGATTGCTATATTCACATTTCGGCAAGACATTGCCGATTTCTTCCTCGCTGATAATGGCCACCCCACGGGCCTCGTCCAGCATGGTGTAGAAGGTCGTTATGTCGACCTCCAATTCTGCCGCCACCTCCTCGTCCTCAGCCGGGCGCATCTTTTGTTTCTCGACTTTGGCGTAGGCCTGCTCGAGTCGCTTGGCATTTCTTCTCACCGAACGCGGCACCCAATCCATGGAGCGCAGTTCATCGAGCATGGCACCCCGGATTCGGAACTCGGCATAGGATTTGAACTCTACGCCCTTCTCCACGTCGAACTTGTCAATCGCATCCAAGAGACCCATAATGCCTGCACTTAGAAGGTCCTCTCGGCTGATGTGTTTCGGGAGTTTTATTCCCAGTCGACCGGCGATCGTTTTGACCAACGGAGCGTACTGCGCAACCAGCTGCTCCCTTTCCCCTGAATCCTTGTTCTTGAATTCTAAAGGGGGTGACTGCGCATATCGCTTCAGTTTTCCCATGGCTAATTGGGGCATTCGATCCCTCTTCACCTCTTACATTCTTTTTCCGGAAGTCACTCTAGCCTTTTTCTTGAACACCCGATTTTTGGCGTCGAGGTGACACCCTTAACGGTTCGCCTCAACAATTGAGGAGCTTGCGCCAGAAGAACTTGATGTCCCCTTCGAATGCTCTGGCGTTCTCAGCGGCCATCAGCTTTTGAGCCAACTCCACGAAACTCTTACTGGCAGGGGTATCCGGATAACGCTGCAAGACCATCTGTTGCTGCCGCACGGCCATCGGTACCTGTTCATCGTACGGAATCCAACCGAGGTAATCCAGAGAAGGAGACCCTAGGTACTTGTCGACGACAACGCTTAGCTGCTTATAGATCCGCTCAGCCTCGGTGCTGTTGCGCACCGAATTGACCAGGACCATGAATCGTTTTTGCTGATATTTGTTCGTCAGCACTTTTATGAGGGCGTAAGCATCGGTGAGCGACGTCGGCTCATTCGTGACCACCACGAGTCGCTCCATGGCCGCCAGATTAAAATACATCACATTCGAAGAGATCCCTGCCCCAGTGTCTATCAGCAGGACGTCAAAGCGCTCCTGGAGCATGTCAAGTTCGCTTAAAAAAAAGAGGCGTTGGGATCGGTCCAGCTCCGTCAATTCCTGCATCCCTGAGGAAGCGGGGAGCAATTTAAATCCACCCGGGGCCGTAACGATGATCTCATCCAGTGTCTTTTCTCGCTTCAGGACGTGGTTGATCGTATAGCGCGGGTTGAGGCCCAGCATGACGTCCAGATTGGCCAATCCGAGATCAGCATCAAGTATGAGTACTCTCTTGGTTAGGTTGCAGAGGGCTAGGGCCAAATTGGCGGCCACATTGGTCTTCCCGACGCCACCTTTGCCGCTTGTGACTGAAATGACCCGAATATGATTTCCTTGAGTCCCCTGGCTATCCTGAGTACCGAGAGACGTGCGCGATCTGCGACTGGCTACCATCTGACCCTCAACGCCTGATCTGGTGTCGGCGATCTGATCCATCTCGTTTTGCCTCATGCGGAGAGAATTCGACCCTTCTTTGCACTGTGCTGACGACGAGGGACGCAAGTTCTTTCTTCGAAGCAGGTTTGATATCTTCCGGCACCTGCTGACCAAAAGTGAAATGGGAAACCGGTCGTTTACGAGTCACGAGGAAATTTAGCATCGCGGCGACATCTCGAGTTTCATCCAGTTTGGTGAATATATAGTTTTCATATGGCAGCGCACCAAATTGGTCGGCTGCATGCAACAGGTTAAGGTAATCCGTGGTTGCACTCAAAACCAAGTGGTGGTGAATCTTCTCCTGCACCCCAAAGAGCCTTTTCAACTCGCTAAAACCCTGCGCCTTGTTCGGATTCAGTCCCGCCGTGTCGATGAGGATCAGATCACAGTCGCGGTGTTTCAGAATGGCCCTCTGAAGATCGGATCGACTCGCGGCAACTTCAAGGGCCACTCCCATAATGCGAGCATAGCTTTGCAGTTGAGTTACGGCTGCGATCCGAAAGGTGTCAAGCGATATCAGGGCCACCTTTTTGCCTACCTGCACAGCACGCGATGCCGCCATTTTTGCCAACGTGGTCGTCTTGCCGACACCGGTAGGTCCTAGGAAGGAAAATATCATTCTGCCTTGCCCGCTTGCCTTGCCCCAATTGAGAAAGGCAACACGCTGCAAAACTCTCGACAGGCAGTCCTGGAGCAGGTTTTCGGCGGAAAGTCGCCCGCCCCCGTTTCCCCTCTGGCATTCGTGCATGAAGTCCCTGATCATCTCCGGTCTCAATCCGAACGCCTTGAAGTAGACATAGCGTGCTCTAAGTTCCTTGCTGTAGTAAACATCGGGATTCAAGAGGGCATGGGTATCTCGACTCAAGAGGGCCTCTTTGATTTCTTTGAGCTCGTTCTCCATCCGGCGCCATTGCTCCAACGGGAGCGAGGAGCCGTTCCCCCCTCCATGGGGATACCATCCAGTTGGTTGCGCTTCGTAGTCGATGGCGGCGGTAATCTCAAACTTCTGCGAAGCAGAATTTTTATCTTTCGTAGATGAGGGAAGCACTCGCGTATCAATGATAACCGCATCAGCGCCCATCTCACGCTTGACCATCTGCTTGGCCTCTTGCACATTGTTGGCGACAAAACGTTTGATATTCATCGTTTCGTACTAACTTCTCCCAGCGATTGAACCTCTAGGCCGCTGGGGATTTCATTGTAAGAGAAGACCGCCACATGCAGTTGAACTCGTTCGCATAACTTCTTTAGATGCCGTCTGATGGTCGTTGAACAAAGGAGTACAGGCTGTTCGATCCGTACCGCCACCTTCTCCAAGGATGCCTTAATGGCCTCGACGACCCCATTGGCCTGCTGGGGCTCGAGGGCCAGGTATGTGCCGTACTCACTTTGATTGATGCCGTTGGCGATGATCTCCTCCATGTCCGATGTTACACTCAGCACTTTTAGCGCCCGATCATTGTCGACATACGGTTTCGTGATCGACCTGGCCAACCTTTGGCGCACATACTCTGTGAGAAGATCCGTGTCCTTCGTTAGCGGAGCGTAGTCGGCAATCGTCTCCAGGATCGTCAATAGATCCCTGATGGAGACCTGTTCCCGGACGAGATTCTGCAGAATCTTTTGAATCGCCCCGAGACTCAACAAACCTGGGACTAACTCCTCGACGACCTTAGGATGACTCTTTGAAATATTATCCAAGAGACGTTGTACCTCTTGGCGGCCTAAGAACTCATAGCCGTGCTGCCTTACGACCTCCGACAAATGGGTTGTTATCACACTGGGCAGATCGACGACCGTATATCCCGCCAACTGGGCATCTTCCTTTTTATCGCCTGCAATCCAGCGTGCAGCCAGTCCGAAAGCCGGCTCCTTTGTATCGATACCCTCGATCTGAGCGCTCGCATCTCCCGGATCGATGGCCAAGTAATGGTCCATCAAGAGTTCTCCCTTGGCCACGTCGTTCCCTTTGATACAGATCGCATATTCATTCGGCTTCAGCTCGAGGTTGTCGCGTATGTGGAGCGAAGGCATAATGAGTCCCATCTCGAGGGCAAATTGTCGTCTCAGGGAGCGTATCCTGTTCATCAGGTTTCCCTGCTTCTGATTGTCGACCAATGGAATGAGCCCGTATCCGATTTCAAGGGACAATATATCGAGCGGCAGTAGCCGATCAACTTCTTCGGGGCCGAACTCATCCGCCTTTTCCTCAGACTGTGCCTTTGCTGCTTCCGGGGGCGTCGACTCCTGCGGCTTGATACTCCGCGACAAGAAGAATACCGTCCCGGCAAGTAGCATGAAAGGAATCGCCGGCATGCCCGGTGCGAGGGCAAAAAGGAATATAATCGCGGCGGCGATCTTTAGTGCTCGCGGCTGCACCCCAAACTGCCCGGCCAGCTCCGCGCCGATGTTCTTCTCAGAGGCTGCTCTGCTCACCAGGATTCCAGCCGCCGTTGAAATGATTAAGGCGGGTATCTGGGTGACGAGTCCATCTCCGATCGTCAAGAGGGTGTAGTTTTGCACCGCGGTGGGGAGTTCTTGCCCCACCTGAAGGACTCCGATAATCAAACCGCCTACAATGTTGATCAACGTTATGACGATACCCGCGATGGCATCACCGCGGACAAACTTGCTTGCGCCGTCCATGGCCCCGTAGAACTCGGCCTCCTTGGAGATCTGGGCCCGGCGCCTCCGAGCTTCCTCTTCATCGATGAGCCCGGCGTTCAGATCGGCATCGATGCTCATCTGCTTCCCTGGCATGGCGTCAAGGGTAAACCGAGCCGCGACTTCGGCGATCCTCCCCGATCCCTTGGTGATCACCACAAAATTGATGACCACCAGGATCAGGAAGACGACCAACCCGACGGTCGCGTTTCCTCCGACCACGAAGGCCCCGAACCCCTTGATGATCTTTCCGGCCGCCAGCGAACCATTGTGCCCGTTCAGGAGGATCAAACGAGTAGAGGCGATGTTGAGGGATAGTCGGAAGAGCGTACTAATCAGCAATAGAGAAGGGAATACTGAAAAGTCGAGGGGTCTTGTTGCGTAGATCGTGAGGAGCAGAATCAGAATGGCAAGTGTAATATTAAAGGCCAGCAGAATGTCCAGGACGCTGGTAGGCAATGGAATAATCATCACCATCAGGATACCTACAACCCCAAGCGAAATACCTACATCGGCATGCGCCCCAAAGGGGATTTGCATCCATGATATTCTGGGCAAATTCATCTCACTTCCCTCGATCCTCGGCCCCGATCCTTCAGACTGTACACGTAGGCCAGGATCTCCGCCACAGCTTGATAGAACTGGGACGGAATCTCCGTGCCAAGCTCCAATTTATACAAGTTCTGTGCCACGGTCCGGTTCTCTACGAGGGGGACGTGGTGCTGTAGCGCCATCTCGCGAATACGTGCTGCGAGCTTGTTTGCGCCCTTCGCCACCACCTTCGGCGCCCCCATCTTTTCGGGTTCGTAACGCAGGCACACAGCAAGACGCACGGGGTTCGTGATCACGACATCCGCCTTCGGGACCTCCTCCATCATCCGTCTGCGCGCCATCTCTCTTTGAATCGACCTGATCCGGGCCTTGACTTGTGGATCCCCCTCTGTCTGTTTGAACTCATCTTTGACTTCCTGTTTCGTCATCTTGAGCTTCTGGGCGTACTCCCATTTTTGGTACATGTAGTCGAGGACGGCCAGTATAGCGATGACCCAACAACATCGGAACATCACTTTTAGAGACGTCTGTCCGAGGGCTGCAAAGATCTGTACATCTTCCTGGTACATTAGTGGAATCAAATGACTGAATTCGGACTTCATCGTTGAAAAGGCCGCCCATCCGACAATCACGATCTTGACAAGGGCCTTACCGAGCTCTACCAGGGATCGTCTGGAGAGTATTCGTCGTGCGCCTTGGAGCGGGTCAATTTTTGACGCCTTCGGTGCCAAGGGCTCGACACTCCAAAGGAATCCCGTTTGAAGCACATTGGCTAGAAGGGCGGCCAGAGACAAGATCAGCATGAGCGGCAAGACCATCTTCAAGTAACCCTCGAGGTTACTGACAAGCATGGCGATGATGTCCTCGTCGCCGTTGATCATACGGGGAATTTCCAGCAGGGTTCGCTGGATGAGATTTCCAAGGTTCAGGCTAAGACCCTTGGCGCAGAAGAACAAGTAGAGCGCGCCGACCGTAAGGACCGACACGGACGCCAGCTCGCGACTCTTCGCCACCTGACCCTTTTGGCGAGCCTCCTGGCGCCGCTTTGGGGTTGCCGGTTCAGTCTTGTCTTGAAATCGTTCTTCAGGCATCAGATCACATCAAATCGAGCATCTTTACCAAAGTCGTCCCCATCTCTCTTGTCAGCTCCACGAGGAACGGTAAGAGCTGGCTCAACGTCAAACCGAAGAAGATGAGACCAAGGCCGATGTTCAGGGGAAATCCAATCATGAGGATGTTTACCTGAGGCACCGTCCTGGCCACGATGCCGAGGCACAGGTTGGACAGGAAGAGGGCAATCATGATAGGGGCGGCTATCTTCAAGGCGATCAGAAGCATTCGCGCACTCGTTCTGATCAATACGGTGGCAAGCCTCGGGTCAAAGGAAAGTGCACTGGGCGGCGCAACGAAAAAAGACCGCGCCAGGGCGCGGATAAACATGTGGTGACCGTCAATGGCAAAAAAGACGAGGACGGTAAACAGATACAAGAACTGAGATAGGGCCGTACTCTGAACGCCCGTATGGGGATCGATCGCCCTCGCCATCGAGAATCCCATCTGAAAGCTCATGAATTGACCGGCCAATTGAACGGCTGACAGCAACATCTTAACAGCTAAGCCCAAAATCAGACCCATAATCACTTCGGCTAGCATCGCCAGGCCGATCTCAAATACCGTTTGCGGGAAACGTTCGGGGATTGGGACGACCGGCGTGATCACGATAGCAATCACCATGGACATCCCGACCTTCCATAGCATCGGAATCCCTGTGGCCCCAAAGAGTGGCAACATAAAGAGGATGATGCTCACCCGCAGGAAGACCCAAAAGAAACCCTGTATCAGGTCTAAAGATTCAAGGGGAAATGCCATCTGAATAAGACTCGACTGCTTATGATGTGGGTCAGAGAGGCAAAGCCCACCCTATCGCATCACGGGCCGTTCTCTCTTGAACAGGAATGATGCTTGTTCCGTACTTAGATGATTCACAGGAACGCTAAAGGGAAACCTTTGCGGCTACCTGATGACATTGGGTATATCCATTATGACCCGACTGGCGAAGTAGCTAAGTCGGCTGAGCATCCAAGGTGCGGCCAAAAGGAGAGCTAGTAGGACAGATACAATCTTTGGCACAAAACTTAGGGTCATTTCTTGGACCTGGGTAGTAGCTTGTAACACGGCCACGATGAGTCCGACAACGAGACCGACACCCAAAAGGGGAGCAGAAAGAAGAAGGACCAATTTAATTGCCTCGCCAGCCATGCTGACAACAAATTCAGGTGTCATCTCTGTACCTATCCGAAGCTCTTCACCATGGATCCGACTAATAGGTACCAGCCATCAATCAGAACGAAGAGCATCAATTTGAATGGAAGTGATACCATGAACGGCGGTAGCATCATCATCCCCATCGAGAGGAGGACACTTGCCACGACCATGTCGATAACGAGAAAAGGAATGTATATCAAAAAACCGATTTGGAATGCTGTCTTCAACTCGCTGATAACGAAGGACGATATCAGAATACTCGTTGGAATATCTTTGAGATCTTGAGGTTTGTCCGCTTTGGATATACTCATAAAGAGGGACAGATCCTTCTTTCTGGTTTGTTTGAACATGAACGCACGGATCGGCGCAAGTGCCTTCTGAAATGCTTCCTCCTGCGAAATTTCTTCAGCTAGGTACGGTTGTAGCGCCTCCTTATGGATCCGGCTGTACACCGGTGACATGAGAAAGAATGTCAAGAGAAGCGCCAACCCAATGAGGATCTGGTTGGGGGGCATCTGCTGCGTCCCCAGGGCATGACGCAGCAACGAAAAGACGACCGCTAGCCGCGTAAAGGAAGTCATCATCACCAGTATAGCCGGCGCAAGGGAAAGGACGGTCAGAAGCAACAGGATCTGTAGCAGAATCGAAACCTGCTCTGGTCCTTCGGCCTTGTCGATACCGATCTGAAGAGTTGGCAGAAGAGGCAGATCCTGCGCCCACCCTGCAAGTGGTATCAGCGGAACCGTTGAAACCAGCAGCAGCAAAAGAACACGTCTCGTCCTCTTATTGGGTTGACTCATTGGTCGTTCCGCTGGCCCTTCGCAGTTTGCGCTGCCAGCGACCCCTTATGCCGGCAGGCGGATCGAGAGGGACTTGGTGATCGGGCTCGGTAGGGCGCTCAAGTTTTGTAATGAAGGTCACCCGGTCGGCACCGACACCGACAACGAGCCATTGATCATCAATCTCCACGAGTGCGAGTGAGCGCCGCGGGGCCAGACTCAAGGTACCGACTAAGCGCATGGTCGCTTGGTTGTTGGGGCCCAAGGCACCAAATCGCCATCTCCGTAGTACATAAAAGAGACAGACGATGAGGCCCACGACCAGCCCCAATGAGGCGATGGTCCTTAAGGCCGCTGTTTCCAACTCACCCGTCATTGAAACCCTCGCTGTCAGTTTAGCTTCGTGAAGCAGATTGAGGCACTGATCATCTGATCATGGTGGGCCCTAGGTAAGCTTTTTGACCCGGTCCCCCGGACTAATAATATTGGTCAGCCGAATGCCGAACTTGTCGTTGACGACGACCACTTCACCCTGGGCCATCAATTTCTTGTTGACAAAAATTTCTAGAGGCTGGTCGGTCATGCTATCGAGCTCCACAACAGAACCTTGGCTCAACTTGAGCAAGTCTCCGATCTTAATCTTGGTTCTACCGAGCTCGACCGTTATCTCCAGTGGAATGTCCAGCAGGAAGTCAATATTCTGAGGGCTCCCTTCTTCCTGCATTCCGGGCTCGATATCGGCAAAGGTGACTTCCCTCGCCCCGCTTTGCTCTGCCTCTGGCTCCTGTTGTACTTGCTCTGAATTCTTAACCTCTTCGGCCATGTAACCCTCTCTTCATTTTAGCGATGCAGCTCGACTGCGTTACGTACCGGGGGACTCCTAACAGGAGCGACTTTGTCCGAGACCTGACGATTGGTTCAACCCTGAGAAAAGATCGGATTCTCAACTCGAAAGACCTTTCTGTTGCGGTAACGGCCGACATAACCATCGAACTTTGGGATATTCTCGACGTTGGCGATCAGGCCGCTTTTGAAATCGTTGTCCAGAACAACGATATCGCCGACTTTGAGGTTCACGAGTTCTTTCACGGAAAGCTGGGTCCGGCCTAAATCGACAGTCATGTTCACCTCGGTCCCGATCAGTCGATTGCGAAGATTATTGACCCAGAACTGATCGAGCTTGGCATCCTCATCCCGGTAGCTCCCCGAGAGTTTGTGCCTAATGGGTTGAAAGGAGGAATAGGGGGCACAGACCGTGATGCTGCCCAACGGTTTGTTGAGTTCGATTCCAAATCGGACACACAGCAACAGCTCTTCGGGTGGAATCACGTTGACGACCAAAGGATTGCTTTCCGAACGGATAAACTCGGTCTTGATGGGATGGACGTCCTCCCATGATTCCATCAGATCGATGAGGGCCATCTGAACCACCTTTTCGATGATCTTCTTTTCGATGGGCGTGAATTCGCGGCCTTCAATCTTGGTGGAACCGGTTCCACTGCCGCCGAAGTAGGCCTCTACGAGGCTGAAGACCAGGCGGCCTTCAATAACAAGGAATCCGACACCTCGAAGGGGGTCCATCCGAAAAAGGTGCATGCTCGTGGGGACGGGCAGGGCTCGTTGGAATTCGTTGAACTTGACGATCTCGAGCGGATCCGGGGCCACATCAACCATTTTGCGGAGCGAGCTGGAGAGGGATCCGCGAAACTTCTGACTAAATCGACTGTTGACAACGTCCAACAGGGGCATGTTGAGACGGATATTTCTACCCTGAGAAGCCCAGTCAAATACCTCCAGATTGGAGGCCGCAGCGTCGGGCTTCTTTTCGGTCTCAATATCGCCGGTGTCCAACCCCTTCAGGAGAGAATCGACTTCGTCCTGGGATAGCAGTTTGTTCAACCGACCAGTCCTTTCTCGATGGTGTTTCGCTCAATGGCTCAGGTGGCTATTGAACGATAAACTCCGTGAAATACAAATTGGTTATCTGACCACTTTGGAGATATTGATTGAGTAAGGCTACAATCTCCGCGCGCAACTGATACTTGCCTTCGAGCGTACTGATATCCTCGTAGCTCTTGCTGCTCAAGGTCGTCAGGACGCTGTCACGCAATTGCGGCAGGCGTCGCTCGATCTCTTCGGATACGGCTTCGTTGGTCAATTCAAGTTCGATCTTCGTCTTGAGATATCTCTTGCCGCGTGGATCGACCAGGTTGACGATATAGGTCTTCATGCCGTAAATGGGGCCGATGTCCGGCTGAGCCGCCGGCTGACTCGCCTCGGCTTCGCGCGTCGACGTCTCATCGTTACCGATAAACTTCGCTAGAAGCCCGCCCTTCCAAACAAGGAAAGCACCGCCAAACAAAGACAACATAAGGGTAAAAAGGATGACTAGTTTCAGCGGAATCTTTCCCTTGGGCGCCTGCGGCTCCTCTGCTTCCGGGGTGCTGTTCTCCTTATCGGCCATCTTTTTCGCTCTCCCTCATGGACGCCTGGACCTCTGTTTGCATCTGGGCCAGGCTGTAGCACGAATTACTTGAAAGACGACTCCCGCAATTGGGGAGGCAAATAGGCATTCAATTTCTGCTCGATGATCCGGGGGTTGTCACCCTTGGCGATCGAAATGATCCCTTCCGTCATGAGCTCCTTCATCATGACCTCGGAACTGCTCCGGTTTCGGAGTTTCCCCGCGATGGGCAGACAGACGATGTTGGCCAGCATGGCGCCGTAAAATGTGGTCAGCAGTGCGACCGCCATGGCGGGGCCGATGGAACTCGGATCGTTCATCGATTGCAGCATCTGAACGAGTCCGATCAGCGTACCGATCATGCCTAGCGCCGGGGCAAACGTACCCAGGGTGGTGAAGATATCCGCTCCGAGCTTGTGGCGGTCCTGGATAGAGATAATTTCGGTCTGCAGGATTTCTCTGATGGCGTTCGGCTCGAGGCCGTCGATGGATAGCTGGAGGCCTTTTCTCAGGAACTCGTCACTCAAATCGTTCAGGCTGGCCTCAAGGGCCAGGATACCCTCCCGTCTGGCCGTCCCGGCGAGTGAGACGAACTCACCGATCAACGCCTGGGCCGTATGTGTTTGATGAAAAAAGGCATTCTTTACAACCTTGACGACCTTCATGATATCCGGCAGTGGGTAATTGATCAGGGTGGATCCCAGGGTGCCACCGACCACGATCATGAGCCCGGGGATGTTCAGAAACAGCAGAATACTGCCCCCCATCATGATCGCCATCAAGACGAGGGCGAAGGCCGTCACAATACCCACAAGGGTTGCAATATCCATCGCGCTCCAGTAGACCAGAATCCGTTGATTTATCGCGTTACACTGAAGCAACCTCTGTGCCAGAGTAGATCCGAGACAGGAGAGAGCGTGATTTTACAATTGTGACGTGATTCAGGTGAGATGCTGGTCATAGCGTCTGCCGGGAGACGCGGAATGCGTCTCCCGGTAGGCTATGAGAGGGTTGAAGTCATTCTGTTGACGGTTCGCGAATACAGGTTGGCCTTGTGAGCGCTATCTGAACACGTTCCGTCAGGCCTTGGGGATATGATGGCCCGGATCTTGGCGACTCATCAGCCCGATCTGCCTATCTATCGTTTCAGGTTGAGCAACTCGGCCATCATCTGGTCCGTGACCGTGATAATCTTGGAGTTGGCCTGAAATCCTCGCTGGGTCGTGATCATCTTGACGAACTCGGTAGCGAGGTCCACGTTGGACTGCTCCAGGGCATTGGCCACGACACTGCCCAGACCATTGGTCCCGGGATTGTTGACCATGGCGATGCCGCTCTCCGGGGTCTCCGAGTACAGATTCCCACCCATCTTTGCCAGCCCTTGCTCATTCAGAAAGTCCGCCATGGCCAGTCGAAAATGGGGAAGCGCCTGCCGGTTGGAGTAGACCCCCGTGAGCACGCCATCCGCATCGACACTCACGCCGCGGAGATCACCGGCCCCATACCCGGTGGCGGACTGAAACGAGGTGGTTGACGTTCGCGCATACTGGGTGGAAGATATGGTTTCGGGGGTCCAATTATTGAGGGTCCCATCAGAAACTGCGCCGAGATTCAATTCGATTGACATGGAGGGAGTCCCGCTGATGAAGGTGGGCGCAATGGTGAAGTAGCCGTTACTGAGGCTGCTCGTCTCGAGCTGTTGTGTCCAATTGCCGCTGGCGGCCGCGCGGTCAATACCATCGCCGCCAGAGCCTGTGCCGGTGTACTGCCAAAGATCAATATCGGAGATCTCCCCCGTACTGCTGTCGAACTGCAGCAGGCCTTTGGCCAGCAACCCCTTGGCCTCGTCGGTGGCGCCGAAGATTGTGCGGTTGTCTTCGCTGGCGTTGCAGGCCACGACAAACTCATAGGCCGAGCTAGTGGCCGCCTTGTCAAAATAGATCGTAATATCGTGGGTGTTTCCAAGTGAATCGTAGACTTTGAGGGTCGTCTGATAGTCATACTCCGTACCATCCAGCGGCGACGTCTGAGTGGCGTCATAGGCTAGTGCCAACGAATCATCGGCACCGGGAGAGTTGTCGTTCCCGTTGGAATCGAGATTTACGACGACCTTCATGTTATCGGTCTCCAGGGGTGGTGCGTTCAGAGGCACCAGTTGGATGTCAAGCGGAGCACTCGGGATTTGTTGGCCGTTCGAGTTAAACTGCCAGCCCTGCACCACGTATCCCTCCGGATTGACCAGATAGCCGTCCTTGTCGAAGTGGAAGTTGCCGGCCCGGGTGTAAAAGAGATCGGTGCTGTCGGGATCGCGCACGGCAAAGAACCCGCCCCCGTTGATGGCAAGGTCCGTGTCGCTCGCGGTCGACTCGAAGGTCCCCTGATCAAAGGCGGCGCTGACGTCGCCCATGGCCGACCCACGCCCAACCTGGGACGTACCCGAAAGGGTATAGATGTTCTGGCTGAGGAGATCCTGAAAATTGAAATTGCTCCCCTTGAACGCCACCGTGTTTACATTGGCGATGTTGTCGCCGATGATCTGCATGGCATTGCCAAGGGTCCCTAACCCGCTCACACCTGAATATAGTGCCGTTGATATAGCCATCTTGCCCTCCTATCTTTCCTGTGAAATCGTTTTTCGTCTAGAAGTCGTTTTGGCCCTGAGGATTCGAAGCCGTATCCCCGCTACTATCCAGCTGCTGCGTATCATCCGGGACCGTAATGTCGACGACGGATGAAAGGGAGACCGGGATATCCCCCACATAGAGCGTGGGCGCGCCATCCTCAAGGTTGATCCTGCTGACCCGCCCCTTGATCATCGTTGCCGCGGGTACGCTTTCCCCCAGGGCGTCTGTGGCGATGATCTCAAAGCCATAGGCCCCCGGCTGCCGAGAGAAACCGGCGTCATCCTTGCCATCCCATTCGAAGCTGTGTTCACCCGCCGCGAGGAACCCCAAGGCCACCTCCCTGAGGGGATATCCGTCCGCGTCCAAGATGACGGCCCTGCAGTCGGCCGACCCCTCCAGGACAAAACCTCCGACGGCCTGGTTGTCTTCAGTCAAGGCCAGCATGGCACCCTCGGCCACGATATCCTTGCCGATCATATTCAGGACCTGAAATCGGCTGCTTTCGTCCTGTGAGGTCTTCATCGAATCGAGGGTGTCATTCAGCGTGTAGAGCTGCTCAAGGCTACTGAACTGTGCGAGTTGCGCCGTGAATTCCTGGCTTTCGAGAGGATTCAGGGGGTCCTGGTGCTCCAGCTGCGCAAGGAATAGGGTCAGAAAGCTGTCGCGACCCAAATCCTGCCGCGAGTCTTCGCCTTGGACCTGATCGGACGATGTGTTGAGGAAGTCTGTTATTCCCGCGATCATGGTTGGACTCCTTTACGGTGACTCATCAGACGTGCAGATCGATTTGATGACGGCCGAGTCGCGGCAGACTCAATGGCTCCCTTTCTTCGCGTACCGCCCCGACACCCGCTCTCCGCTTTTTGGCACCCTCACCCCGCCAAGACGCGGTCCTGGTCTCACCCCTCGGGGATCCCTGATCACGCAGGCCGACCATGACATCAAAGCTGTCCACACTGAAACCGTGCTCCGCCAGTTGTTGCCGGAGTTGGACTAGGTTCGATTCGATCAGCTCCTTGACGGCCAGTGTTTCGGCCCCGACGCTGGCCTGAATTTGGCCCCCTCGTCTCACGTAGACTTCGATGTCGAGTCGCCCGAGTTCCGGCGGTGACACGTGGATACGACTTCGCTGCTCCCCGCCGCGGATCATCCACACCATGCGATCCAGGATCTTCGGCAGGGGGTGAGGTAAGCCTGTGGACGGACGGGTTTGCTGGGCGGAGGTTGCTTCGAGGGTGGCCCCGGCTGGTTCGGGATGGGCTGAAAAAACACCGTCCGCGACCTTGCCGGACTGAGCATGCCCTTGATCGGCTCGGCTGACGAGTGCGATCCTTCTCTGAGGCCCCACCTCCAACGTTTGTTCCACCGGCCAGCCGCCTTTACTCAAGGCCCTTTCAGGGTTGGCAACCCATGGGGATCCTGGGCCAGCGATAGGCCATCTGGCTGAGTTTGGCGCGAAGGAGCCTCGGCTGGGCTGCTCGCTCAATGACCAGCCTTTGCCGTCAAGGATCCGCATGATCGCATCACGCCACGTTCCGTGTTGCCACTGCGGTCGGTCCTCGAGAACCAGCCCGTTGACCAGCTTGGCGCCGCTCCCGGCAATCGGTTTTCGCTCCCTCCCCTCCAGATGGGCGACTGAGAGCGTATCCAAAAAGGATTTGACCTCTTGTGGCGGAATCCCTTTTTCGCGCAGCAGGCCGGCTATCTGAAACTTGAGGCCTTCGCGTGTCGCGCGAGAGCTCGTCTCACGAAGCGCTTCGAGTACATCTCGCAGGTTTCGATCAAGGGCTCCAAGGTCGTTGGCCTGCAGCTCCATTTCGATCCCGAAGCGACTAAACAGAGAGGTGAGACCCTCTTCAGAGACGTGCCCCGAAAGATGTTTGTTCAGCGCGCTTGACAAGTCCGCCATCAGGAGACGGCCGTCAACCGATATGGCCTTGTCCCTGATCTCCTTTACTTCGCCTGCCCCAAGGCCCATCTTGAAGAGCAACGCCTCCACCGCAGGTGCGTCCGGGGAACGGATTGTGGGGGAGCGAGCGTCCGCATGCTGGATCGCATTCCATATTTTGGCCACAAGCCTGCCCAGATGAATGGTGCCGTCCCGATCCGACGCTGATCGGATCAAGGGTTCGATCTCGTCCGGGGTCAACCCCTGGGTCTTCAGAAACGACTCCAACAGCGGGCGTGCGCTGGCCGGTAAATGGAGCTCCTGAGGCGGGATCCCCAGCTGAGCCAGCTCTTCCAAAGAATCCGGGGACCCCTTCTCGTTCAAGTGGCGACTCTGCCGCTGCAAGTGGTCTCTGAAGATCTCGTTTCCGATCTCTGTCGGCGTCGGCGTTCCTTCGGAGGCCCCGAGCTGAATCGAGTCAAACAGGTGATTGGCCAGCATAAGGTTGTGCATCGCTCTTCTCGGTTTAGACTGCGCTCTCGCGCTTGTTCGAGAGAGGGTCTGAGCAACCCTCGTGCCAAGGAGCGCATTGCGGATTATCGATGTAAAATGAGAGATTTATTGCGGCACGCCAAGATCGGATCGGCTCGGAAGATAGGGCAAAAAGTGCAGGATGCCTGAAGGGCTGGGTAATATTTTCCGTAGAGGTTGACGGATTTTGCGAGAGTCTCGTGAGATCTGATAATCCGGTTGGACATCGGGTGGATCGCACTCCTGGCGCCTTGGTGATGGGGCAAGAACGGGCACTCAGTCGAGCTGACTCAATTTTTCACTGATGACGGCCCCCCTTTCGGGTTTCATCATCCCCATGATTTCACCGGCGGACTTCCCCTTCATTTGACGCAGGATGCGGACGATCGTTTCGATCTTAAGCTCATCCATGATCGCGGCAGCCTTGGCTGGCTCCATGGCACTGTACAGAGCCACCAAGTGGCCGATCTTCTTATCCTCTAATGCCTTCTCACGATCAGCCAACTTCTTTGCAAGCTCGGTCAACGTCGCCTGTAGCTCGTTGAGTTCGGCCATCTTGCGCTCGACTTCCTCCTTCAGGGGCTCGAGCTCCTTTTCCCGCCTGTTGAGGAGTTGCTCCTTCTCCGCCAGGGCACGCTCTTTGGCCTTCAGCGTACCTAGGATATCATCGGACGTGACCCTTTCCGCGTCTCCTGACGGCTCAGCCTGGGCTTCATTGACCGCTAGGGCCAGCCTGGGTGAACCGAAAATGCCTGACTGCGATTGAAGATACCAACCACTGACCAGGATCTTGGCGAGCAGCAAGCATGCAAAGAAGACTCCCAGACCCGGAAAGGTGATCATCCTTGTCATAGGAAGGTCCTTCCGTGCCGGGCGACGGACAATTCGTCCAATCGCTTTTGCTCCGCGACGCCCTGTTGCCGATTCCATTTCTGAAGATCTCTCCCTTTCAGTTTTTCCATGACCTGATGTTGTTTGCTTTTTGCCAGAAGCTCTTCCAGTCGCTTGCGGACGACCTGCTCCCACCTCGCCACCTCCAGTTCCAGCATACGAGTTCTGCTTTTAAGGCCATCGATATACTCCACGTGGTTCCGAAGCTCATGGGATGGCATTTTGGTTGCCAGATCTCTGTCCAGCGATTCGTGGGCCCTGCCCAGGCGCTTCTGCGCGTCTACAAGCGATTCCTTGGCCAGTTTGAGTTGCCGATTCGCCTTCGCGAACTCAATCTCAGCCTGGTCTTTGAGGTGGCACCGGTAGGACAGGAGTGTTTCAAACCTGAATCTAAAAGGCATTTCACGTTTCGGGGTCGTATTTTGAGCGTCCCCCGCCTTGAACAAGGATCGGATTGAACATACTCTTTCCGCGGCTTATCGGAGCTGAAGGCGCTTGTCGCTCATCAAGGCCCCTAATTCCGCGAGGCCCGCCGTCATTTCGGATGCCGTGCCCATATCCTGTCTCAAATAGGCGTTCAAGTCGTCTATCATCTCGAGGGCGCAATCTGTCTGCCGGTTATTACCTCTTTGATACGCGCCGAGGTTCACGAGATCTTCAATCCTGTTGTAGTCGGCCAGGAGCCGGCGAAACTGATAGCTTTGATCCAGGTGTTGTCGTTCGACCACATCAGGCATGAGCCTGCTGACACTCGCAAGGATATCGATCGCCGGAAGGTGCCCCCGCGACGCAAGTCCGCGGTCAAGGACGATATGCCCGTCGACCACCGATCGAACGGCATCTGCTATCGGCTCATTCATGTCGTCGCCTTCGACGAGCACATTGTAGATGCCGGTAATCGAACCCGGGCGATCATTCTTGCCCGCTCGTTCTAGGAGCCGGGGAAGATGCGCAAACGTGCTTGGCGGATAGGCCTTGTTGGTCGGCGGCTCCCCCGCTGCCAAACCGACCTCCCGCACAGCCATGGCGAATCGGGTGATCGAGTCCATCATCAACAAGACATCCTGGCCCTGTTCGCGAAAGAACTCACTGACAGCCGCGGCCAAATAGGCCCCGCGCATCCTGATGAGAGGCGACGTATCCGCTGTGGCCGCTATGACAACGGATCTCTTCAGACCATCTTCGCCCAGGTCTCGTTCAATAAACTCCTTGACCTCCCGACCCCTCTCCCCAATGAGCGCAATCACATTCACATCCGCTTGGGTATACCTGGCCATCATCCCCAGCAGGACGCTTTTGCCCACCCCGGAACCGGCCATAATGGCCGTTCGCTGACCTTTGGCTAGGGTGACCAGGCAATTGATGGCGCGCACGCCGACATCAAGGGGCTCATCGATTCGCGACCGCCGCAATGGATTCACCGGCTGAGCGTATAAGGGCATGCTCAATTGGGGTTTGAGGGGGGGACCGTCGTCGATGGGGTTTCCCAACCCATCCAGGACCCTCCCCAACATATCGAACCCGACGGTTACTTCCGCCTGGTAGCGCTCGGTGGTAATCATGCTACCCGGTTCAACCCCATCGGATTTGCCCAGGGACATCAGGAGCAGTTGGCCCTCCCTGAAGCCGACCACTTCGGCTATGATCGGCTTTGAAAGATTGGCCGATGTGACCCGACAGATACCGCCGACGGGCATCGGTGGACCGTCGCCTTCGATAATCGTGCCGACCACCTTGGTGACTCGACCTTCTACCCGAATGGGGGAAATCGAATTCGCCTTTAAGATGTACTTCTCAAGGGACAACGGCATGGGTGTGACCCAAATGGGCGTGAAATTCCGCCTCGAGTTCTTTTTGAAGGGCAGCAAGTTGGCTTTCGATGGTCGCGTTGATCCTGCCGAATCCGGTTTCAAGAATACAGCCGCCTCTTTCGATCGTCGGGTCTTCGGCGATTTTGAGTTTCGCTCCCTTTGTGGTGGTAGCTAATTCCGGCAGGAGGCCTTTTACGGCCTCCATATCGTCGGGGTTGATCACGATTCGAATCCGACTCCTGTCGACAACGAGTGTCGAGGCGGCACGAACGGTCCTTTCGATGACCTTCGGGTCGATCTTCACTTCCGCGTTGACGACGCATTTTGCGATTCCAATGGCCAATTCAAGGAGCTCTTTTTCCGTCTTACTGACGATCTGAGCCTTCAAACCGCCGAGTTCAGTCAAGAGGTTTTCCAACCGGCGGGCTTTATCAGCCATCTGTTTTTCTTCGATGGCGACGCCATCTCTCTGTCCCTGCTCAAAGCCCTTGCGGTAGGCCTCCTTTTCCAGCTCGGCCAGCTTTTCGGCCTCATCGACCTCTTCGGCATCACCGCCGTCGCCTCCCTGCAGCGTAACTTCATCCTCGGCCGACGCCACTACGGGTGGAGCTTGTGGATACAGGGACGGCTCTCTACCGACGGGCAGCTCGACCTGCCCGTTTTCCTCATCCGAGTGGTCCGGTTGCTCCAAAGGCCCGATCTCTTCCGCTCGAAAAGCGCTGATCTCAAAGAGGGTCTTCTGGTCTTCCTTGATCAGATTAGACAAGGATATCGTCTCCCCCTTTGCTCCCCAACACGATCTTGCCTTCTTCTTCGAGACGACGCGCCGTCTTGATGATGTTCAGCTGCGCCTGATCCACCTCCCTTAATCGGACCGGACCCATGACCTCCATGTCCTCGCGCATCATTTCGGCCGCTCGC
>CAZAGT010000006.1:0-40557 GCA_964484515.1 uncultured Desulfobacteraceae bacterium | reverse complement strand
TTATTCTTGTCTTTCCAGACTTTTCGACGTGTTGTTTATGCAACAGTAGGGTGAACATTGACGCCTCCAATACCGCCGCGGTGGTCATAACGATGAAAGACGGAGTTGAATACTCGGGCCTAGACGACGAGGGCTATATTAACGCCAAAAAAGCTCCCTGAAGACTAGCATGGCCGGCTCGTTTTAGTGCCCAAGCTTTCCCAAAGGCAGGATCCTTCAATCCTGCCTTTCTTTTCTTGTTATTTGCCGGGATATAGGGGAGGAGGTTCGGAATCGTTCCACGCTGATTAAAAGACGCGACCCCCAATTATTTGATCCGTTCCCATATGGTCATCTGGGAGATTGTATGTTGAAATTTGCGGCGTGTTTCGCGGATCACGAATTCGATATCCCGCGGCTGGTCGATCATTCTGAAATGGTCGCCTAGCGACTCCTGCAGCCCTTGTGTGGTGAAGTAGGGCTCACCGTCTTTCCTGATACCGCCCACCCAATTCTCCCGCTTGGTAAACTCCTCCAGCCATGTATAGGGCGATGTGAGCACCAGCAGTCCGCCCATATTCAGATGATCCTTGATGTTGGTGAGGAATCTCGCGGGATCGTACAGACGGTCAAGCAGATTACCGGCATAGATCAGATCGTAATTGCTGAACCGCGGCTTCAAATTGGCCGCGTCGGCCTGGAAGAATTCGACCTTGTCCTTCAAGGGTTCCAGCCCAAAATCCGCCAGGCGCTTTTCGTGGAAGGAGACGATCTCCCCTTCCTCGACCAGCTGGTAATGAAGGATACCCTTCCACTGCATTTGGTGGGCGATGCGGATGAAACGGGCTGAAAAATCGAGTCCGGTGACAAAGTCGAATTCGCGGGCAAGCTCAAACGTGGCCCGCCCGACGGCACACCCCAAATCCAGGGCCCGCTTGCGGGGTCGGTCCTGCATGAATTCAAGGCAGATCCTGACGCACTTGACCGGAAAGTTCTCGACACCGAAGTAGGTCTGACCGTAATGGGCCTCGCAGTATTGTGAGACGGCCGCGTCTGTTTCATACATCGCCTCGGGCAGCTCGACCGGTTGTTCGGACTCTACGTAACGAAAGCCGGCGTGCTGGAAGAAATGGCGCCTGAAGGCGTAGCGCGAATCGCGGGTGGCTTCGTTGCCGGTCGAGAGCCAGGAGCCGCCCTTGATCAGGTTGTGCCGCGTATCAAAGGTCGGCGTCGAAAAATCGTCGTAGTAGGGATGCACCTCAAAACCTTCAAAACCCGTGATCGGCGTTTCGGTCCACTGCCAGACATTGCCGATGATATCGTAAAATTCGCCGAATCGGAATCGGTTGACCGGGCAAGAGGACGCCCAGTATTCCAGGTTTATGTTCCCGGGCGCCTTTTCCCAATAGGGTTGATCCGGGATGTCGTGCAGGTCTCTTAGGCGGTACCATTCCGCTTCGGTAGGCAGCCGCAGTTTCTTGCCGGTTTTTTTGGCAAGCCAATTACAGAACGCCTTCGCCTCCAAGTAGTTGACTTCCACCGGCCAGTCCCACGGCATATCCATGATGCGGGCCATGGTCCGAAACCGGTACCCGTCGTCGGTCTTGACCCAGAAAAGCGGGTGTCTGGCCTGGGAATATCCGACCCAGTTCCAGCCCTCGTCGGTCCAGAATTCACGTTGCTCGTAGCCGCTCTCCTCCACAAATCCAAGGTATTCATGATTGGAGATCAGGTACTTGCCGGCCGCAAAATCCCACACATCCGTTTCCTGGTGCCCGAATTCATTGTCCCAGCCGTAAAGCGGATGATCCTTTGACTTTCCGAGTACAACCTTGCCGCCGGACACGGGCAACAATTCGTTCCGGGGAGCATCGGCGGATTCCGTGCAAATATCCCAGATGTCGAGCGGGCGCACCATGTCGATCGGAACCCGCCGAATGATCACCGAGGAGGTCTCAAGGTGGATTCGCTGGTGCTCGATCCCCATCATGATGGCCCAAAACGGGTTGCTCCAGTTGATGGGCATGTTCAGCGGCATGGTCCGAATGATGTTGTCCACGAATTCGCGGACCTGGTCCCGGTATGCTTTGACCTCGGCGACGGTGGGCCAATCGTAATGGGAGTCATCCAGATCATCCCACGACATTTCGTCCACGCCCACGGCAAACATGGCTTCAAACCGGGGATTGATGCGCCGGTCGATGATCTTGGCGATGATCAGTTTGTTTATGTAAAAGACCGCCGTGTGTCCCAGGTAGAAGATCAAGGGATGTCTCAAGGGTTCGGCACGGATGTAGAAGACGTCATCCCGTGCCAGCGTGTCGTACAGCCTCTCATCGATGGAATAGGTCTTGTGGAAGTACTGCCGGATCTCTTCACGCTTCTCTTCCGCCGAGCCCTCATTGAGAATCGGTGTGCGGGTCGCGCGTAATTGCATCTCATCTTCTGCATTGATCTGGATTGGTTGCTGCATGGCACCCTTCCTTAACCGTATCGGTGGTTAGACCATCCGCCCGAACAAATCGGGTTCGTGAGTATACCGTTGATTGTTCGCCGATCGGGCTTCAAGGACGATTATCGCGTTCCGCCAAGGGAAGCATCAGGTGTTGTCTTTGATTGCAAGACCGGCCTTTCTGAGGCGATCTTTCACCTGCTTCGAGAGATGTATTTTGCCTTCAGAAGCATAGGCTTCGTGGTATTCGTCTATACTCGTACGATCGTACAGATAGTTTACCATGATGCCCGCTGATTCTCGCATGCCCTTGGGGGAGACGTTTCCCAGCCAATTGATGCGCTCAAGACGCGCACCGTTACTGATATGAAAGTGCGTAACGGGATCTCTGGCCCCCCCGCCCCTTTTTTCATACAGGAGGTAGTGGGCGATAAGTCTCATCAAAGGGTTTTCCAGAATTTCAGATGTCCTTCTATCCTTATGCCATTGCCTATTCAGGAGATCGAGTAAACAGCTGGCTGCATTCTCTCCCCCTGCCAACTGTTTGATGGAAAGCACCTCACCGGCCTTCAAGAAGGAGGTATCCCCCTTTTCGAGGAGCGGATCGAGCCATTTGCGAAACCCCGGAACAGGTGAAAGTGTTGCGAACACTTTCAGGTTCTTCATCCCTGCGGATAGCTCAGCGACTACCCACTTGATCAGGAAATTACCCAGGCTGATGCCGGCGAGTCCCTTTTGCGAGCTGGTGATGGAATAGAAGATGGCCGTGTCCGCATCTTCGGGATCCTCCACAGGTGTCTCTTCATTCAAGAGGCCCTGAATATTATCAGCCATCCCTTTCACAAGCGCCACTTCGATAAATATCAGCGGTTCATTAGGCATCTTATTGTGAAAAAAGGCAAAACAGCGGCGATCGGAGTCAAGACGGTTTTTCAAGTCTCTCCAGGAGGAGATCTCGTGTACGGCTTCATACTCGATCAGTTTTTCCAACAGGGCGGCAGGTGAGTTCCAGCTTATTTCCTCCATATCCAACAAACCGATATCGAACAGAGACGTCAGCAGGAATTTGAGGTCCTTCTCAAGCCCGTTTAGATGGAGGTCTCTCTTTCTCAGAGCCAGGAGATCCGCTCGCATGTCGACCAAGAACTTGAGCCCGTCCTCCAACGTGTTAAACTGTCTTAGAATCTGTAACCGGGGTGAATCCAGAGCGTTGCGTAGGCGATGTTCCGATTCCAAACGGTCTTGAGGAGTTTCGGCGGCGCTGAAAGCCTCCAACAGCGGCAGCATCCGACCATGGTCCAAGGCAAAGTCACGCCCCAGCTTTTTGAGAAAGCGCTCCTTTCCTCTAGCGTTTAGATGCAGATAGATATGCCCCAACTCTGCCGAGCGGGCACGCGCACTGACCTCTCCCCCTTTCCCTTCCACACATTCGAGCATTCTTCTATGCAGATAGTCGATATCTTCCTTGGGCAGGTCAGGATGGACCTCTCCTTTGATTGCGCGACGCGCCGTGCTTCTGAGCCCGCGCCAGGTACGCACAAAATTGACAATCGATGCACGTCGAAATCGAGTAACGCCAACGCGCATGAAAAGCACCTCCACAGACTGACAGAGAGAATCCCGCTTTCGAGACTGTCGAAAAACCGGCTATAGAGCGGCTGATGGAAAATGCCCAGATGCAAGGCTTCCGAAACCGGGGACCCGCCCCGAAGGAGTGGGGACTGGGCCGGAGCGAAGCGCAGGTAAAGAAATCCCGAGGAATGAGGCGTAAATGAGTGGCACACGGCTCAAGGCGCAAGGCTTGAGGCAAAGACAAGCGACAGCAGTCAGTTTCCCCCTTCAGCCTTCCACCTTCTACCTTTTACCTTCCGTGTACCTCGCAGTGACGAGGGATGAGGGCAATCCCGATTCCATCGGGACAGATGGGTGTTTTCCACCAGCCTCTCCATCAATTTCTGAAAATGGGTTTTCTTCTTTACCCCAAAGGCGGCTCAAGACCGAATCCCTCACCATTATATGCCTTTTTTCCATGATTTCATGGAAAAAAGGGGGTCTTCCGCCATGATAGGGACACCGGTTCTAAAATAGACTGCAGGCACGTTATGCGAAACCAAGTCCAAGCTTGCCGCGATTGGGGCTGGCTCGCGGAGATCAACACGGTTCATTGAATCAGACCCGAATGATGGAGCCCTGCTTGATTTTTTCGACGTCAAAACGTATACACAACAGGAACAGCGGCTTCCGGTTGGCGGACTGTGGGAAGTTGATTGGCGTCAGGAGAGAGGAGAAGATGGGCGGATTCTTTATCGATCATGAGGCGACCATTCGGTTGGCCTTCTTTTTTGGCATCCTCTTGCTCGTGGGCCTGATCGAGACCCTCGTTCCCCGTCGGCCACTGACCACCTCAAAGGTGAGCCGATGGTTCGGCAACCTCGGTGTTGTCTTCATCAGTAGCGCTCTGGTACGCGTCGTGATTCCGATAACGGCCGTACAGCTGGCGTTCTGGGTGCACCAGAAGGGCTGGGGAATGTTCAATGCCTTCGACCTCCCTTATGGGCTGGTCGTCATCCTTTCAGTCATCCTACTCGATTTTGTCGTCTATCTTCAGCACGTCATGTTCCATGCGATTCCCACCCTTTGGCGCTTCCACATGATGCATCATACGGACCTCGATTACGATCTGACCACGGGCATTCGCTTCCATCCGATTGAGATCGTGATCTCCATGGTCATCAAGTTCTGTGCCATCGTGGTGCTCGGAGCACCGGCGCTTGCGGTGGTACTGTTCGAGATCATTCTCAACGGCATGGCCATGTTCAACCACGGAAACTTCTACATTCCCCTGGGAATTGACCGGGTGCTGCGCGGGCTGGTCGTGACCCCGGATATGCACCGTGTGCACCATTCCGTCTTCCCGAATGAGACCAACTCGAACTACGGCTTCAATCTCTCCTGGTGGGACCGGATCATGGGGACCTACCGTGCCCAACCGCGCCTGGGACACAAGGAAATGACCATCGGCCTGAACCAGTTTCGAGATCCATCAAAGCTCACCCTTCCCTGGATGCTCATCATGCCCTTTGTAGGCAAGTTGGGCACTTACGCCATCAACCGACGAGGTGCCCGGGCCGAAGACTGATCGTCTGTGCCTCATTGGTTGTCGAGTTCTTAATTCTTTCCTCGGGGGCCGTATCGGCGACTACTCCGGGACATCTATCACCCAGATATCAAAGTTACCCAGGCGGTCGGAGTCAAAGGCGATCTTCCTTCCGTCCGGACTCCAGGCTGGAAACACGTCCCATGACAGATTGTGCGTGAGTCGCCGCAGACCGCAACCGTCGGCGTTTACCACGTAGATATCCGGGTTCTGGAGGCGCCACGACCAGAACGCGACGCGGCTCCCGTCGGGGCTCCAACGGCAGGACATCTCGTCCATCGGTGAAGGGACCAGTTGCTGTTTGGCGCTGCCGTCCGGGTTCATCACCACCACATCGAAGCTCCCCTCGATCGTGTACTCGCCGCCGCGCCATCCGTTATAGAGGATCTTCCGCCCCCCCGGCTGCCAGCGCGGCACGAAATTGCCGCCCGAATCAGGCGTCAGATGCCTCTTTTCCAGGGTCTCCACGTCCACGGTCCAGATCTCCCACCGGCCGGTCTCATTCGATACGTAGCAGACCTGCTTGCCGTCGTAAGACCAGTATGGGGTCCAATCGAGGGAATCGGCAAAGGTCAGGCGTTTGACACGGCTCCCATCGGCGTCCATCAGATAGAGATCCCCGTTGCCGGTCCGCTCAGAGACGAAGACGATCTGCAGCCCATCCGGGCTCCACTGGCCGTAGCCGTCGAGGGCAGGGTCGCTCGTCAACCTCCTTTTATTGCGGCCGTCGGCGTCCATCACCCACACGTCCTGATTACCGTCCCGTGAGGCCCAATAGAGAATCCGGCGACCATCCGGGCTCCAGACCGGCCAGCCCGCATCCTCGTCTGTTCCGGTGAGCTGCCGCTTGTCGCTGCCATCCATCTCCATGACCCAGATGCTCCAGTAGTTGCTGGCACCGTGGTTATAGGCGATCCGTTTGCCGTCCGGACTCCAGACGGCGCCCACCTCTCTGGCATCGCTATCCGTTAGCCTTCTCGGGGACCCATTTGAAGGGTCCAGCATGGAATCGTCCACCTGCATCCGAATGACGTCCCATCGGCCGCGTAGCGACGAGGAGAATACGACCCATTGCCCGTCCGGACTCCAGAGGGGACAGGTCTCGGCGGCGGGATGGGTCGTCAGCCGTGTCTGTTCGCCCCCATCGCTGTTCATGGCCCAGAGATCCCAGTTGTCTCCCATCCTGCGGGCAAACATGATCCTCTGACCGTCCGGGCTCCAAAAGGGACACTCCTCATCTGCATGGGTTGATGTGAGAGCCCTTTGGCTTGAGCCGTCGGTCTTCATCAGATAGATGTCCTTGTTTCCTGCACGTTCGGTCACGAACGCGATCAGATCACCACTGGGGGCGAAGATCGGGGATTCCTCCAGCCCAGGGCTAGAGGTGAGTTGTACCGTCCGGCGCGTGTGCAGATCCAGCAGCCAGATCTCGGGGTCACCGGTCCGGTTGGACTGAAACACGATCTTGCTGCCGTCCGGCGACCACCTCGGCGTGGTGTCCGCGGCCGGATCGGAGGTAAGGCGCGTACACTCTCTGGACGCCAGATCCATGAGCCAGATATCCTTGTTTCCGGAGCGATCGGACTGAAACGCGATGGAGGTTCCGCCGGGACTCCAACTCGGTGCCAGATCGATGCTCGCGCCGGTGATCAGCGGCCGATGCTCTTTCCCTTCCGCATCCATGACCCAGATGTCCCAATCATTCCGATACAGATTCAGCGAGTAGAGGACCTGTTTCCCGTCCGGGCTCCAACACTCGGCCACCTTGTGAAAGGGGTGCGGCCTGGGGGTCATTAGGCTCCAGCCGCCGGGATGGGTGACGGGGATCGCGGGTAAACCTCCTTGGCCGCCCATCGAGGGGGCTGTGGGATAGGGCATTCGATGGCATTTCAGACAGGCACTCCCCTTGTTCGCATCGATGATTTGGCGGCGCGAAGGAAACGGGGTCGGGAGTTGGTTGACCTCAAGCAGCGGTTCCATCATGGGAGCACCCGATGCTTCTTCCTTGGGGCTCGGCTGCTTCAGAGGGGAATAGGGTCCGGCAAACACCGTATGGCTCATGGCGAGGCCGCAAAGACACACAATGGTTAGAAAGAATGGGCGACGGTCGCTCTTCATGACGCACCTCCTGGTTCAAGTAGTTGCCGTATTACAAAGACACAATAACGGAAAAGGGTCGATTTTGAAAGTCTCTATAGAGGCTGTCGGAAAACGCCCATCTGCCGTTCGACAGGCTCACGGCCCTGAGCGATGCCGAATCCTTTGCGCGGGCGCTTGCCGATAATCCGAAAAAACTGATCAGCACCTTCAATGCACTGGAGACCGGCATTGTCATCGAGGCCAAGAAAGGGGAGACGGGCGGACGCGAACTCGATCTGCTGATACACCGCGCTAGAATCGAAGTTGTCGCCATCAACGTTGATCAGGTGGAGCTTGCACGGTCTGCCTGGAGGACCTTTGGCAAGGGAAACCATCCGGCTGGCCTGAACATCGGCGACTGCTGTGCCTACGCTTTGGCGAAATACTCCGGCGAACCGTTGCTCTTCAAAGGCCGGAATTTCAGCCATACGGATATCCCATCCGTACTCATCAAGGACTGACAGCAGAGAACTACTTTAGCTCGCATGAGACTTCATGAAATGAGGTCCTTGAAACCTCAACGCACCTCCCAAGACCTGAAGATGTCAAATCCGTAACATTCTAAATTCTTGAAACGCGTTAGCGCATACGATCCGTCCGGTCAATCAAACTGGCAGCTCCAGCCGCAAGAGGCGGCGCTGAATAAGAACACTCCATGAGTAGGAATCAGGATCTTGAGCAGGGGTTTGTTCAGTGCCTTTTGTGCGGAACCGTGATCGTGCCCGAGGTCAATCAGACACTGCTTTCGGTATGTGATCCTCTGAGATAAACACGTTCGTTCGGTAGTATTGCAGCTCGTTGATCGATTCCCTGATGTCACTCGAGGCCAGGTGGGCTTTCTGCTTTTCATACGTCGGCAGGGAAGGGTACCATCTCTGAACCAGTTCCTTGATGGAACTCACGTCCACAATCCGGTAGTGGAAAAACGCCTCCAGCCGGGGCATGTACTTGCTGAGAAACCGTCTATCCTGCCACACGGAATTCCCACAGAGCGGCGATTTCGCCTCCTTGCACCGGCCGGCCAGAAAATCCAGGGTCATCTGTTCGGCAGAGGCGACATCACAAGAGGAGGCCCTAACCCGATCCGTCAAACCCGATTCCTTGTGATGGGCCTTGCTCCATTCATCCATCCCCTCCAGGACCTCTTCGGGATAATGAATCGCAATGGTCGGGCCTTCGGCCTCGATCTCCAAGAACCCGTCCGTCACGATCGTTGCGATCTCAAGGATGACGTCTCTTTCAGGGTCGAGCCCGGTCATCTCCAGGTCTATCCAGACTAACTTGGTGTTCAAATCAAGACTCCTGCTGAGGCTGTCGGAAACCGCCCATCTGTCCCGATGGAATCGGGATTACCCTTATCCCTCGTCACTGCGGCGTACACAGAAGGTAAAAGGTAGAAGGTGGAAGGCTGAAGGGGGAAACTGACTGCTGTCGCTTGTCTTTGCCTCAAGCCTTGCGCCTTGAGCCGTGTGCCACTCATTTACGCCTCATTCCTCAGGAGTTCGGAAGCCTTGCATACGGGCATCTTCCATCAGCCTCAGCGAAATCGGTTTTTCGACAGCTTCGCTAGCTCTAGCGAACCGGACGGGATATGTTCGGGACGCATGCTGAGACCAAAAATAGTAGGTTAACGGGATGGGCCTGTCAAAGGGAAAGATCGCCACGGATTTGCTCTTGACACAAAATCCCTTTAATTTCTATACTCTTATCCGACTTGCCGTCGGTGGTGAGCAATACCGTTCCCGCATTTCCGGTCTTGAGATCGAACGCGGCAAACAGGAGGCCAGCCTATAACAACCTGTTAGTGCAAAGGAGGGTGAGCATGTCCGAGAGATCCCTTGGTGACCGCGATTGGTACAGCCACTGGCCCAGCCAGGTACCTAAGTGCCTGGATTATCCCGACTGCTCCCTTGCCGATTTCTTGAGGGAAACCACCTCGAGGGTCGGCTCACAGGTAGCCATCAACTTCCTGGATTCTACCCTCACCTATGATCAGCTCTGGGAACTCGTCCGTCGGCTGGCCACCGCTCTGAGTCGCTTGGGCCTGAAAAAGGGCGACGTCTGTGCCCTCATGCTCCCGAATTCCCACCAATATGTGGTCAGTTACTACGCCTGCCACCTCCTCGGTGTAACCGTCTCGGCCATCAATCCGACCTACAAGGCGCTCGAAATCCAACACCAACTCAAGGACTCGGCAGCCAAGGCCCTCATCGTCCTGGATGCCGTTTCTGAAGAGGCGGGTCAGGGCCTCGCCGGGACGCCGGTGGAGCATGTCATTGGAACCAACGTCGTGGATCTTTGCGGCTTCTCGGCTGTTAAACGAATGCTCGGGAAGCTACTCAAGAAGATCCCGACCGGAGAACTGCCCGCCGGGGCACTGAAATTGAGCGAACTGATCAAGACCGATCCCTCGCCGCCGTCGGTGGAGATCGATGCCGAAAACGACATTGCGGTCCTCCAATACACCGGGGGAACGACAGGGCTTCCCAAGGGGGCCATGCTTACCCACCGCAACGTGGTTGCGAACGCCGTTCAATGCGGGGCCTGGCTTTGGAAACGCAAGCCGGGGATGGGGATCATCGGCGTGCTGCCCCTGTTTCATTCCTATGCCATGACCACGGTCATGAATGTCTCCATCCACCTGGGTGGCTTTCAGCTCCTCTTTCCGAGACCGCCCGCCGATTTGTCGGACCTGTTTGCAGCCATCCAGAAATACGGGACCCAGGGTGGTTTCATCATGCCGGGTGTTGCCGTCCTCTTTAACCGGATCAACACCCATCCCAAGGTGCGGGACTACGACCTCAGCTCCCTTCTCATGGCCATCTCGGGGGCCAGTCCCCTGCCCCTTGAGGTCCAGAATCGATTTGAGGCCTTGACCGGCAGTATCATTGTCGAGGGCTACGGCCTCTCAGAGGCCACGCCGGTGGCCCTCGCCAACCCGATCGACATGGAACTGCGCAAGCAGGGCACCATCGGTCTTCCCTTTCCCGACACGGACATCAAGATCATGGATAAGGAGACGGGCGAAAAAGAACTCCCGCGCCTCCCTTTCGCGGTCGCCAAGACCGGAGGGCTGACGGCAGAGCAGGCCATCGAGGCCGACGCCTTCACGGGCGAACTGGTGGTCAAAGGGCCTCAGGTGATGAAGGGGTATCTGAACCGGCCGGAGGAGTCGAAGGCGGCGATCCGCGACGGCTGGCTCTATACGGGTGACATCGCCTGCATTGACGCCGATGGCTACACCCTCATCCGCGACCGGGCCAAGGACATGATCAAATACAAGGGCTACGCGATCTTCCCGGCCGAAGTGGAGGACCTGCTGCACAAGCACCCTGATGTCCAGAACGTGGCCGTCATCGGTATTCCGGACGAAGAGTTCGGGGAGGTGGTCAAGGCCTTCGTGGTTGTCGATCCAGAGAAAAAGGGGAGTGTATCGACCGGTGATATCCAGGCGTGGGCCAAAGAAAATATGACCCACTACAAGGTCCCGGGACTGATCGAGTTTCGCGATGAGCTCCCCACGACCATGGTCGGTAAGATCCTGCGGCGAGTGCTCAAAGAAGAGGAGTTGGCAAAGCAAAAGGGCCAGGGATAAACCACGATGGTGTTGGAGTCCGGGAACCTCGTCGATGTCCTCAACGCGAGAATCTATCCGGCGACCCTCACGATAGAGGGTGGAAAGATCGTCGACATCGCAGCAGGCGAGACCGAACTCGATCGCTTCATCATACCCCCGCTCATAGATGCCCACGTCCACATTGAAAGCTCCATGCTGGTGCCTTCCGAGTTTGCCCGTCTGGCCGCCGTGCACGGCACCGTCGCGACCGTCTCTGATCCCCATGAGATCGCCAACGTCCTCGGCATCGATGGGGTCCTCTACATGATCGAAAACAGCAAACAGGTTCCCTTCAAGTTCTACTTCGGCGCACCCTCCTGCGTGCCGGCGACACCCTTTGAAACGGCCGGGGCGGAGTTGGGGGTGGATGGCGTGGAGCGCCTGCTGGGCATGCAAGACATCAAGTTTTTGAGCGAGGTCATGAACGTACCGGGTGTGATTTCGGGCGATCCCGTCCTGGGGACGAAGATCGCGCTGGCCAAGAAATATGGCAAGCCCATCGATGGACATGCGCCGGGCCTCCGAGGGGCACCGCTTCGAACGTACTTTCAGGCAGGGATCACGACGGATCACGAAACCCTCGATCGCGAAGAGGCCCTCGAGAAGCTCGCCCTGGGAATGAAGCTCCTCATCCGGGAGGGCTCAGCCGCAAAGGACTTCGATACCTTTGTCGATCTCATTGATACGTACCCGGCCGGCTGCATGTTTTGCTGCGACGATCAGCACCCGGACGATCTGACCCTCGGTCATATCAACAGGCTCGTCAAGCGGGCGTTGGACCTTGGTCACGATCCCTTGGAGGTATTCAGGGCCGCCTCGCTGAACCCGGTCGAACACTATGGACTCGATGTGGGGCTGGTTCAGCCGGGAGATGACGCCGATTTCGTGGTCGTGGACAACCTCGAAGACCTCACCGTCCTCAAGACCTATATCCGGGGTCAGGTGGTTGCTGAAAACGGTGAACCTCGAATGCCAAGGATTCCCGTGGCAACCGTCAACCGTTTTGAGGCCTCAGAGAAGACGCCGGCCGACCTCAAGGTCGAACCTCGCGGCCGCAGGATCAAGGTCATCGTGGCCCATGATGGCTCGCTGACGACAGAGAAGATGCTGATTGATCCTAAGATTGTGAATGGGAATGTCGTCTCCGACCCCGATCGGGATATCCTCAAGATCGTCGTCGTCAACCGCTATCAAGATGAAGCGCCCGCCGTTGCTTTCGTCTCCAACTTTGGGCTCAAACGGGGCGCCCTGGCCTCTTCTGTTGCCCATGATTCTCATAATATCGTCGCCGTTGGTGTCTCCGACGAGGATATCGCCCGGGCGGTCAATGCCGTCATCAGAGGCCGCGGCGGCCTCTCTGCGGCCTACGACGACGCACTAGAAACCCTCCCCCTACCGGTCGCCGGGCTCATGGCCGAGTCTGAAGGTTATGAGGTGGCGGAACGCTATGCCCGCCTCAACCGCGTGGCCGCTGACCTGGGGTCTTCGTTGAAGGCCGCGTACATGACCCTCTCCTTTATGGCCCTCCTTGTAATCCCCAAATTGAAACTGAGTGACAAAGGCCTTTTCGACGCTGAAGCGTTTGCGTTCACGAATCTGTTTGAGGCATGATTGGGCATTGAAAGAGGTACAACAATTGCATAATATACCTCGCTCGTACCGGAGGTCTAAACACCCCCGAGGCCACGAGGCGTCCGCGCCCACGAGCCACACTTTGCAGTTGATTTTTGTCGTTCTGCTCGTTTTAATAGATGGCTAACCCTCGTTATGGGAACCCTTGGGGTTATTGCCTGCTCGCAATGCAACCGTCTTCCTGATGCCGTGAGGATCCGGAGATGATACGCCGTTATACGCGCCCTGAAATGGGCCGCGTCTGGGAAGCAGAAAACCGTTATGCCAAATGGCTCGAGGTCGAGATTGCGGCCTGTGAGGCCATGGCTGAGGAGGGCTTGATCCCGGCCGAGGCCCTGCGTAACATCAAGGAAAAGGCGACCTTCTCGGTTGACCGCATCCTGGAGATCGAAAAGAAGACAAAGCACGACGTCATCGCCTTCCTCACGAACGTGGAGGAATACGTGGGGCCGGACTCCCGTTTTATCCATCTGGGGCTGACCTCCTCCGATATCCTCGATACCAGCCTGGCCCTGCTGCTCAAAGAGGCGATGACCCTGATCATCGACGACGTCGAGGCCCTCATGGCCGTCATCAAGGAACGGGCCTTCAAAGAGAAGGATACGCCGATGATCGGCCGGTCGCACGGGATCCACGCCGAGCCGATCACGTTCGGCTTCAAATTGGCGGTTTGGTATGCCGAGTTGAAACGGCACCGCGAACGGCTGAAAGCGGCCCTTGACGTCATAAGCTACGGCAAGCTCTCCGGCGCCGTGGGGACCTTTGCCAACGTCTCGCCCACGATCGAGGCCTCCGCCTGCCGGATTCTGGGTCTCAAGCCGGCGGAGATATCGACCCAGATCATCCAACGCGATCGGCACGCCCAGTATTTCACGGCGCTGGCCCTGCTCGCCGGCACCCTAGAAAAAATCGCCGTCGAGATCCGACACCTTCAACGGACGGAAGTGCGCGAGGCCGAGGAGGCCTTTGCGAAGGGGCAAAAGGGCTCTTCCGCCATGCCGCACAAGAAGAACCCGATCGGCACCGAAAATATCTCCGGACTCGCACGGCTTGTCCGCTCCAATGCCTTCGCCGCGATGGAAAACATGGCCCTCTGGCATGAACGGGATATCAGCCACAGTTCGGTCGAGCGGGTTATCGGCCCGGACAGCACCATCCTGATCGATTTCATGGTCTGCCGCCTGACCCGCATTTTGGATGACCTTGTGATCCATCGCGACAGGATGGCCGAAAACCTCGATACGTTGCGAGGCCTCATCTTTTCGCAGCAGGTCCTGATGGCCTTGGCGGAGAAGGGCCTGCAACGACAAAAGGCGTATGAGATGGTCCAAAGAAACGCGTTGCGGGTCTGGGAGACGCAGCAGGATTTCAAGACGCTCCTCTTGAAGGACCCGGAAATAGAGGCGCATCTTGGCAAAGAACGGATTGAGGAGATCTTCAATCTCGATTATCACCTCAAACACGTGGATACGATCTTCGAACGGGTCTTCACGTAGGCCCGCCGATGCCGAACAAGACATGATTTGAATACCGATGATGGCCGCCCAATTGTTGGACATGAACAGAGCCAAAGGATATTCCGTCTTGACACATAGATCAGTACTCACCGCCCTGCTGCTTGTCATAGCGGTCGTGATCCATGGCAGCGATCCTTTGTCCGCATCTCCGGCCGTTGAGGAAGGTGCCGAATCCGGGCTCGTTCCTGGCGCGCTTCTCAAGTGGCCCTCGGTCGGTTCCGACTATGCCGTCCTCGTGGACAAATCGGCTCAGAAGGTATTCCTGTATCACCGGGGAAATCTCCTGACCCCGATCCGGACGTTCCCATGTTCAACCGGCGAAAACGACGGGCCCAAGTTACAGCAGAACGATCGGAAGACCCCCGAGGGGATCTATTTCTTCACCGAATCCCACGTGGAGAGCGAACTGACCCCCATCTACGGTGTCCGGGCATTTCCGATCGACTACCCGAACCCCCTGGACAGTAGGGAAGGTCGCGGTGGCTACGGGATCTGGTTTCATGGAACCAACAAACCACTGAAGCCGAACGATACAAACGGCTGCATTGTGCTGGAAAACCGCGATATCGAGGAATTGGCCGGTTACATTACGTTGAACGACACCGCCGTGGTGATCGCCTCCAAGGTCGAAATGATCACACCGGCGGAACGCCAACGGCGTGTCGCGGTGCTCAACGAGGTCATTGAGGCATGGCGAGCGGCCTGGGAGCAAGAGGATATCGATCAATACATGGCCTACTATGGGACCACATTTTCGGCCGGTCGCCGCAACCGGGAACAATTTCGAGAATACAAGGCTCGCCTGGCCAGGAACTACAGCGAAATTCGAGTGGAAGTGAAAAACTTGAGGCTGCTCAGTCACGACGGTGTGGTACTTGCAAGGTTTGATCAACATTATCGTGCCCCCGGCATCGAGAGCACCGGTGTCAAGAGACTCTATCTGCGCCAAAACAGCACCGAATGGAAAATCGACGCAGAGTTCTTCACGGGGTCTGATAGGCTCATGACGGCTACGCCGGCTCAGCCGACCTCGATGCCGGAATCGTCCCCGTTTCGGGAATGCATCGAGCGTTTCATCTACGGGTGGAAAGAGGCATGGGAACAAAAAGATCTCGACAGGTACATCGCCTGCTACGCCGCCGATTTCCGCTCACGCGGGATGGATCGGGGAGCGTGGGAAAGGCACCGTGAGAGATTGAACCAGAAATACCGCAACGTGAACGTCAATATCAGCGACCTCAAGGTTCTTGCGGTTACCCGAGCCTCGGTCACCGTGCGCTTCAAACAGGACTACCGGGCCGACGGCTACCGAGACTACGGGCTCAAGGAGATCGTGCTTGTAAAGAAGGGCGACGATTGGAAGATCAGAAAAGAGGAATGGCAGGCCCTGGGCGGGTAGGGCCGGCGCCAAGATCAGCGCCTCAACGGGAGGGCCGGCTGAACGTCATGATTATCAGGCGTGTCGGGTCGGTTCTATCTTTCAGGGTTTCGCGCTGGATCCTCTGGCTGACGTCCATATTCTTTCTGATCTATCTGCCCGGATCGATCTACATCATCAACAAGTATTTGGATCTTCGTTTTGCAGGGACCATCCAGACCGACCTGATCCGCCAGCAGGAAGAGGCGGCCGTCAAGAACAAAGAGCTTATCCGACGATCAGAGGAAAAGATTAGCTTCTTGGAAGATTATTTGCACAATCTCGAAAACCCACAGGCATCGGGGAAAATACCTCCCCTGGACCCTGAAAGCCTCAGCGCAGGGCAACCCGCCGGGTTTGCCCAGGGCGGGGTGTCGGAAGAGGAGCGATTTCCGCAGAGACCCCCGGAGTATGTTGCCATCGAGGATCTGTCCATCAAGGAACAGGATTCCCAGGTCGCCATTCGATTTAAATTGGTCAACGTCCAATCCGGTGATGAGCCGACCGGCGGATACGTCCATATCATTGCCCGCGATACCCGGACCGGCGTGATCAAGGAGTGGGCTTCTCCGCGGGAACCCCTGCAAGACGGTTTTCCGACTGACTACCGGCGCGGGCTACTCTTTCTTATTAAGAACTTCAAGCTCATCCACGGTCGTTTCGATATGTCGCCGGACCAAAAATCTCCCGCCGCCATCAAGGTGCTGGTATACAATCAGGCGGGGCAACTCATCCTGGAGAAAGAATTTGAGGTCACCCATGCTTCGTGAAGCATTTTCCGGTCTGCGGCCGCGACACGTGCTCCCGGTCGTCGGACTGCTCGTCGTTTTGGCCTCCCCGCCTAACGCCTACTCAGGAAGAGAACATCTCGTCTATTTCTCGAATACGGCCTATGAACTGAACATCTATAAGATATACGGAAAGCGCCCCGGCAAGACCCTCATGCTCATCGGCGGCATTCAGGGGAACGAACCGGGCGGCTTTCTCTCGGCAGACCTCTACGCTGACACGACCCTCGCGAAAGGGAACCTGATCGTGGTGCCCCGGGCGAACTTCTATTCCATCATCCTCAACAAGCGTGGGCCTGGTGGGGATATGAACCGCAAGTTCACGCGCGAGTACAACGCCGACAGCATGGAGGACAAGATCGTTACGATCCTGAAAAACCTGATCAGCGAAAGCGACTATCTCCTCAATCTTCACGACGGCGCCGGCTACTACTACCCCAAGTTCATCAACAAATGGCGCAATCCGATGCGCTTCGGCCAATCCATCATCACCGACTGCGAGCTGTACCGTATCCCCGGCACCGACCAGACGATCAGCTTATACGAAATCGCTCAGAACGTGGTCGACCAAGTGAACCCTCATATCGAGAACGAGCTTTATCGGTTCCGTGTGATGAACACCAGGACCGCTGATAGAGACAGTAAGCACAAGGAACAGCGAAAATCGGCCACCTACTACGCCCTCACGTCGCGGCATATTCCCGCTTTCGGCGTTGAGACCTCGAAGTTCCTGCCCTCGATCGATCTCAAGGTCCAGTATCACAACCTGGTCATCAATGCCTTCATGCAGCTCTTCGATATCATCCCTGAGTCGCCCACCATGGTGCTCGATCCGCCGACCTTGAAGTATCTGGTCGTTTCGATCAATGACAACTCGCCGACCGTCGTCAAGCAAGGCCAGGCCATTGAAGTGCAGATGGGAGATTCCATCAATGTGACCCACATCGAATCCAACTACGAACGGGGGCTGAGCCTCGACATTCTCGGCTATGGCGATCTCAACGATTACCGTAAGAACTTCGAGATCCATCGGAATACGAGCCTCGTCGTCCGCAAGGACAACTATGAGGTCGCCGAGATCCCCATCCGCATCTCCAGCCGGCAGCCACAGCAAACCCTGAAGGCGACTCAACGGCCTGAAATCAAAGTGGACTATTTCGTGATCGAGGCGATGGGATATCGTATCCTGCTCGCCAACGCCGAAACCCTGGACCTGGTCTGCGGGGAAAAGATGAAGATCGTCGACGTTTGGCCGCCGGCGCCGGCCTCCGCCGGCATCAAGGTCAACCTGAAGGGATTCGTGGGTGATGAGGAAAACAATACCGGCGAGGATCGAGGGTATGTGGTCGACACGGCGACCTCGCTCATGGAGCGCTGGTCCGTAAACAAACGCGGAGAGAGCTACGAGATCGTCGCCACACAGGACGAACGCACCATCGCGCAGGCCACCCTGAGGTTGACCCGCCCGAGGATGGACTATCTGCTACTCCGGGTCAATTCCCACAAACGTGTCCTTTTGAGACCCGACGATGCGGTCTCTTTGTCGCCGGACGATGAAATCTTCTTTGAGGACATCCGTACGAACCTTCACAGCATAAACGGGGTCCATCTTTCGATCAACGGTCATAAGCTCAACCCCGGTGAGGCCTTCAGGCTCAAGGAGGTCTGCTCGCCCTTGGAGAACTCCCCCCAACAGGTAAAGATCCAGAAAGGGCCTCTCCTGTTGGGAAAGATCGTCATAGAAATGCGTAGGACGTAGTAGGGCGTTTAGGAAGGATCTTGCTGCAGCCCGGCATATTCCAGGGTGAGCTTGTCGAGCCATGGATCCGATGCCTTGACGCGAACCATGATGTTCTGTCCATTCATAAGCCCTAACCCATCCTCCCGCCGCAGTTCCGTCACCATCAAGAAATCTTTTAAGAGCACCCGATAGTTGTTCCTCATCGTGTCAAGGACCAGGGCCTGATAGCTTTCGCCGAGGCGTTGACGGAGGTATCTCTGAATCCAATAACGAGTACGGTTTCGCCTCACGATCGCCTGATCCCTCAATGTGGGCTCAACCGTCAATCTGATCTTCTCGAGGGCCTCATCATCATAAACGGGTGGATGCCCCAATAGAAAGCTCCCCAGTTGACGTTGGACCACAAGATCAAGATACCGCCTGATGGGCGACGTCACGTTGGTATATACGTCGAGACCCAGACCAACGTGGGGCTTGGGTTTGGTATCGATCAAGAGCGGATTGAGTTTGCGGAGTTGTCTGAACATGGAGTAGAGATAACCTTGTTGATCGATCAGGAGCCTCTCGGAGGGTTCTTCCTGGGTCCGGTATAGGATCGGAATCCGGTTGTCCCGGCAGAACTGGGCGACCATCCAGTTGTGGAAAACCATCATTTCACCAACAATCAGGCGTGAAGGCGTCTCCTGATCGAGGAGCTCGATGGCAATCGAGCCTTCGCCGCCCACCGTTATCGATACTTCCGGCAACGAGAGTATCATGGCTCCCTGGTCGATTCTCTTTTGACGCAGACGCCAGCTGAGTCGGTAAAACGCCTCAAAGGCCTGTTCGTCAAGGTGGTGCGCATTGACCTGATCATAGGCCAGCTGCCTCTGAATCCTGACAAGGCTGACGACAAATCTGGAGTCGTGCAGGTTTCCCTCCTGGTCGAAGCGGGCCAAGAGGGAGATGGCTGGTCTGTCTAGCCCCTCCTTCAGACTCAAGGTATCGTGCGAGAGGGCGGGGGGAAGCATGGGGAGTTGGCAGCGCGGGAGATACAATGAGGCCGCCCGCTCCTGAGCCGCCAGGTCAAGACTGCTGTCCGGCGGTACCACGGCGGCCACATCCGCGATGTGAATGCCGATACTCATCAGATCACCCTCAACCTCGAAGCTGAGGGCATCGTCAAAATCCTGCGTCAAGGGGCCGTCGATGGTAAACGTCGGCAGGGCTCTCAAATCTTCGCGTCCTGTGGTGACAGGTCTTGTGGCGGATAACTGCCGGGCGGCGTCCAGGTGCTGCGCCTTGAATTCGACCGGGATCTCCCGCCGAAGAAGCTCAAGGTTCTGATCCTCCTCCCAAACCCCGAGCTTGACGAGCAGGCTGCGCGCTTCTCCGATACCGGCGATTCCGGCCCTGGCAAGGAGCTCTTTGCCGCGCTTGATGTCGGGGGCATCATGGCCGTGAAGGGCAAGCTGTTTCAGCAGGTCGATCGCCACCGGGTCCTGCGGGCGATCCGACTGGTGTTCACTCCTCAGCACCCCTTTGAGAAGGACGCTGCCGCGCACAAGAATCTCTTCCCAGCGGGCTTCCTCTTCCTGCGCCTTCAGGATCTGGGCGACTCTCTCCTCCGAGTTCGGCAGAAAATAACCATCCTTCAGCTTGAAGTAGAGCTTGTCCTCAAAAAGGGCACGCACCACGGCCGAGATCTCGTCACCCGTGACGGCCTCTCCGAAACAGAGTTGAGCCAGGTACTTGAAATCATAACGGCAACTCTCATCCCGCACCAACTCCCAGAGCTCCTTTACCTGCACCGCCTCTTTCAGCCGATCCCTGCGGGCTTCCGTTTCCTTCAACCTGCTCAGCAACACGCGCCTTGAGCTGTTGAGATCGACACCCTTGGTGGGGTCGGAGATGTGCAGGGCGCGCTTGGCGGATAGATTGACTTCGCGGCTGGAGGTCGTCAGAAGCGCGAGTCGATTCCCCTTGTCCTGCAGGCAAACGGCACAAATGACGCTTCCCTGATCAATGTATTCGACGATTCTTCCTTGAGTCATAGCGATTACGACGTGTTCGCTTTCGTTCGCGCCCGGGTATTCGTAACAGGTTTAAGTAACAACCGGTGAAATCGATGTCAACAGCCGCCCTGTTGGAGCTTGACTTATGGCCCCCGGTTCATTAGTGTCCATCGGGAAATAGCCCTTATCCATTGTGCGGCGTTTTCCCTTCGGGTGTGAGCCTCAGGGTCGAAGACCGCGGGTTTCTACCCGCCATCCACCATACCATTTTGTCTGAGCTCGTGCTCAGATTCGTGAAAGAGCCCTGCATGTCTAAGCATCACGGCTTTCTACCATTCTTGCTTCTCGTATCCCTTTTACTCCCGACCAACCTTTTTTCAGCGCAGATTCTCATCGACAGCGAAAAGCAGTTTCAGTATGCCCTTGAAACCATGCGGAAGGGAGAGTATGTCCGCGCTGTCACGGAATTTGAGCGGTTCATCCACTTTTTTCCCAAGGACAAGAGGGTACCGCGGGCTCGTTACCTCATCGGTCTTTGCTACCTGAAGGCCAAATCCTATGAGTCCTCGCGCGCAGCCTTTGAAACGGTCTACAAGCGACATCGTGCCGAGGCACTAGGAGGAAATGCCCTTCTTTTGATCGGTGAGACGTATTATCAGCAGGGACTTCCCGGGGAGGCCGGACGCTATTTCAAGAAGGTCATCGACGCCTATCCGCAGTCCTCGCTCGCGAACGCGGCGCGCTATCGGCTCGGCTGGACCCGCCTGCAAGCGGAACGCTGGCGGGAAGCATCGAAGGTGTTCAAAGGAGTGGAGGAAAAGAGTCCGCTCTATCCCAGTGCCAAAGAACTCGCCTTGAGTTGTTTGAAGGGCGAGGAGCTATCCTTCAAGGAACCTGCAGCAGCCGGCGCATTGGCCCTCATACCTGGACTCGGCCATGTCTATACGAATCGGTACAAAGACGCGTTGATATCCTTTCTCCTCAACGGGCTGTTGATCTGGGCCACGGTGGAGGCCTTCAACGAGGGCCATGAAGTCCTCGGGGGCATTCTCGGATTCGTAGGTTTAGGTTTTTATAGCGGTAACATCTATAGCGCCATCAGCAGTGCCCACAAATACAATGTCAAGGTCAAAGAGGATTTCCGGCGAGGCCTTCCTGATCGCTTCAACCTCAATCTCCTGATGAGCCGAGAGGGACATGTCGGGCTTGCGCTGAGCGTCCGCTTTTAGTCGAATCCTTGGGCGCAACGGTATTCCCTCCGTATTTCCGCATAGAATCATCGACTTCGCTTTTAAACGTTGCGAAAGCTGAAGCCCTGAAGAAAAGCGCTTTCATTGACCTCATGAAGGGACGCCTGCACGAGCATTGAAAAAGCGCTGCCCTTCTGTTATATTGAAGATGTCGACTGCCTCACGTGATTGAGGATCCGCGTGCCCTTCGGCCTCTCATCTGCGGTGTCGCACTCTCTCCCGCCCTCAACCTACCCCACGAGCTTCCCTCAATCGGAGGAAGATGATGAAAAAAACCCGCTTTCAGGAACGCATCAGGGCACTCCGGGTCAGACTTGCCAAGATCCGCCCCGACACACTGTGGATCATTCAGCCTGAGAACCGACGCTATCTGTCGGGATTCAAGGCGGAGGACGGGCAGCTCACGGAATCTTCCGGGTCTCTGCTGGTCAACAAGACCGAGGCCCTCCTGCTCACGGACGGCCGCTATACGACTGAGGCTCAAAAGGAGGCCCTCGAGTACGAAATCATCACCTTGAAGGAGGGCATCGTCGAGGGCCTGCCTGACCTATTGTCGCGACTGGGGACCAGGAACCTCGGATTTGAAGAAGACCACCTGGTCTGGGACCTTCATCGGCGCCTTGCCAAGGCCCTGAAAAAAGGGTCCCCGCCTGTTCGCCTTACGCCCCTGAAGGGCCTGGTGAGCACGATGAGAGAGGTGAAAGACCGTTCTGAGATCAGGAAGATGGCCGCCTCTGCCCGATTGATGTCTGAGATCCTGGATGAGGTCATCCGGACCCTCGAGCCGGGACGGACCGAATTGGAGATCACGTGGCGGATTGAACGCCTCGTGCGTGAGGCCGGTGCCGACGGACTAGCCTTTCCATCGATCGTCGCTTCCGGTCCCAACAGCGCGCTCCCCCATGCAGTCCCGACCCCCCGCAAGATCCGCCCCAAGGAACCCGTGACCCTGGACGTCGGCCTGCGACTCGATGGGTATTGCTGCGATATGACCAGAACAGTCTTTCTGGGTCCTCCCCCGCCTCTTTTGAAGGAGATCTACCGCGTTGTACGCGAGGCCCAACTGACCGCCCTGTCCAAGGTCCTCCCGGGTACCAAGAGCACGGTTCCAGATCGCACCGCAAGAAAGATCATCAAAGACGCCGGGTTTGGCGAATACTTCAGCCACTCCCTGGGACATGGGGTCGGACTCGCCACCCATGAAGCGCCAAGGCTCGGCCCCCGCAGGCCCGTCTCACTTGAGAACGGAATGGTGGTCACGGTTGAGCCTGGGATCTATATCCCCGGCAAAGGGGGCGTCCGGCTCGAGGAGATGGTCGTGATCGAAAAGAAAGGGCCTCGGATCCTGACGACGGCCGATCACTTCTACGACTTCTGAAATATGAACGCTCTAACGGACCGGTTCGATAGGGACATCTTAGCCGATGAATTCATCAGTTACCTGAGGATCGAAAAAGGCCTCTCAGACAACACGATTGAGGCCTACAACCTTGACCTGTCAAGGTTCTTCCAGTTTTTAGACAGGAAGGAACTCTCGCCACTGGCCGTGACGCCGGAGGCCCTCAACGAGTACCTGGCTCTTCTGGGCACTTCCCTGTCGCTTAGAAGTTGTGCGCGAAACCTCTCTACCTTAAAGGTGTTTTTTCGATTCCTCGTCTCCGATGGCAAAACGACGTCAAACCCGGCTAGACTCTTGAGTATGCCCAAGGTCCCCCTTCGACTGCCCGGAGTCCTGGCGCCGTCTGAGGTGGAGCGATTGCTAGCACAGCCCGACACGGCCCAACATCGCGGCCTGAGGGACAGGGCCATGCTCGAGCTCCTCTATGCGACCGGTTTGAGGGTATCGGAGCTTGTCGCTCTTCGTGTCAGCAGTGTCAACCTGGAGGCCGGTTATCTGAGGACGATCGGCAAGGGGTCCAAGGAGCGGATGGTCCCCATCGGCGCTAAGGCCCTGGAGGCCTTGAACCGCTATCTATTGGATGGGCGGCCTCGCCTCCTTAGGAGCGGGACCTCATCGTTTCTCTTCCTCAACCCGAGGGGTAAGCCCCTCTCGAGGCAAGGGTTCTGGAAGATGATCAAACGGTACGGCCAGCAGGCGAAGATCCAGAAGGACATCACGCCCCATATCTTGAGGCATTCCTTTGCAAGTCATCTTCTGGATTGTGGGGCAGATCTCAGGGCGGTGCAGGCCATGTTGGGACATGCCGACATCTCAACGACCCAGATATACACTCACGTAAGTAGAGAGAAACTTAAAAAGGTACACGAAGAGCACCACCCGAGACCTTGATGAATTGATGCGGCAAGCGTCAATGTCGTGTTTCTGCGTGTTCGGTTGTCGGAGTTCACCCTTGACTGGGGCGTGCCTCAAAGGAAGGGAGACCGCCAAAGATGGGTAAGATCGTTCCTCTGGGTACGAGACGGGGCAGAGATCGGAACAATCTGATCACCACGACACCCTGGGAGTTCCGATGGTCGGATGGAGGAAGCCACTTTTTCAGCCAAGTACCGAAAGGCCAAGCCGCCTCCCTGAAAGAAGGAGAGGTGTCGTGTGGGTGTGAAGGTCTGGGCCCTTTGGCCGGTTCTCGCCACCTCAAAGGGGGTCTTGCGTGTACCGTTCGGGCCCTGTTCCTCCAAAGACACAACGAGGAAAAGATGCGCCAGATCTATTATCTGGCCGGACTCGTCGATTGTATGATCAACCGGCGTCATCCTCTTCTGCGGACGCACCATATCCGAGGGTTCTACGGTAAGATCATGACGCTCAAGAGCGTCCTTTGTCTGAATTGGTACGGATCGATTGATCAGGTGCTGCTTCCCGTCGGCGAGGATGATCGCTTTACGCGCGAATATCCGGCGGCCCTTTCGCGGGCCGAGACCATGAAAGAGCTCTACCGAATCATACGAGAAGCCACAGACGAGATGTTCGATACCCTATCCCGGGACTACGTCTTCTATGCTCCCGGCAGGTGACGGCATGGACCCGAACCAGGAGACCCGGCCTATCGAAGAGGCTACCCGGCTCAGGGACCGCCTCTCCGAGCAAGAGCACGAGCTCAGGAAGCTAAAGGAAGAGAATTCCTTTCTTGGCGCCGTTGTGGACGGCATCACCGAAGAGATCATGGTTATCGGCCCTGATTTCATCATCATGGATGCCAACCGCGCCTTCCTTGAGAGATACGGCTTGTCCAAAGAGGCGATTCTAGGTCGCAAGTGTTACGAGGTCAAAGAACGCTCGGGAGCGCCTTGCAGCTTGAAGGCCAAATCCTGTCCCCTCGAATTGGCCAAGCAGACCGGGGACAAGGTCGAAATGACCCACCAACATGGAGATCTGGCCGGGGGTACCAGGGACTTCGCCCTCACGATGTACCCCTTCAGATCAGAGGACCGGGACCGCCGTCACTATATCGAGCTCGCCCGAGACATCACGGACTACCGGGATCTGATCAAGAGATTGCAGGGATCTGAAAAAAAACTGAGGGCCATCCTCGATACGGCGACCAATGCCATCTTGAGCATCGACGAAAACCACGAAATCATCCTTTTCAATGATGCCGCCGAGCGGATCTTCGGCTATTCGAGGCAGGAGATCCTCGGCCAAGACCTGAATCTCTTGATACCCGGACAGTACGGAGACCATGCCCCTTTTGTTCAACGGTTTCTGGAGAAAAGGGAGTCAGAGATCGTTGGGCGCACCATCTCCCTCATTGCGCTGAGGAAGGATGGCGAAGAATTCCCGATTGAACTGAGTCTTTCCTTTCTGGAACTGGATGACAAAGTGACCTTTACGGCCATAATCAAGGATATCTCCGATCAACGCAGATTGGAGCGTAAATTGCTTCAATCCGAACGTCTGGCCGCCGTGGGGCAGGCGGCCGCCCACGTGGCTCACGAGCTCAAGAACCCGCTGATGATCATCGGCGGATTCTCAAATCAGATTCGAGACCGCTTGCTTGCTGAAAAGGATGCCAAGAAAGTCGATTTGATCCTGGACGAGGTTCGAAGACTGGAGAAGCTGGTTGGTCATCTCGGTGATTTTACCAAGACCTATCGGCTGGTTAAGAGGCAATCGGATATCAATATAGTCCTGAAGGACGTGGTCCGAATCATGGCGGGTGCCTACCCTGAGGACAAGTATCGCTTCAAGGAATCCCTGGCGGCAGATCTTGGCGAGATATTTTGCGACCCCGACAAACTGAAACAGGTCTTCATCAACGTCATCTCCAACGGCCTAGAGGCGATGACCTCGGGAGGCACGATCACGGTCTCCAGTAAACGGTCACGTGACGGCATTGAGATCAGGGTGAGCGACGAAGGGAGTGGGATTCCTGCATCCGAATTACAGCAGATCTTTGAGCCATTCTACACGACACGGGAGCGGGGCTCGGGGCTAGGCCTTTCCATTTCGTACAAGATCATCGAGGCCCACTCTGGAGATATTTCCGCCGTCAGCGAAGTCGGGAAGGGCACTGTGTTCATCATCAAGCTGCCGGACGCGTAGCGCCATTCAGAGCCAACGCTTCGCGGTCACTTGGCCGAGCTTGTTTTTGTTTGACTATCCATAGGGTTGGTGTTAAGTTGGACTATTGTCGCGGGGTGGAGCAGTCAGGTAGCTCGTCGGGCTCATAACCCGGAGGTCACAGGTTCGAATCCTGTCCCCGCTACCATAAAGATTTCAATAAGTTAAGGCCTCTTGCGAGGCCTTTCTTTTTGCTCATGTTCAGTCCTTTCCAACCCTATTTCCAACCTACGGATCAATTCTTCTCTCATCAATGTGTCTTGCTTGATACCCAAAGCCACAATAATCAGTCACGCTGATTTCCTTTTCTATTTAATGCATTGGGATCTAGATCTCGCTGTCGAACCCAAGTCGAAATCGTTTGTTTTGAGAATCGGTGGAGTAATCGGCCGGAGTTCAGGCAAGAACTCGAACGGTCACAGGCTAGGTAAGGTCCCTCAATTCAGCTCAGATCCAATTCGAAATTGATCTTTTTCGGCCCCGGAATCCGACCCCCACCGACCCCCCAAGGGCCTTGTCATCGGTTCCGGAAAGGGCTCTTATAATTGCGTAGCATTTTTTGAGAAAAGGCACATGGTGCGGAAGGGCCAGATCGGATAATTGTTCGGTATCAGCCGCTTGCCGGTCGGCGACCAGGTCATGCCTCAAGCCCCCGGCACTGGCCTTACGGGTCAAAACTGTCATGACGCAGGCCCATATACCCCATTGATTTCCTGAAATCATGAGCGTATAAAGGTAGTTACCATATCAAGGCGATTCATTTCAGGTGGGTGAATCATCCTGATCGCGTCCTGACTGAGCTGGTGGAGGCCAAGCCAACGCTGTCTTATTACCGCATCGTCGCCTTATCAATTCCTAACCTCTTCCCAAGAGAGGTGACCATGAGACATCCCCTCAAATTTGTCTGAGATCGCTCTGGACAGAACCAATTCTGTCTGGAGTCTGACCGGCCACCCGATTGAGAATACAGAGCCCCCCTATCTGGAGCGCCCCATGGCCCAGAAACTCGAAGACAAACAGCTCGTCCACCCTCATGAACTTATGATGTCGAATGCTATCCAACTGGACGCAGTGACCCAGTTGCTCATTGAGAAGGGTATCATCACGCAGGACGAGTTCTTTACGAAGCTGAAGAGGGTTCAGGCTGAGTATGTAAGGAGAAGAGCGGACAGATGAGCTTCAAGAAGGAATACTGCAGGCCTAGAACATAGCTGCAAATACAGGGTAAAGACAATATGGGCCGAAAACCCTTAGGCTATCGTCCAATTGATCCCAGAATCACAACGATATTTATGGACTCCTGTGCATTCGATCCCAAGTATTCGCCACAAGATCAAAGCCGGATTCAACAAGAACCTCAAGGTTAACACAGGAAGGAACTTGACACGTAGAAGGTAGGTCCTCTATTTATCAACCAGGTGTCACACTTTTACTCCGCCACCCTCTCCACTTTTACGCCGCCCTCCACATCCTTTGGCTTGGATCATCTGGTTGGAGATCATCTCCGTCCGTCAGAGTTCGGCATCCGTTCACTTATCGCCCGTTTACCGGACAAAAAATGGAAGTCGAATAAGTTTGAAGCGGTTGTGGCTTCTCGCCGAGCATCAACAATATTTCCGTAACTATCCTTGGCCAGGCGGGGCCACACGGATCTACGACGTCAAAATGATTGGCACCTACTGGGTTAAATACCCGTGGGGTGGGGTCACCTGCCAACGTTGCTGCATCCCGAAAATGATAAGTGATTGCTTGCCGCCACGGATTATCAGAGGTCCCAACGATATGAGACGTGGGAACCCCGGTCGGCAGCATCGCGATTGGAGACGTTGTCGGATAAAGCGCCGCTGCCGCTGCCGCCGTCGTAACGCCAAGAAGTGTATACACGTCCGTGCGACCGGCATCATAGGCGCCTTCCAAATCAGGTATGCCAGCGAGAGACACTACGCCCTTGGGGATCAGAGGGTTCGCTACGTACAATGGATCACCCGCAGGAATTGTACCCCGGCTACCGACCCAGAGTGCCAAATGGCCACCAGAAGAGTGGCCCGATATGACGACCCGGCTCAGATCCAAATTGTAGATTGGTGCGAGTACCCGCAAATAGTCCGTCGCCATAGCGACGTCTCGGAACGTGCCAGGATATGCCCCACCGGTACTTCCTATGCGACGGAATTCAATGTTCCACGTTGCTATCCCCGCGCCGGTCAGCGCTTCCACGAGGGGCGCCATATAGTCGAGGCCCCAAGCATCAGTCCACGCGCCGCCATGAATCATGACGACAACGGGGTGGCCCTTTGGATTAGCTTGATTCGGAATTCGCAAGTCTCCGAACTGTAGTGAACTGTTGGTTACGTACCTTATCCGTTGGGTTGCTGGCGCTTGCGGAAGCCAATCGATGGTATCGTACGCCGACCAATTGCTAAACGTTTCGTCGATCTGTCCAGCTGTTGCTTTCGGAGTCCAAGGCACTGCTAGCATGAGAACGAGCGACAGCAGCGCAGCGCAAAGATACTTCATTATCGCTCCTCCTTCGTAAGGACAGGGTTAATTGCGGCTGGCCTGCCAGTTCTCCTAATGTTTCTTCCCCTTATTCGACTCAAGGCCCATTAGTTCGAGTGCGGCCCGGCCGAAGTACCCGTACGGATTGGCCAACGTCTCAGGCCCCTCGAAGTGGTTGTATCCCCAGGCCTTCTGGTACTTGACGTTCTTGCCTTTGGTTTGCAGAAATGCGAAGAAATCCTCAGTTTGGCGTATGAACTCTGGGGTCCCCTTCGTGCCGACTATAAGGACGAGCGGGGCGTTGAGGAACTGCCACTGTTTAATCGGGCTCAACAGCTCGATTGTCTCATCCGTGAAGTTCACCCACGTGTTCCGATAGGACAGCGAAACGGGCTCAAGATCATACATACCGCTAGTGCACAGACCACCCTTGACGGTGTCTGGCGGGACACCGTAGTCCTCCCAGTTGGTAGTCATGACCACACCGCAAAGATGGCCGCCAGAGGAGTGTCCGGGCACAAATATCTGTTTTTCATCTCCGTTGAACAGCTTGGCATTTTTGTAAACCCACGCGACGCCACTGCGGACCTGATCCGCAATCTCCAGGAGGTCGCCGCCGTTCTGCAGAATATTCACGAAGTCAAGAGCGATGAAGTGCGCCCCTGCCTCAATGAACATCTCGGCGGGGTACATCGAACTCGCTGCAGCACCCCCGCGCCAGGCGCCACCGTGAATGTAAACAATGATGGGCGCCTTGCCGTCGGTCCCTTTTCTGGCGCGGTAGAGGAGCAACTTCTCGTATTGCGAATCTCCGTACGAGAATTGTTCGGGCTCGCCATATCGGTGATAAGAAGTCCCTTTTTTGGGCAGGAATATAGGTGATTTTCGCCTTGTGTGTCAAGCATAGAGTGGACGCACGACGTGGTGGTCCTTCGTTTTAGCTGGAAATCCGATTGATTGGGGGAGTGCATTCAAAGGTGGGGAAGGCGGATCCTGGGCCATGTTTTCGTAAATAGGATGACAGTTACCCGAAAGAAGGCTATACCTCTCCCCTGAACTCGCCTCCCCATTTGAAAAATCAGGATGTGGCTCGCCGGATAAACCCACCATAAGCGGCATTAATTCTTGACAGACTGGATATATCGGGCTTTAGAATGAAAACTACCTGAGACGAACGGTTTGAATGGCCTGATTTTCGATGCCAGTCGCCACGATTAACCTTGCTGCCTAGCGGAAGAAGCGACATGCATAACGGAATTGACTTCTTTGGCATTCGCTTGGAATGGTTCATTCTTTATGGCCTATTTGTGTTTCTGTTCATGTGTATGTCCGGCATTGGAAGGCATTTGATCAACATCACGAATCTATTTGAGAAGACATCAGAGAACCTGGACCGCGTGAAAGACCACCTAGAAACCATTGAACAGGAACTTTTTGAACTCAAGATTAGTACGGAGGATTTGGCCAACACATTGGCGCCTCACCGCCACGATCTAAATGACGGCTAGGTCGTGGCGGCTTTACGCGAGCCTTTTTCAACCTAACCTCATGTGAAAAGGAGGTTAGCGATGAAAAGTAAAAATAGGCTTCGTATATTCCTGTTCCCGCTGTTCTGCATCTTAATTCTAACCGCAGGCTGCATTTCTTCCTCCTCCTTCCAGAAGTGCCATGGCCCAAGCGAGTTCTATGGTCGAGGAGGTACATGTCACACCATCGATGGTATCGATATATGGGAGAACGGCGAACCCAATCGGAAGTACAAGCTGCTGGGTCTAATGGATACCAATGTAGTAAGCAGCACTCCCGCTTTGATCTTCTTCGGGGATTCCTGGTCGGACTCCGCACTCATCAAAGAAGCCAAGAAGCAAGGCTGTGACGCTATAATCTTTATCGATTCAGGCTTTGAGGGTAATTATAGATACGGCGCGATGAGCCAAAGGGCGGCTCTGGTCAAATACCTCGACGAAGCGGCTGTCTCACGCGTTAGGTGGGTGGGAGTCTATCAGGCCCCGTTCAATGATCAAGTGGGTATCGTTGTTGCCGATTCTCATTGCACTGACAATCATCTCGAAATGGCCTGTCTGTTCAGAAATGAAACCGTCGGTTTTGTTGGAGCTGGAAGGTTGGCCGGTCAGCTCTCGGAGGGTAAGTTCTCGATGGGTGGACTGATCTATGACGACATGCAGGAGTCCAGTTTCGTCTCGGTCCAAGGTGTCATGCGTGACGATTTGATGGAGGGCATTTTCACTCAGAGGGCAACTGGCGGACAGGCTTCAGGCGTTTTCGTCCTCGTCAAGGTCGAAGGGTCCTTGGATTCCGGTGGGCAGATGGCAAGAAGCCAAACGGAGGAAGAGGAGACACAGAGAACACCTCTCATCGGGACCGGTGAAGGATCATCTGGCGCCGGTGGCCTTCTGATCGATTTGAACTCCTCCAGTCCGGGTCTTCTTGGTCCCGGACGTGCCAACGCATACGGACCCGGTATCCATTCGGACGCTACCGGCCGACCGTTCATGTGGCGCACGGAGGATGGTCAATCCGTAATTGGAGGAGTCAAGCCCAACGCTTACGGCCCCGGGGTAGGGATGGATCAATTTGGCAGGCCCGTCCGGGCGAAGCCTTTGTGGTGAGACCGCCCTCTCGTATGATTGAATATAAACCCAGTAAAAAAGGCCAACCATTAGGTTGGCCCTCATAATAGATCACTCACTGAGGTATTTCAATAACAATGTGTGTGATTTCAATATGTTGTGGTTACGGCGACTTCTCGGCTAGCATGATAATTTAGCGTAACCAAAATCATTCCTCCCGTGTTCTCCCAAACTCTCTGGTTTTGTACCTTTCGTCGTATTCCGAGCTCTCAGGATCTCGCTTCATTTCCATATAGGGCCTTTTTTGCTCTCTGTCTCCTGCCATTTTGCAGTCCTTTGAATAGCATATTTGCTTCTTTGCATCCTTTGCAACGAAAAACTCGTGACAGAAAGGGCAGTTCTTCAACCTAGCGAGATTCGCTCGGTCCCCATACAAGAACTCTGAAAGATCAAAAGCGATCAAAGCACTCCAGAAATTCCGAAAGGCTACCTTGCTTGACTCTACCGACCGATCGTCGGGCAGGGATAGAGGATCATGTGTTTTCCAAGCCTTGAAATCTTTCAGTCCTTTGCCCGGAAACGGCAAGACTTCGATTTCGCCCTCCACCGCTTTTCTAAAATTCCGGCCAAGCGTGATGAAAGGCAAGCATCCAGCTATCTCACTGTATGGGGTCCCTTTCGTTAATTCCTCCAGCAAATCTCTGTAATGATTCTGATCACACTCAATACAACTCAACCTAACTGGCTCATCGAATGGCTCCTGGCCCCATTTTTCTTCTCTTAAACCCCTTTCTGAGCACTCGGTTTCACAGAAACCGTCCCTGTATCCGTAGACGGCCTCCAGTGCAATCTTACTGACCTCGTCGTCACAATTCAGATCTTTCGGTTGCTCGCACGTTAGAAATGCTACGACAAAGTCAACGACTATCTTCAAGTTTCTTGAGTGCACCACAAAGAAATCGTTGCGATCAACCACATCGTAAATCCTGAGAAGGTTTTTCGGATCTTCCCTTAGAGAATAGTTTGCATAGGCGATGAATGCTTTGTCTTTACACGGTCTCTGTTCTCTCACAGCCTGTCCCCAAAGGCTCTCAGTTATGATTCCAAGGAAGCCGAGCAAAGATTACTCGACTTATCGGCCACGGTGATCAGCCGTTGACTCTCATTGGAAAACCGAAACCTATTTCTTGTGGTCCTCTAGGTGAACTACCTTCTCTCCGCCTTTTCCATTGGATGCCTCACGAAACAGCTCTCCCGCTACACCCGCGGCCCTTCTCAGCGCCTCATCTCTAAGATGCGCATATCGCTGGGTCATCAACGGGCTCTTATGGGTGAGCAGCTTTTGAAGCGTATACATGTCCACTTCGCCGCTGGAGGCCATCATGGACGCGTAGACATGCCGCAGTCCATGGAGGGCTCTGAAATCCTTGGGAAGGCCAGCTCTGGACTTGATACGATTAACCTGGTGTTTGATGTCCGTGCGCTGTTCTCCCCCTCGACCAGGGAACACGTACGGGCTCTCTGACCTCGGGTGAGATAAGAGAAGCTGTCTGGCGGCCTCGTTAAGAGGGATCCTCTGGTCGGGTCCGCCTTTGGGATCTCTTAAGTGAATAAAACCTCGATCGAAATCGACGTCTTCCCATTTCAATTTAAACAGCTCACCTCTTCTCATCCCTGTGAAAAGGGCCAGTTTCATAAGATTTGCCGCTTGGCGATTCGAGTCTTGCTCAATTGCGTCCAATACATTCCTTAGCTGCTCTGGAGTCAGATCTTCCGTTTTGAGGTTATTCAATTTTGGCATCTCGATCTTGAATCTGGGTCCTTCGCAGAGGTTCTTCTTAACCCCAAAATTCACTATGCGCCTTAGCAGCTCAAGCACGTTCTTCACAGTGGCAGGCTTTTTCCTCTTCAGAAGACTGATTCTAACTCTATCAATGTCGAGAGGAAGCAAATCCTTTGGCTCTTTATCGCCGAATTCGGGTTTGATATGATTTTGATAGCGATTCTCATCCGTCGCCATACCTTTGATTTCGGGCTTGTTGGCCTTATACTCTTGCCACAATTTGGCTATTGTCCAACGTTTCTGCTCCGCCTTTTTCAATGCCGCTTGTTGTCGTTTGACCTCTTTTCTGCTTAGACGCTTCCCTTCGATAAGCCTGGCTCTGATTCCCGCTGCCCTTGCTGGAGTCATATCATCGGCGTACTGACGGCCCGCCTTTTCCTCGTGGACTTTTCCGTCTTTCTTGAAAACGACGTAATAGACTCTTTCCATCCCCTTTCCGCCGAGTCTTTTTGCTTCTCGATAGAATACGCCTGGGTAACTGGTCTTTTTTCTGGCGCCCATTGATTTGGCCTCCTGGAAGTTTTCCAACCCTATTTCCAACCTCTGATATAAATATAGAGGTATTTCGAAGGAAGTCAAGAGAACAGGGTTTCCAAAATAATGTGAGTATTCAGGAGGTTTTAGGAAAGCAATGTAAATAGAGGGAAATAGACCACCTCGGGCTCAAAACCCGGAGGTCACAGGTTCGAATCCTGTCCCCGCTACCAAGAATGCCAAAGAGCTGGCCGAAGTGGGCTAGCTCTTTTCTTTGACAGTAGCTCTCCCCGACCCGTCCACAGGCTGCGAGCCGCTTTGATTGGAAGGGGGATCCGAAATACCGCTTTCATCCACCCAAAAACCCTCCTTTACTTCCTAAGGTCAAATGCATTTCAATAAGACCCGTATCATTTGATTCCTCTTTTGCAGCCCCCAAGCATCACCGGTTTGCCCCTGCTTGGGGGTTTTCTTTTGAGACCACTTTCATTCGGAATCGCTCTACCAGAAGGAGGCGTTTCACTACCAGTGAAGCACCCCGCGCTTCCGCGCGGGGCGTCTAAGAATCAAGAAGACGGAACTCCGCCGAAGCCACCCGTCTTCGCCCAGGGGGCTACGCCGCGGTCACCTGACGCCATTTCTCCCCGTGCTTCCGCACGGGGCATCCTGGCGAAGGCGAGTGAAAACATTGAAATTCAAGATGGTTGGCACCATAAATGAGAATTTCCATATCTGAACCTTGGATTTTCGAATGGACTCTGATTTGGTGATCGAGGTATTGCTCAGGCTGTGGTATGTTGTCTATGATGCTTTGGTGGATATGGCTCAAAATCGCCATGTACGTGTTTTCAAAACCATTGGAGGTCTGCGATGAAAACCTGGATGAAATCTATCCTTTGCAGCTTTGTTTTGATCATCTTCGTCTTCACGGCGGTGCCTGCATCCGCCGATGACAAAGTCGCAACGGCGCAGCGTCTCGTCACCCGAAGTCTGTGGACCTTTGAGCACTTCATGGACGATCCCGACATCGGGTGGTTCCGTACCAGCCTCAAGGATGCCATGGCCATCCTGATCATACCGACACTCGGGAAAGGGGGCCTGATCATCGGTGGGTACGGCGGGAGTGGATGTATGTTGGCCCGTGACGAAAAGTGGGACGAATGGAGCTATCCCGCCTTCTATTCCATCGGCGCCATAACCTTCGGATTGCAGATAGGCGGCGCGGCCGACGAATTGGTTCTTATGGCGATGACTCGCCGGGGCCTGGACGCGATGCTTACATCATCCTTTAAGCTTGGCGCTGACGCGAATGTGGCCCTGGGACCTATCGGCACGGGCGTCAAGGGGGCCACAACGGATATCCTGGCCTTTTCGCGGTCGAAGGGCTTATTCGGTGGATTGACCGTTGAAGGTGCCGTCATCGCAACCCGAGACAAACTGAACAACGCTTACTACGGTAAAGACGTGAGGCCATCTGAGATCCTCGTGCTGGACAGGGTGAGCAACAAGCAGGCGGATGAGCTTCGGGAGGCGATTAAGAAGGCCGCCATGAGAAATTGAACAGCGGTCTTCGAAGGGGAGGCATCGGGCGTACCCATTTCGTACTCCTCAAAATACGCCTTTACCCCTTTCCCGTTTTACGCTTTACTGGTATGGACGTTTCTGTCCTCTTTACCTCAACCTCTTGCCCCCAGGAAGGCGACATCTTTCTTGGGGGTCTTTTTTTATGACCGAGATCAATGAAGACGCTCCACGGCTGCCCCTGAGGGTCCGCCTTCAAGAACGGGCCTACAACAGGTGACGCCCGATCGGTTTTTGGAATGAAACCGCTGAGGCCTTATGTCTTGCCTCCACGGCCTCAACACCGATCTGTTCCATCTCGATCAGTGTATACCTGCCCCTCAATCGATGAAGAACCGCGATCATCCTCTTGCGTTCATCTTGCGCAAGGGGCCCCTCAACCAGTATGCCGAGCGAACGTTCATATTCAGCGTCTCTTCGCGCCACCGTTAAAGATGGAACCGGGTTATCGTGTTTCCGGGGATCTTTTGTCAGCGTAGGGCCATGTGTCTCCAACAACGCAAGCAACCCCTCACATTGGAGTGCCTGGTAAAGATCCTCACGCCCTTCCTTGAAAGCTTGTACATCATCCAACCCTGCTCCGGATCCTTTCACGAGATCTGCATGGGTTTTGCGCACCTCATTGGCGAGGCGGCTCAGCACCTCCTCCGAGTAGAGACTCACATCGCCGAATTCGGCCCATCCAAGCTGTGGGGGCGGCGTCTTTGCAGTATCGATTATCGTCCTGGTGGAATACGCATCATTGAATCCCATCTGCACCTCCGCTCGCTTCTTAAGGTGCCTCATGACGGCTTTGTCCACGAATTCCGTACCCAGCTCAAGCATGAGAGAGAGGAAGCGTTTCTCGGTGCGCCACTTGCGCAGCAATCCGTACGAGACCGGCACTGCTAAGGCGATCTCTTTCAAGGGCGTGCTCTTCAGGCAATAGACGGCCGCCTTGAATTTCGCAGTTGAAAACCCCATTGGGCGGCCGCGAGGAACCCCTCTTTGCCGGGGCTCGTGATAGGAACTCGCCTTCCGGATCATGAAGGCGTCCATCAGTGACGTCCGTCTCCTTGGCTGCTCTGTGCTCTCAGTCCCCATAACCGGTTCCTCCCGTTTCATATTAATCATATGAGATAACTGAAGTAACTCGAATAGGATTGATGTTACCCGTTAGACAACGCGAGAAGGTATAATCTTAGTTGGTAACTAAATACCGGCCTATGTTACTTTCGTCAAGCCTATGAAATATGGTTTAGTCAAGAGACGTCAAGGGAAGGGTCAACCTGGGATCCTGCGAGGCTCAATACCTGGCCATAGCGGCTACCGGGAATGGGAGACCAGATGGATGGAGCTTCGGGTGGAAGAGGAGCGGGAAACCCTGCTGGATATGTGCCTTCCTTTGTGCTAGATCAGCGATGCACGTGAAAGCACATTCTCCCTGACAAAGGTACGGCGGGAGGTCTGATGAATCGATCTGAAACGGAAAGGAAAAGGCACATGAGAATTAGACGACGTCTGCTCTTGCTGGCCACCACCCTGATCGGCGGAATGATTGGTGGTATGATCTCGCAACAGGTCCTGGTTGGCGGGTTCGTATTTGCAGCCAAAGAATCATCTCACGAGAAGGTCTTAAGGGCCGAGAGCTTTGAGCTGGTGGATGCCGGCGGCGAAAAGAGAGCCTACTGGACGTATCAGGATGGCAGGACCGTGCTTCGGATCGGGGATCGGAAGGCGGACGACAACACCTTCATCCTGATGCAAAAACCGCGCGGCGTGGCGTTGGCGCTTGCAAGTTCGGGGAATAATTCGATCATGCTCAATTGCGATGAGGACGGAGCCTATATCAAGTTCCTCGATAAGAGCCTCCGGACGGCAAGGCTGACGGCCCAATTGGATGCCGATGGTGTTCCATCACTCACCATCCGCGATCAGGCGGGGACTTCCAGAGCCGTCTATGGGGGTTCAGAAGGGTCGAAGATTGTCCTGTTCGGCGAAGATGGAGACGCGATCTGGGCCGCCCCCGTTACGCAGACGACGGATTGACGACATCCGAAAGAACACTGTCGGTCCAGCTCTTATCTCATATGAAACGTCACGAGTTGAGGTCGTTGAAATCTTATCGCCCGGCCGTCGAAAATCTGAGAATGTCAAATTCAAATACCATTTTCATGACGGTTCCCGGTCGGCCAAGCTGGCCGCCCTCCCGAGGCGGGCAAACTCCCGCAGCGAGAGGCAGGGCTGATGCAGGGCAGCCTACTTTGTTTCAGGCAATTCGCTCCGGGGAAAGGGAGGTCAGGACGTTCGCAGGTACACGATGAAGCAGATCAGGGCGGTGACGGCCGAACCTATGAGGATAATCTCATCCTGATCGAAAATGAATCCGTAGGCGAGCGTGACGGTATACCCCCATAGGACAATCCAGATCAGGTTGCGCTCCCTAATGAGCTGGACGACCGCCGCTACGAATGTGGCGATGAAGACCACAATGAACAGGACGATAACGACTTCGCCCGCAACATCGGAAATAATGCCTTCCATGCTGCGCCTCTCCCTGAATTAGAGTTCCCGGGCTAAATGCCTGCTCTCCTGATTCTTCAGGATTTCATGAGTTCCTCGCCCGGCGGCAATATCGCCGTTTCGGATCAAAACGATCTGCAGCGTCATTGAACCAGGAGCGCTTTGGGCACGAGCAATCTCTTCTCTATCTCGGCTTCCTCGATGGATCGCTTTCCCCAGCGGGGCGAGGGAAAGATGGGCTTCATCACGGCCATCTCTTCCGGCCAAACCACATAATACCTTTCATTGAATATCTGCCGCACCGCCATGCCGGCCCGCAAATTCTGGTTCGCGTACTCCGCCGTGGCCGAGGAGAACTTGATACCTCCCGGCCGTGCCGTGCACGTGTTGGGCAGGGAGAGATCGTGGGCGGCTGCAGCCAGTTTCTCGGGATCCAAGGAGCCGGCGGCGGGGAGGACATATTCAAACAGCGCCGCCGCAGCGGTATAGACGATCGCCGCCTCGTTTGTCATTCTGACCTTGTAGGTCCTCTGATAACGGTCCAGGAAGTCCCGGTATTGGGACTGTGTTAACGGGCTGAGATTATTGATGTTTCCGGCCGCCATTTGATTGATCGCCAGGACGTAGTTCATATCAGCGCCGAACTTCTCGAAGGCATCGGGAATATCAACACTTACGGCCCCATTGGCGTACCAGATTTTGGGATTGAGACCATTCTTGCGAGCGTCCCGGAAGAGTCGAAACCCATCGTCGATGTAACACTGAAACGCAACGACGTCCGGCCTTTTCATCTTCATCTTCTGGACGAGAGGGGTAAAATCGAGCAGCTTGGGATCGTAGAACTGATCAAAGACGACCTTCATCCCCAATTCCTTGCATCGGGGTACAAACGCCTGGCCGGTATTGGATTTTCCCCATTCGGTACCCTGATAGACCGCGGCGATTCTTAAGTCCTTCGGTTTGATTCCGAGCCCTGGGGCGATCATATCGTAAATCGCCTGGGCGGATGCGTACGATTGATCGAACGCCCGGGGACCATAGAAGAACGTGTACGTATGTCCCATCTGCCTCAGTCGCGGCGCGATCGCATTCGACTCCCAGAAAAAGACGCCGTATTTATCCGCCACGGCGTGCGCGACAAAGGCAAGGGTGCTCGAATAAACGCCCAAGATACATTTCACCTTCTCAAGGGTGCACAGTCTCTCCGTTTCTGTCCGGGCCGCCTCCGTATCAGCGGCATCGCCCGTCACGAGCAGAATCTTCCTTCCACCCCAAATGCCACCGTGCTCGTTGACCTGGTCGGCAGCGATTTGGGCCCCCCTTAGCGCCTCTCGGCCTACAGCACTCATCTTGCCGGTAAGGGGGTACAATACACCGATCCTGACGGGTGGAAGCTCGGATGGGAGTGCCTGGAGTGGTAACAGGATGAAGACGGAGAAGAAAAACGCGACCGCGAGTTTGCCCAGGCCCATAATCCGCCTCCTTTCACGGAGAGAGGACCGCTCTCATGCCGCTCTTGGTATTGCATGCGTATGTCTTTCGTAAAACGCGATAGAACGTCGCGCTTTCGAATGGGTATGCAGGTTGACAGGAGCTTAGGAAAAAGGAGGATCGGTGTCAAGTGCACTTCGGGGCGGGGCGGGGCTGTCGATCGTAGGGGTGGGCAGGGTTACTCAATGCCGATGACCAGTTTCTCATTCGGGTTCTCAATCTCAATCAAGGTCCCTTTGAGGTCTTTCTCCTTGGTTAGTTCACTGCAACGCGTCAAGTCGATCCCCTCCCGCTCTAGAGAGGACTTGATCTTCTTGGGAAGAAGCGTTACCGCGAAATGAAGCGATGTTATCGGCATGGAAATGACCTTTTCGGGCGTATCCTGACCCGATTTATAGACACTAATTTGTAGGCCTTTCATCCTCACCTCCTGGCGCACTATCAAGATCAGGGCCGCGAATCCGGATTCTGAACCTTGTCAAATGAGTTCGATCGAGTCTCGATCAGTGGAAGGGGCCACCGCCAACGAGTCGACGCGTCCCCGAATCAGGGATAACGAGGTGCTGCATGAATTTTTCCATCTGCTGGGACTGGGAATGGGTAAGCTTCCCGAACTGCACTCCGCATCTTCGCCGCAGCAGGCTGTTATGCTGCGGTCTTGCGATCAGCTTGCGATCCGAAATGACGCGAAAGGGAACTCTCTCCACCAAAACACCATGACCGATCAAGAAGATATCTAATTCAAATGATCCGTTTGTGGGCTTACCGGTCAAATTGTAGGAAAATGCAAGACCTCCCCGGCTGATATCGAGGATCGGTCCGAGCTGCGTGAACTGGGGCCGCAGGACAGCGTACGCGCCTTCCTTCACGCGGAATCTCGGATGCGTTCTCTGGTTCGGGTGGCCTTTCTTGTTATTCATTCGTCTCTCTTCCCCTCAAGTCTCAGGTGAGATCGCCTGGACCCATTGTTGATAGGCCAGGAATATAATGGAAACAAATCCCAAAGTGCAAGCAGTTTATGAATGGATGGAAACCTGCGTTCATCGTGCCAGTTGCGGGCCGTCGCAGATATGACTCTGGTCGACCAAAACCTGAGGGATTATCGGCATATATGGCAGATTCTACAAATTCGGAGGCTTTTTTTCGGGCAATCGCAAAACGTATGGACAAAGGGTAACTCATCACCTATGGTATCCGGGTTTTGATCTTCATCGAGTTCAGTCCATCTCGAATGAAACCTCGTCAAATGAGGTCTCTGATACCTGAACACCCGTTAAAAATTTGAAAATGCCAAACGGTAGCGAAGCTGTCGAAAAACCTATTTCTCTGAGGCTGATGGAAAATGTCCATATGCAAAGCTTCCGAAACCGGGGAC
>CAZAGT010000005.1:0-41531 GCA_964484515.1 uncultured Desulfobacteraceae bacterium | reverse complement strand
CGTGCTGCCCCTGGCATCTCTTCTCGTCCTTCTCCTTGGCCATAGACTCCTCCTTATGGGAAGCACTCCCGGTTAATGGTTAACAGATCTCACCTGCGGCGTCGGATCGGACGTCGCAACCACTGAGACATTCTAATGTCCTGAAATGAGCAGGGGTTCCAGCTCCTTTCAAGATAGCCTTAGGCCTTCTTTAGAAGCCGCCGGAAAATCGGCCTCAGGAGCATCCGGGAAGCCATCATATACACAGTCTCCGTAAATGGAGCATCATCTGGGGCAGAGTGGGGGGTAAGGTGCGCGAGTCCGTGGGCCCGAGCCGGTCATTTTGTTCACCCCAAAATGAATGGATACCAAGGGCCAGGGCTGGGCAGCCTGGATTCGTAACCTTGGTAACTCAGCCGTGAAATGGATCGCATAGCACAGGGACATCGAACTCACGCAATAGGTTTTCTATGTCTATAAGTGGTATTTTGTCAATACTATTTTTTATAAATTGGGCAAAAAATAAAAATGGCTAGAAAAGACGCATAATGACTAAGAAAAACACCTTATGACGGGACGACCAGGAGATTACATGTGGGACGTCGCTGTGCCCGAAAAGAACGCGTGTTGAAGTCATCGCTCTGATCTTTGACATGGGTTTATCAAAAACAACGCTTGACATCCGAAAGATCGATATCGTATTCATTTAAGCGTCATATGTCGTTTTTAAATGACATCGGTCAACCAAAATACCGGCGGGAAGGCAAAGGAAAAACCCCATCGCGTCAACGCCAAGACGGTCGGATATGTCGGGCGGCGACCTCGATAGAAGAGGAGCAAGACCGATGAAACGGGCTTGGCCTTGTTGGGCCGTATGGTGCGCAATCTTGCTTTTCGGATCGCCCGGCGTGGTCGCGGCGGCGGACTCAGATTCCATCACGGTCTTTGCCGCGGCGTCGACGACCAATGCCGTAACCGAGATCGTCCGTCTCCTTACCGCTGAACGACATCTAAGAATCGTCGTTGCCTTTGCATCCTCCTCGACCCTGGCCAAGCAGATCGAGAACGGGGCTCCGGCCGATGTCTTCATTTCAGCCAACAAGGAGTGGATGGACTATCTGGAGGAAGAAGGCCTGATCGATTCGGCTACGCGGTTGGACCTCCTGAGCAACAGCATTGTCCTGATCGCCCCTCTCGACAGCGAGATCACCCAAATCGATGTCCACCCCAGCTTCGAGCTCGCAAAACGACTGCAAGACGGATGGTTGGCCATGGGCGACCCCGACCACGTGCCCGCCGGCATGTACGGCAGGCAGGCCCTGGAAAAGTTGGGCGTATGGCAAGCAGTCGCGGGCAGAGTGGCGCGTGCGAAAGACGTTCGGGCGGCATTAGCGCTGGTTGAGCGTGGCGAGGTGCCCCTGGGTATCGTATATGCCACCGATGCGGCCATGAGTGGCAAGGCCAAGGTCGTGGGCCTTTTTCCGCAAGGCAGCCACGCTCCCATCGTCTATCCCGTGGCGATCGTTGCCGGCCGAAGGTCCCCGAATGCCGAAGGATTTCTGGATTTCCTCCGAACGATTACATCGCAGGCGATCTTCGAGAACTACGGCTTCAAGGTACGCTGATGAATGTGCTGGGCCTGACTCCGATCGAAGTTGAGGCGTTTCGGTTGAGCCTTTGGGTCTCCGGTTGGGCAGTGGCGGGCAGCCTGCCCGTGGGAATCCTCTTTGCCTGGATCCTGGCGCGCCTGAGATTCCCGGGCAAGACCCTCGTGGACGGGCTCGTCCATCTACCGCTCGTGTTGCCGCCTGTCGCCATCGGCTACCTGTTGCTGGTCGTCTTCGGCCGCAAGGGCATCATCGGGGAGTGGCTCCACGAAACCCTGGGGATCAGCTTGGCCTTCAACTGGAAAGGGGCGTCCCTGGCGGCGGCAGTCATGGGCTTTCCCCTCTTGGTGCGTGCAGTTCGGCTTTCCTTCGAAGGGGTGGATCAAAAGTTGGAGTATGCCGCCCGCACCCTCGGCGCAGGACCGCTGCGTGTGTTTTTCACCATCACGCTTCCTTTGGTCACCCCAGGCATTATCGCAGGGCTCATCCTCGCGTTTACCCGCAGTCTGGGTGAATTCGGCGCGACGATCACGTTCGTATCGAACATCCGGGGTGAGACTCAGACCCTCCCTTTGGCCCTTTACACGCTCACCCAGGTTCCCGGGGGCGAGCTGGGCGCTATGCGGTTGTGTCTTATCTGCGTAGCGACTTCCTTAGTTGCGCTGGTTGGCTCCGAACTGCTGGCACGGCGCTTTGCTGTTCGCCTTAGAGGCTGACCCATGTTCGATGTGCGGGTCGAAAAGAGACAGGGCGATTTTTTTGTCGATACGGCGTTTCGTTCGGAAGAGGTGGGGATCACAGCCTTATTCGGGCGCTCCGGCGCCGGGAAGACGTCGTTTGTCAACATGATCGCCGGGCTTGTTCGCCCTGACAAAGGGCACATCCTCGTGAACGGGCAGCGGCTCTTCGATTCGGCCAGAGGGATTGACGTCCGACCCGAAAGGCGCCGGATCGGCTATATCTTCCAAGACGGCCGCCTGTTTCCTCACCTCTCGGTCCGCTCCAACCTGACGTACGGCATGCGGCTTACCCCGCCTTCGGAACGCTATCTGAAATTCGATCAGGTCGTCGAACTCCTGGGTATCGGGCAACTGCTCAGCCGCCGGCCGGCCAAGCTTTCCGGCGGAGAGAAACAACGGATCGCCATCGGCCGGGCACTGCTGGCCAGTCCTTCATTGCTGCTCATGGACGAGCCGCTTGCCTCCCTCGACAGGGCGCGCAAGTCGGAAGTACTGCCCTTTATTGCACGGATGTCCAAGGAGCTGTCGATTCCAATCTTCTACGTCAGCCACTCTTTGAACGAAATCCTCAACCTGGCCGACAGCATCCTGGTGATGGAATCGGGTCGGGTCGTGGCTGCAGGCAGGATCGAAGACCTCATGAGCCGGATCGACCTCCAAGGGGTGACCGGCGTTTCAAACTATGGGGCGGTGATCAGGACGGTGGTCGAGAATCATCTCAATGGATTGACGCATCTTCGCTTTCCCGGCGGCATGCTGAAGGTCCCGCACTTTGATCTCCCCAAAGGGGCGCAAACGCGCGTCCGCATTGAAGCCGGTGATGTGGGCATCGCCTTGGTCGAGCCATGCCGAACCACCATTCAAAACATCCTTCCGGGAACAGTCGAAACGATACTTGCGCATCGCGGCCCTTTGGTGGATGTGCGTTTGAACATCGGAGTCCCGCTGTTGGCCAGGATTACGGTGCGGGCCAAGGGGGATCTCGACCTCAGGCCCGGAAAGCCGGTCTATGCCTTGGTCAAGAGCGTTGCCGTCTCACGCGGCGTCTTCGAGCAGGAAGAAGAATAGAGCGACATGCCGGGGGCACCGTTTCGTCTTTTGAAATTCGTCGAAACGTGTTTCGTCCGTGGAGGTGTTTCAAAGACCCAATATGATACCCTGACTGGGAGCATAAAAGGAGGAGAAGCATGCAGCGCAAATCCCTTTGGAGCCTGGTGCTGTTGCCCGCCGTCACGGCCTTCCACCGTTTGCGCCTTGACGACTCCCCAGTGACGAGCGATGAAGATAGATCATCCCTTCGGCGTCGCTCAGGCCGTGAGTCCTTCGACTCAGCTCAGGACCGTGAGCCTGCCGAACGGCCTGTCGAACAGCAGATGAGCGGTTTTGGATCATCCTCCGAGCAGCGGGCTTTGCGACAGTTTATTTACGCGGAAGGATCGGTGTGGAGAGAGATGCCATGAAGAGACGGTCCGAACCCTTGGTGTGTCACCTCAAATCGATGCGGCAGTCAAGGGGGCTGACGCAAGGCCAACTGGCGGAATGGGTGGGCGTAAGGCGGCAGGCCATCTACGACATCGAGTCGGGGAGGTATCTGCCCAATACGGCGGTAGCGCTGAAGTTGGCAAGGCATTTGGGGTGCAAGGTGGAGGATCTTTTCTCCGAACACACCTCCGAGGAGGCACAGCCGGTCACGGTCTCCGACAAACCGAACGAGGACAGCCCCCGCGTCGCGGTGGCCAAGGTGAGGGGACGCCTTACCGCCTATTCCCTGGCGGGCAAGCACGCCCTGAATGACGGTTTCCAGGCGGCGCAAGGCCTGCTCGAGCCGAACGGGTCCAGGGTGCGTTTGCTTTGCTCGGAGGAAGTCCCTGAAAGGTCGGTTTTTCTGTTGGGTTGTGACCCGGCCTTCTCGATCTTGAGGGAACACGTCTTACGCAACGCCCCGGAGATCAGTGTCCACTGGCGGTTTGCATCAAGTCACCGTGCCTTGGAGCTGCTGGCGGCAGGCCGTGCTCATCTTGCCGGAACCCACCTGCACAACACCGGGACCATGGAATCGAACGTCCGGTTGGCAAAGCGGATGCTCCTGGGGTCGAAGGCGCTCCTCGTAGGGTTTTCCCGGGTTGAGGAGGGTTTGATGGTCGCTCCTGATAACCCCTTGGCGATCAGAACCGCAGCCGATCTGGCCCAAGCAGGCGTGCGCCTCGTCAATCGTGAGCCCGGCGCGGCCCTGCGGACCCTCTTGGATGATTATCTGGACCGCGCCGGGGTATCACCTGAGCACATAGCCGGTTACGCGAATCTCGTATCGAGCCATCTCGAAGGGGCTCAGATGGTGGCCGATCGTTCGGCCGACGCGGCCTTGGGCCTCAGGGCCGTGGCCGCTCCCTTCGGTCTGGGATTCGTTCCGCTCGAGGCGGCCCGTTGCGACCTGGTCATCCCTTGTGACCTCATGGATCACCCCGCCATCAGAATCATCCTGGATACCCTGCAAACAAATCGTCTACGAGAGGAACTCGCAAGCCTTCCCGGTTATGACTCCTCGCAAACCGGTGACGTCATCGCAGAGGTTTGAGAACTCCTAGGCGGCAAGGCTGGCCGAAAAGACCTCCGATCAACCTGCATATCCGAAGAGTGAGAGTGGGCCGCAAGCCGCTCTCCGGTTTACTGCTGGGCGTAGGCTGAGACAGCAAAATCCGGGTAGGCGTTGCCTCCGTGTTCACCATAGTCCAATCCCTCGGCCTCCTCTTGGGCCGTAACCCGAAGACCGATTGTCACGTCGATGAGCTTGAACAGGAGAAAGGCCGTGGTGAACGTCCAGACAAAGGCCGTCCCGATCCCGAGGAGCTGGACACCGATGATCTTGGCCGATGTCCCGCCCATGTTAAAAATGCCGGCCGCCAGGGTGCCCCAGGCACCGTTGACGCCGTGGACCGAGATAGCGCCGACGGGGTCGTCGACCTTGATGCGGTCAAAGAAGAGGACCGAGAGGACGACGATGATGCCGGCGATTGCGCCGATGATGACGGAACTGAGGGGCGAGACTGAGGCACAAGGACTTGTGATGGCGACCAGCCCCGCTAGGGCGCCGTTGAGGCTCATGCCCACTTCAGGTTTGCCGAATTTGATCCAGGAGGTCAACATGGCGAGCACCGCCCCGGCGGCGGCGGCCAGGTTGGTGTTGACAAAGATCATGGCAATGTCTTTATTTCCCGCGGTCGTGGAGCCGGGGTTGAACCCGAACCACCCCATCCAGAGAATGAAGACCCCCAAAGCGGCCAAGGGCAGGTTGTGGCCGAGGATCGGGCGAATGCCGCCTTCCTTGGTGTACTTCCCGAGGCGTGGCCCCAGGACGATGGCCCCGGCCAGGGCGGCCCAGCCGCCGACCGAATGGACCACGGTGGAGCCTGCAAAGTCGATGAAGCCCAAGTTTTCCAGCCACCCGCCTCCTTTGTAGAGGCCGCCCCAGGCCCAACTGCCGAAGATGGGATAGATCAGTCCGCTGATAAAGATGCTGTAAAGGAGGTAGCCTGAAAACTTAGTCCGCTCGGCCATGGCGCCGGAGACGATGGTCGCGGCCGTGGCGGCGAAGACCACCTGAAACATCCAAAAGGCCAGGACCCAAGGGTCGCCTCCGGCGTGGAAATCGCTCAGAAAAAAGCCGGACGTCCCGATCCAGCCCGACTTCGACACCCCAAACATGAGGCCGAAGCCCAGGGCCCAGTAAGAAAGCGAGCCCATCGAAAAATCCATCAGGTTCTTCATCATGATGTTAATGGCGTTCTTGGCGCGGGTGAACCCGGCCTCCACCATGGCGAACCCGGCCTGCATGAAAAACACGAGAACCGCCGCCACCAAAGTCCAGACATAGTCCAAATGGGACTGCACCAGGTCGATGGCCTCCTTATTGCCGGTGACCGAGGGCGGCTCGTCGCCGGCCCAAGCCCGACTGACCACAATCAACGCGCTGAGCGCGCATAGAAGAGTCGCTTTCATCTGCGTGTACCTCCCTTTCTAAATGGCGTCCTTGCCCGTCTCGCCGGTCCGGATTCGAATCGACTCCTCCACCGGCAGCATGAAGATCTTGCCGTCCCCGATCTGGCCTGTCTTGGCCCTTTCTTGGATCGTCTTGACGGCCTCAGCGGCCAAGGAGGCCTCCAGGACCACTTCAAGTTTGATCTTTGGTACGAAATCGACCTGGTACTCGGCACCGCGGTAGGTCTCCTTGTGCCCTCGCTGCCGGCCGAAACCCTTGACTTCGGTAACGGTCATGCCCTTCACACCGAGGCCGCTTAAGGCCTCCTTGACTTCATCCAGTTTGAACGGTTTGATGATCGCCTCGATCTTCTTCATGATGCGACCTCCTTTCCGTGAGATGTCCGATTCAAGTCCTGTCGAAGAACCTCCGGCTTCGCAGAAGCCCTGTTCCTGGTGCGTGTATGCATCTATCTTCCTCCCTCTGATTTTGTTGTCCTTCGTGAATCAATGAGCGGTTCACTAGGGCAAGCGCTGTGCCAAAATCAGCATGAACGCGAGATCTCACCTAACATCCTGGAATCATTTCTTTTGATTTTGAAAAAGGGCGCAATTTGCAAATTTCTAGATATACATTTATGTAACTTTAATTATAATAGTTTACATTATTGTAGTGATAAAAGCCGTAAGGGCCGTTTTCGTGGATCTGAGGAGGCGGAGGAAGAGGTGTCTGGTGGGGGGATCATGATTCTGTTGCCCGACCGCGGAATATGGCGTACTCTTAGCGCCGTTCGTGAAAAGGCGTGTGAGCCCTCAAGCGGTCTGACAGGGGAGGCGACGCTGAGTCTGCCGGCAGCGAATGGAGGAAAGGAGGGAGGTATAGTATGGAATACGTGCAGCTGGGAAAGTCAGAGCTGGAGGTCAGTCGCGTTATCCTGGGGACGTGGGCCCTTGGTGGATGGAAGTGGGGCGGGGTGACGGGAAACGAGCCGGAGGCGGCTATTCGGGCGTCTCTGGATCGCGGGATCAACGCCCTCGACACGGCGCCTATGTACGGCTTTGGTCTCAGTGAAGAACTGGTTGGAAAGGCGATCAAGGGGCGGCGCAACGATGTCGTCATCGCCACGAAATTCGGCCTCCGCTGGGACCTTGAGGAAGGGGAGCTGCGTTTCGAGACAGAAGATCTCCAAGGGAGGCGTTTCAAGGTATTCAAGAATGGGCGCAAGCACTCCATCCTCGAGGAGTGTGATCGAAGTCTGAAACGCCTCGGGGTCGATGTGATTGACCTCTACCAGTGCCACTGGCCTGATTTCACGGCGCCGGAAGAGGAGATGATGGAGGCCTTACTGGAATTACGTGATCGGGGTAAGATCCGCGCCTTTGGCGTCTGTAACTTCGACAAACCGCTGATGGAGCGCTGCACGGCCGTGGCGCCACTGACAAGCCTTCAGCCCCCCTACAGCCTGCTTTCAAGGGACATCGAGAAGGAGATCATGCCTTTTTGCAGGGAACAGGGCATTGGGGTGATCTGTTACAGTCCCATGTATCAGGGGCTTCTCACGGGAAAGATCAAGCCGGGTCATACGTTTGGTGATGGGGACATCCGCGAAGGCAATCCCTGGTTCAAAGGCGAGAAGCTGGAGTCGGTGAACGAGGTGCTTGCGAGGGTTGTCGCACCGATCGCGGATAGCCACGATGCCACCCTGGGACAGGTCGCTGTGGCCTGGTGTCTCGCACAGCCCGGCATCACCGCCGCGATTGTGGGAGCGCGCAATGCCGAACAGGCTGAGTCCAATGTGGCGGCCGGCGATCTGCGGTTGGGCAAGGAGGAGGTGGCGACGATTACCCAGGCCTTTGACCGGCTCCTTGAAGCGGAATGAAGGAAAGGGAGCATGAAGTTTCAGGATCGAGGTCTGAGGCACGAGGTTCGAGGAAAAGCAGAGACAGATTCTCTTGTTACCATACCCTTCGGATCGAGCGTCTTCGCCCGGTTGAGAGTAATGCTTCTTGATCTTATCCAGGATACGCCTGGATAACAATTCGTTTCCGAAGGTGCCCACACGGATTTTGATGTCTGTGAGGGTGTCGGTCTGGCTCCGCTTTGAGGTGTTGGAAGATATCCGCCGTGAAGGGGCCCTCAGGATGGCCTGGGCCTCTGTTTTTTCGCAGTCAAGTCGGTATGACGAATGTGAATGTGCTCCCTCTGCCCTCACCCGGACTTTCCAACCAGATGCGCCCACCATGCAATTCGATGAGTTTTTTTGTCAAAGGGAGTCCCAATCCCGTGCCCTGGTATTTTCTGCTCATCGAGCTTTCTACTTGCTCGAAGGGGTTGAATACACGGGCCTGATCCTCCAACTTGATGCCGATACCCGTATCCTCGACTGAGATCATCAAGAATTTCGTGTTTTGAGTTTCCTTTAGATCCTCTTTAATGTCCTCCAAATCGAATCGTTCTCCTTCCGGCGTTTCGAAATGACCGTTGACCAATAGCAGGTTGCGGGCCTTTAAACTCACCGAACCGCCTTCCGGGGTGAACTTCAACGCGTTCGAAAGGAGGTTATAGATGACCTGCTTGAGCTTCCGCTCGTCAGCCTCTATCGTGGCTGGCAGGTTCTTGGCGTCGATGTTCAGTTTGATGTTATCTTTTACGGCCTTTTCTTTGACGATCACCAGGCTCCTGGAGAGGAGGTCCTCCAGATTGGTCTCCGTCGTGGACAATTCCAGCTTGCCCGCCTCGACTTTCGACAAATCAAGAATGTCATTGATAAGCGAGAGGAGATGGTAGCTGCTTTCGAGCATATCCTTGAGCATATCTAACTGTAACTCAGTCAAATCCCCGAGTTTTTTGTCTACGAGCATCTCGTTGAAGCCGATGATCGCGTTCAGGGGAGTCCGAAGCTCATGGCTCATGTTGGCAAGAAAATCAGACTTTATGCGATTGGCCATCTCCGCGACATTCTTGGCCTCCTGCAATTGCAGCTCGGTTCGTTTTCGTGTCCTGACCTCTCGCCGAAGGTTCTCGTTCGCCGACGTGAGTTCGGAAGTCCGGTCTTTCACTCGTTGTTCCAGTTCAGCATTTACCTGTTGGAGGGCCCTCTCGGCGCGTTCCCGCGCCTCGATCAGGTGGGCATTGGCCATGGCAACGGCTACCTGATCGGCAAACTGCCGGGCACGCCGTTCATCCTCCTGACTCTGTTGAGGCCTCTGGAGATATCCCAGGGCGATAATTCCCAGTAGTCTTTGTTCAAACATGATGGGCAGGACGAGGATCCATTTGGCCCCTTGGTTTTCGAGAGGGCCACGATATGGCGCCCGAGCCAACTCCATCTCAACCAATTGAATGTCCGGATCATTAGGGAGTTCTTTTCTCTCCTCTGAGGTGAGATGGAATGGTTCGGCCAGGTACGGCCTGTTGGGAGTCTTTTTGCCTATATAGTTTTGACCGCTAGCGATGGAGTCAAACTCAAACAGGCTGAATGTGACGTAATCACAAGGCAAAAAAGCTCGTACCCTGGACAGCACCGTCTCGACAATCTTCCTTCGGTCTAGAGAAGACAGGATCGCTCTATCGATCTCGGCCATCGTTTTTAGGGCTGCAAACTGGTCCCCGAGTTGTTTCGTCATCGTATTGAAGGATTCAGCGACTTCTTCAAACTCGTCATCGCTCTCCACGTGAACCACTGCATCGAATTCTCCTGAACCGATTCGTCTTGCTCCGTCCCGCAGCTTCTCCAACGGGATCATCGTCTTTCGAATCTGGATGAGGCTCAGGAGAAATACGACAAAAAGAGAGAGGAGAATGATGGCGGGGAATATGGTCTTAAAGTGAACCAGGGAAGAGAAAATGTACTCCTTTCTTTGCGTCAGAATGATCTTCCAGCCTGGAACGAAAAAATTGAATTTCAGTGGAACCGATCTAAAGCTTGCGATGTATTTATCGTCCCCATATTTCAAATCAAATGAGCCCGAGGTGGACTGATTCGTTTCAGATCTCAATGCTCGATCGAGTGACGCCTTCGCGGGGAGTGTTGAGAATATGACATTTTCAGATTCGTCTAAGATGCAAAGCTCGGTCATACTGGGAAGGGTGTTGTATTCCGAAAGGCCCCAAAGATAGGGGGCATGGATCTGGGCCACGAGGAGACCACGGCCGAGATCGGAAACATCAAGGGCTCGGACCATGAGGATGCTATATCCGTTTTCTCCATCTTCATCAGGGCATGTCAAGACCAGGGCTTTGCCGGTTCGGAGATGGCGTCCTTGCGCTTCCGAAAGCGCTATCGGTTGCGGTGGGATCCCCAAAAGGGGCTGCACGGGTGCCGAATCGCGATAAACCCCGAGCCCCTTGAATCGTTTGCCAAGGTTTTGGTAGTGCCCGTCGGCAGCCGGAGGCATACAACTTCCAGGACTGGAGCCGATGACGGTGGCGAGGATCTTCAATTCATTCTCCAGGAAGGTCAAGCGCTCGAAAATGGAGACTCCAAGCGCCTTGCATGATTCATGCAGGCGCTTCCGGGATTGGGTTTCAAGCTGTTCCGTGACCTGTCTAAACGTGATGAGCGCAAGAGATGAAATCGGGATAAGGGCGCAGAGGACGAAAAGAGTCAAAATTCGCCTGGCCACCTTGCTCTTCAGGAGTTCTGGGTGCAGTTTTCTGAGTTTCAATGGAATTGGTGCCTGTTTGCGGTCTTCCGAGTCTCCCGATTAATTCGATGCCAGAGAACTGATGTCAGGACTCGAGCCCTTCTTGACCTCGAATTTCCTGTATCCTCAGCGAGAGAAAAATACCGATCCAATACATCAATAAAGCAAGAAGCATGCCCGGCCATGGCAAAATGAATACCATGACATTTCATGCGGTTATAACGCCTTCTTTCCCTCTGCGATGAGGAATCGGCTCCTCGCTCGGGAGGTCGCTATCCATAAAGCTAAAGCTCTGTGATTTGGTGCCGATCAATAAGAGGGCGAACTGCGTAGTTTCTGGCAGATGAGTAAAATCTGGACATGAGGGGCAGCGTCAACTTGAATTCCAAGCTTCCCTGCCCAGCTGCCTTCCAATCTGAAGAACGAGGCGAGCACCGAATAGCCAGTGAAAGCGCCGCTCCTCTTTTATTGATTTTCAGGTATGTGGCTGAAATTTTTGAATTTAGCTGATGATCGCGAAAAGGGCCAACGCATTAGATGGGACTATTCTACAGGAAAAGAATGCGTCGTCTAGCCAGCGCGCACAGACCAGGTCAAGAATCCCACCGAAATCCACCAAGGAAGTCTAACGGTTTCACCCTCCTCGAGCTGATGGTCACCGTTGCCATCATTGGTGCCCTTGCCGGTATCGCCATACCTGCCTTCTCGAGCTATCTCGGCAAGGCCAAAATCATCAAGGCCATCGCTGAAATCGAGACACTTGAAAAAGAGATCCTTGCGTTTGATGGCGGCGGCGGCGGCCTTCCCAATACCTTGGGTGACATTGGCCGGGCGGGCCTCTTGGATCCCTGGGGCAACCCTTATCAGTACCTGAATTTTGCCACCGTGAGCGGGTTGGGTCCGGTGCGCAAGGACAGGTCCCTCGTGCCGTTGAATTCCGACTTCGATCTATACAGTATGGGCCCAGACGGGAAAAGCAAACCACCCCTCACCGCCAAAGACAGCCACGATGATATCATCCGGGCCAACGATGGAGCGTACATCGGCACGGCTGCCGAATATTAGATACTCGACGTATGTTGATTAACACCTCACTGTCTTTCAGGAGCAAGGTTAGCAGGCGCATCTTCGTCCTGTTTATCGTCACGGCCATGGTGCCTATCGCCGCCTTGGCGATCCTTTCATTCACCCACGTCGTCAAACAGCTCAATCAGCAAAGTCAAAGGCGGCTCCACCAGGCGAGCAAAGCCCTTGGGATGGGCCTTGTCGAAAGATTGTCGTTCCTGGAAGCCGAACTGGACTTGATCGTTTCGGGCGAGAGGGTGAGCCCTGGGGGCTCAGACAGCGGGGAATTGAATGGCCGCGGTGATCGCTTGGCAAAGCGGTTCAGGGCGTTAGCCCTTGTCAAAGGTAAGGTGGCTGAAGTCGTATTTGGCGACACCCTGCGCCCCTTTGAGCTAACTCAAAGGGAATTGGAGCATCTTAGAACCGGCAGGGCGGCCATTCTGGAAAAAACCGGCCAACGGTCACGACCCCGGATCTATATGGTCAAGGCCGTTGATCCCGACGACTTGAAACGAGGGGTTTTGTGGGCTGAAATAAATACTCCATATCTGTGGGGTATTGCTGAAAGTGATACACTCCCCAATATGACGGAGCTTTCTGTCCTCAACTCTTCAAACAACGTCATCTATACTTCCATCCCCGTTTCTCCATCATTCGTTGAGAAGTTAGACGCGGAACTGAATCACTCTTCAGTAGGCAGTCTCGAATGGAGAAGTGCCCAGAAGGAATATTTCGCAAGCTACTGGTCCACCTTTCTTAGGTACGCTTATTGTTCTCCGAAATGGACCGTGGTGCTGAGCATCTCAAAATCTGACGTCTTTTTGCCGGTAACGGATTTCAAAAAGACATTCCTTTTGGTTCTGGTGATGGCCATCTTGACGGTATTGCTCCTCAGCAGCATCCAAATCCGACGGAGTCTTGTCCCGCTCGAAAAGCTGACAGAGGGAACCAGGTCCATCGCGAAAAGGGATTTCGACCAAAAGGTGGTTCTCAACACGGGTGACGAGTTTGAGGAACTCGCCAAGTCGTTTAACGCCATGGGCACGACCCTTAAAGCGCAGTTCAACGCCCTGAAAACGATGGCCGAAATAGACCGCGCCATCCTTTCCTCCTTGGATACTGAAAGAATTGTGGATGAATTACTGAAGCAGGTAGGAGATTTCTTTAGCTACGGTTTTTGCGCTGTCACCCTGGTGGATGCCCGTGGACAAGGGGATGCTCGGACTTATGTGCAGGGTCAAACACCCGATGCGGTAGAGTTGACCCAGGTTCATCGGTTGACAGAGCGTGATCTCAAGTTGCTTCGGCAGAATCCCGAGTGGTTCATGGTTGACGTTGCGCATGGTCATCCCGATTATCTTGCAAGACAGATGGTAGGAGGGATCGAATCGTTCTTGATTTTACCGATCTTTCTTAAGGAGGTCCTTGCCGGGATCATCACCTTTGGAACCCAGGCCGATTCGCATTTTGTTCAGGACGACATTAGCCGAGCGCGCCAGATCGCCAATCAGGTGGCAGTTGCACTGACAAATGCACAACTCTTGGAAGAATTGGAAGAGTTTAACTTGGGAACCTTGACGGCCCTTGCGAGGGCCGTGGATGCCAAGTCACCCTGGACGGCCGGTCACTCCGAACGGGTCACCGAGATAGCCTTGAAGATCGGGAACAGCCTGGGGCTGCCGGAGCAGGGGCTGGAGAGACTGCATCGGGGGGGATTGCTCCACGACATTGGGAAAATCGGAGTCCCGGCAAGCATTTTGGATAAGCCGGGTAAGCTAACCGACGAGGAATTTGACGTCATTCGCGAGCATACAACGATAGGCGCCCGCATCCTGGAACCGATCAGGGTCTATGCTGATATTGTCGCTATCGTTCGCCAACACCATGAGCGATTAGATGGTGATGGATATCCGGATGGTCTCTCCGGAGAGGAGATCAGCCTGGGGGCTCGCATTTTGGCCGTCGCAGACGTTTATGACGCTCTGATTTCGGATAGGCCCTATAGACCTGGAATGAGGAGGGGCGACGCGATCCAGCTGATCAAACAAGAGACCGGACCACATTTTGATCGGAATGTCGTTGATGCCTTTCTAACGGTTCTTGAGATCGATGAGGACGAAGCAAAACAAGCAGATTCCCAAACCAACTTTGCCGACATCGATATGTTGGAATTCGTCGGGCACGGGAGCAGGCGGATCATGCCCTAGGGTACGCTCCAGGAAGGTCCTTAATTTTTATCCCTTTGGAGCTGAAAATATTCGGCGGAATCAAGAAGGGTCTGGAGATGCTCGCGATGCGCCTTTAAGAGGCCTGCCAGATCCTGCGCCTCGCTGGCCCCCTTCCCCAGGTTCTCTTCCAGATTCTCTAAAGAATAGAGGGCGTCCCTGCCTGACTGCTGAATCTGGCCTAATTTTCCGCAAAGCCTTTGAATCATCGCGTTCAAAACACTCGCTTCATGATGAAGGTAATCTTTTTTCCTCAGCCTGATTTCGAAACTTAGGTCTCCGCCCCCCACCCGGTCAAGAGCTCGGGTCAGTCGATAGAGCGGACCGACGACCCGATGGAAGGCATAAAAGGAATGAATCCCAAGGATGAAGACAATCGCCAGGGCAGTGAGCCAAACCCGCGTATGCAGGGTGATGATCCGATCGGCAGCGAGCGCTCTAGCCTCCATCGTCAGGGATTCGTCCTGCATCTTGATGATCTCAGGGGCAAGGAAGGCCAAGGCAGAGAAAAGGATCACGATGAATCCGTAACTGAGAATCATCGCCAGGAACCGATATTGGAGTGATTTATTTACGATCGGGAACCGTCGACGTTTACTACGATCTTCCATCTTGGCCTCTTTTTCTCATCAAATGAATCTCGGCGCACTTTAAGCAACCGCTCTGCAGTAAAAACTGCAATCCTTGTGCCGCATCGATGGAAATGGAGTGGGGGCTTTGCGGCTGTCGGGATTTGTCCTACATGGTCTAATCGATGAGTCCGTGCTTTGCAGCGTAACGTGCGATACCCGCATTGTTCTTCAATCCCATTTTGCTGAGGGCACGCGTGCAGTTGGTGCTGATCGTTTTCACGCTCAGGGATAGTTCGTCGGCAATCTCTTTGACCGTCTTCCGGGCGGCGAGCATCAAAATGACTTGATATTCACGATCGGAGAGCCTTTCGTGGATCGGCCTTTCGACATCTGGGCCCAACTCGGAGGCCAATTTTTCGGCGAGGGAGTCACTAACGTATTTGCCGCCTTGCGCCACCTTTCGTATGGCGGCGACTAGACCCTCAGGTGCACTCTCCCTTGTCAAGCAGCCCGAGGCCGATCAGCAACAGGCCGCCTTGTGTTCTGCCTAGGATCTTTCCGATTTTTTCTGCGTTCATCTATTCGATCCAGCTCCGAGCACGTCGGTGCAGAATCGGCGCCATGGTTCGGCGACGGGACGCCTCCGAAGCAACCGTCACTCTTATCAGGCATTGACCTGAAATACCCTGCCCGGATCCTGGATGTTCTTGAGCGAAACGTTTTCCACGGAGGTGAGCTGAAATCGTTCGTCTAACCGTTTGGCCGTTTCCGCCCCCACCAGGATTTGGCCGCCGCGGCCGTATTGTGAGAGCCTTGCCGCCAGGATGGTGACAGGCCCGGACGCGGTGAACGTCCAGCGATCACGTTCGGTGCCCCTCATCTTCGTGGATCCCAGGTAAACCTCCCCAGAGCTGATTCCGGTGTTGACGCGTATGGGAAATAAATCCGGATCCCGGCGCTCAGTGTATGCTTCGCACGTGCGTTTGATGTCGACTGCCGCCTGAACGGCATTCCGGGCGTGTTGCTTGGAGTCCGGGTGTAGAAAAATGACCATCATACCGTCGCCGGCGGTTTCATTGACGTCTCCGCCGGCCTTCTGGATCAGATCGAAGAACATGGAAAAATAAGATTCAATCGTTCGGTTTATCCTTTCGTGGGGATACTTCTGGACAAGAGTCGTGAACCCTTCGATATCCAGAAAAAGCACGGTCGCGTCCTGAATGTACTTTTCGAGCAACGCCTTCTCGGGGTCCTGTTCAATCATGCTTTTGGCAGTCTCCGGGACAAAGCGGGAAAGTACATTCTTGATCTTATCGAGCCGCTCGCGCTCAAGGCTGACCCGTTGATGTTTCTCACCCAAAGCTTCCATGGCCAATTCGCGTTCACGCACAAAAAACCTGAGTAACACAAAGGCGATGAAGGATACGCCGACAATGTTCATCACAAAAAAGAGGACAGCAACCAAAGGCGAAAGGGGTTCGCAGAGGTGAACGTGGGTTACGTCGATGATGCCGGAAAGGGCCATTAGGAAGAGATAGGCGAGAAACCATCCGATGGCCTGATGCGCCCCGGCAAACATAAGGGCGCCGATGGGCGCCAGAATGGACCAGATGATGACGGCGCTGGAGCTGGCAAAGCCGCCCAGGCCCCATTGGAGCAGGAAGGGCAGGATGAGGATGAGCGCCAACTGGCTGCCGCGAAAGAACTCGTAATGCTTCAGTCGGAAGAAGACCAGCAGGTTGCCGATCGACAGGATGCTGTAGCTCGTCGGGACCGCGGCGGCAAACGGCCGGTCCAGGGCCCAATAAGCCGCACCCCAAAGGATGCCCAGGATTGCGTATAGGGTCGTCAGAAAGACCAGGATGGCCTTACTTAGCCGTTGCCTTTCTGAGTCGGAAGGGAGGCTGCCGGTACTTGCCAGCCTCTGGATCCATAATTGCCAAATTTGTTTCATTAGCCCATGAGATCACCCTGCTACGTGAACAAGCAAATCTTACAATCCTTGGCATACTTCAGGAAATCTTCAGCCGTCCAGACGACCACATCTTCGATCAGTTTTTCCTCATCGATGTCCATCATGTCGACGGTCATCTTGCAGGCGATGAGCTCGACCCCTTCGAGCTGAGCCACTTCTTGTAATTCTCCCAGGCTCGGGATGTTGGCCTTGTCGATCTTCTTCTTCATCATCCCGGTGGCGAGAGTGGTCATACCCGGAATGGCCCCCATGACGCCCGGGGGAAAGTACTTGGCCCTCTCGGCTCCGCCCTGAAGCACCATGTTCAAACCCATGAACGAATAGAAGACCTTACTCTCCATGCCCTGGCGGGCCGCATTGATTGCAAGCACGAGGGAGGGATATGCACCGTCAATGGTGTCCTTCACGCAAATGAATGCCGCCTTTTCCTTGTTCGCTTCCACGGGTGTTCCTCCTTTCTTGATGTAGAATAGAATTTCGAATAAGAGAGTTATCGTCTAATGAAAAACCCCCAATAATATATGAGTTTTTGGCCGAAGAGTGATCCTTTTTGCCTCGCAGGTGTCGGCAAAGCAAAAAGTCTGTGTGCGTTCAGAGAGCATAGGAACGGGCAGCTAATAGCTCTTGCCCCGTAGGGAGCAAGGCAAGCCTACCCCTTCCTAAGAGTTAACCCAATACCGGGCTCTCAAAGATCGGACACTTACTCAGCTTACCAGGGCGTCGGCGACCATGGAGCTCAGGAACTGCACGTCAACGCCCATGCCGTAGTGATCATTGAGATTGCTCAGTTGGGTGTGGCAGTTTTCACAGGCCGTTGCCAGGATCTTGGCTCCGGTTTCCTTGACCTGATCGGCTTTGACTCTGGCCGACTTCATGCGAAAATCCAAGTTTTCTTCCCCTAGTGCGACCAAGCCACCGCCACCCCCACAACACCAATTGTACGTTACCTCCGGTGCCATTTCGCGGTAATCGTCCGTGAGATTCCGGAGCACGTAACGCGGCTCATCGATTACACCGCCATTCCTCGCAATCTGACAGGGATCGTGGTAGGTGATCCCTTGCTTGAATTTCGATTTATCGAGCTTGATTCGGCCTTCGCGAATGTAACGGGCGTGAACCTCGGTAATGGACGAAACCTTGAACGGTTGCTTACCGGTTAGTTGTTTCATGACCCGGTAAGCGGTCCCGCATTCGCAAATGCAGACCTCCTTGACACGCAGGCGTTTGGCCTCGTTTACGATCCGATCCAGAATCAGCTTTGTGCGCGTCGGGTCCCCCACGAAGGCGCCGAAGTTGACCGCCTCAAAAAAGCTCAGGGTCCAGTTCTCGCGCGCGGCGTTGAAGACGGCTGCGGCGGGTACGATCGAGTGCGCCCCGGCCAGGGCCACGTACAGCAAGTCCGCTCCCTCCACATCGACCGGGATCGGTGTTTTCCCCGCCTCACCCTTCCACTTTTCGACTACCTCAGCTTCGAGGTTCTTGATACCGGTCAGGAAATGCTCCTTAAAAAGGTCTAGCGATTTGCCCTTCTCGATGGAGGTGTCCGCTAACATGGTCAGGATCTCGGGCTCTGCATTGGCACCGACCAGGAGCAGCTTGGCGATTGACATCAGCATTTGGGTATCGATGCCGAAGGGGCAATAGACCATGCAGCGCCTGCACCCCGTGCACGAATAGGCGGCCTCGTAAAGCTCTTCCAGGGCCATTTCGCTCAGGTCTTTGGATTCTCCGACGGAGGGCCAGATCTTCCCGCGTGCCTTGAAATATTTCTTGTAGATTCGGCGTACGATTTCGGCCCGGTACGCTGCAATATACTTGGTTTGCCCCATCGAAGCGTACACATGGCAGGCCTCGGTACAGACGCCGCATCGGGTGCACGTCTCGAGGTAGAACCGCATAGCCTGATTCAACTTGCTCTGAAAGAGCTTGAGGAGTTCGTCCCGTGTCTTCTGGTCCATTCTCGTATCAACCTCGTCTCAATCTATTGATGGGCATCGCGATGAAGGAATGCATGAGCTGGCTGAAAGGAAAGAACATGAGGAACAGGTTTGCAAAGAACACATGTAGCACCAGCATGAAGCTGTGCCCGGCAAGGGTCAGGTTGGGTGACAGCTTCGGTCGCATAAAGAGCAGACTCATGAGGTACTCACGGTAATCGTCAGGCAACAGGTCGCTGTATTCGTACCATCGCCGGGCCCAGTCCATCTGGCTCCCAAAAAGCACCGTCAGAAACAAGAGGATCAGGAGGTAGTAATCCTCGGGGACGGACAGATCCTTGGTCGGTGATACAAAACGCCTAAAGAGGAAGTAGATGATCGCGATGGTGAGAACGAGTCCGACGAATCCTCTGCCCAGGAACACCTCATGTTTAATCACCTGAAAGATCCTGATATTGCCGAAAAGCTCAATATGCCCGATAATAAGCAGCAGAAAGGCGATGTGGAAAAGCATTAGAAAGACCCACAGGACCGGTTTGTGCCTCCTGACGGTGGGCAACAGGAAGGTGTCATGCAAGGCCCAAAGCCGTTGCGGTCTTTTTTCGGGGAAGACCTGGAGCGTCGAGGGGTTCTTCGGCGCGCTAAAGAGTTTTACGAGTCGAACCGCGATGCCAACGAAGAATACCGCAAACGCAAGGTAAACCATGGGCACCAAAATGATGTAGTATACCGTTTCCAATGAAACCTCCCTGTAAAGGCTGTCGGAAAACGCCCATCTGTCCCGATTCCATCGGGATTACCCTCATCCCTCGTCACTGCGGCGTATACAAAAGGCGCAAGGCATGGGGCATGAGGAAAGACAAGTTGAAGACCTTCTTTGCTTTTACCTTGAGCCTCAGGCCTCAAGCCGAAAAACTCGTACGCCTCATTCCTCGGGATTTCTTCACTTTCGCTTCGCTCGGCTCAGTCCCCACCCCTTCGGGGCGGGTCCCCGGTTTCAGAAGCCTTGCATCCGGACATTTTCCATCAGCCTCTCAGAAACCGATTTCTCGACAGTCTCGTGAGTATTCGTGATCTCTCTCCCTTTGTTGAAAGGGAACTTTTGTCGTCGCGATTTGGTTCGATCCTGGAAGTCCTTGCTTTTCGGGAGGGATTGGGGGCGTCGCGTCTGAGGTCGCAACGCCCCCGTGAGAGGGAGCCCAAAAAGCACTAAGCGATACGTTTGATATAGAATTTGATCACGCCGTCTCCCTGCTCGGTATCAAGGATCTCGTTTCCGCTCGTCCTCGCCCAGGCCGGAAAATCGGCCAAAGCTCCAGGGTCGGTGGTGATCGCCTCGATGATCTGACCCACTTCGACATCCTTGATTCCCTTGCTCACCTTGACAACCGGCATCGGGCAGGGGAGTCCCTTTAGGTCCATTACCTTGTCTGCTTTGATTGCTTCAGCCATGATGATTCGCCTCCTTAAATGAAGAGTTGTACTCTGCTGTCGTTCGCTTCTTCCAGGAATTTTGCCACACCACAGAATTCCATATAGGGATAGTCGATAAACTCTTCGCGCTTGAACCCCATCAGGTCCATCGACATTTCACATACGTAGATTCGGACACCCAGTTCGCCGGCCATCTCGAGCATCTGTTCCAAAGAGGCGACGTTCTTCTTCTTCATGAGGGATTTCATCATGACCGTTCCCATACCGCCCATGTTCATCTTGGAGAGTTTCACAGAAGATGTCCCCTTGGGCAGCATGGAGCCGAACATTTTACCCATAAGATCTTTATCGCCAGCCGGCTTGTTCTTGTCCCTGAGCACCGCAGTCCCCCAGAAGGTGAAGAACATAACCACTTCCATGCCCATGGCGACGGCGCCCGTCGCAATGACAAATGAGGCCAGGACCTTGTCCAAATCCCCACTGAATACGATCATGGAGAGTTTGTTGGAAGGGGTGCCCTTCGAAAGGGATTCGAACTGCGATTTGATGCCCGAGATCTGCTCTTCCAGTCCCTTCAGTCTTTGGAGATAATCTTCATGCTCTACTTCTGCCTTTGCGGCTACATTTTCTTTCATAACATCCTCCCTACCCTATTCGTTAACATCGTTAAAGATTTTTATTTGCAATCCCAAAGGATTGGTCGCCTATCTTAGAATAGCCCCTGTCAGGCCCGTTTCAAGGCCTCACTTCAGCTGCTCTTTCACCGCTTCCATAGCCGACCGCAGCATCTCAAGATGAGAGAGCACGCTTTTGCGCTCATTGGGCGAGATCTGCAAAAGGATGCTTCGATGGATTTCCTTGTGGAAGGCATCGAATTCCTGAGATGCTTTCTTCCCGGCCGGAGTCAGACCGATGAGTTTCACGCGGGCGTCTTTAGGATCCTCGATGCGTTCGACCAGGCCCTTTTGCACGAGACCATCGACGATTTTGGTTATGCGGCTCTTGGCCACATCCAACTTCCCTGCCAGGTCCTTTACCGTCAGGTATCGTTGGCCGTTAAACAGCATGAGGCACTTCAGCTCCGCCTGAGGCACATGAAACCTTTCAGATTCGTACAACTTTCGATCGTCGCAACACTGGACCATCTCGGCCATCAGCTCCTGAAGTCGGAGGGCTTGATAATTCAAAAGGTCCTGATTGGTTCCTATGGCTATTTCGTTCATACAGTTAACAATTTAGGGTGATTTTTTGCCTCTGTCAAGAGAGTTTTTCGAAAAAATATATTTATCAATATAATAATTAATGAAATCATGATGTTATAAAGAGCCATTTTTTCTCTTCAGCGTTGAAGAAAAAGAATGATGTGAACCATTTTCCGAACAGATGGAACAACGCCTTCGCCCGGACAGTGCCGGAATCCAGGAGGAGGTGTCTCGAGAATCGCTTTTCCGGGGATGGTTTCCAAACGAAATCTGTTTGATGTGCAAAGACTTACGTGTTAAGGGTTCGAACTTCATGCATTGCGAGCGAAGGGTCGACGTCGAGAGCCCTGCGAAAATCCATCGAAACTCGAACAGGGGACTTCGCATCAAGCAGGACCGTTTTGGCGGTGACCTATTTCGGCGTTCACGGGCTCAAAGGTACAGGGGTTTAGAGTTCAGTTCTCGTGCCCGAACTGCCTGTAGGAAGCTTGTTCAGGACAAAAGCGTCAGCATAGGCGCCGGACGTAGCCCGCGATTTGAAGCCACATCGGCCTTTACATGGGGAAGTGAGCCTTCTTGGAGAGGCCTCGGGGTTTTCATTGTGCGGTTTTGCTTGACCCCGAACAATCAACCCTGAACCGGGAACCCTGCCATATGGCTTCGAGATTCTGCGGTTCAAACTCAGCACCCAGATTGCCCTTCCGAAACCGTTTATACCGATATGAAACGATGAACCTGAAGATCCTTTTAATCCTAAGTCTAGGCCACTTGATCACGGATATCACCCAAGGCGGGCTCCCCATTCTGCTGCCCTTCATCAAGCAGACGCTTGATCTGAGCTATGCCGCTTCTGGGGCGATCCTCATGACGAGCAATATCACTTCTTCGATCATACAGCCCTTTTTGGGGTATCTGTCCGATCGTTGGACTGGTATCTGGATGCTCCCCGCCGGGGTGGCGGTGTCCTGTTTGGGGTTTTCCGTCCTCGGTTACGCACCCAACTATGCCTATCTCTTACTCGCGGTCTTGATCAGCGGTCTCGGCGTCGCCTGCTATCATCCGGAAGGCTTCAAGGTCGCGCAATATTTCACCGGCGACCGAAAAGTAACGGGCATGTCTTTCTTTTCTGTTGGCGGCAACCTCGGATTCGCCTTGGGCCCTCTTTTGGCCGTGTACTCCTACAACTGGATGGGGCTGAAGGGGACCGAGCTCTTTGCCGTTCCGGGAATACTCATGGCGTCCATCTTATTCGTGATGACGCCGACCCTGCTGGCACCTCAACGCCGGGAGAGTTCGGATCTGGTCAGCAGGGAGGCATCGACCGCGCGACCGCTCGGCAATCGCTGGATTTCACTCACACTTCTCATTCTGGCCGTGACTATGCGATCGTGGGTCCAGATGGGGCTGGTCGCTTTTATTCCCTTCTACTTCGTCAATGTCCTGGAAGGGGATCCCATCCAGGTGGGAAAGCTCATTTCGGTTTTTTTGATCGCCGGGGCCTTTGGAACCCTCCTGGGAGCCCCCATTGCAGACCGGTTCGGCCACAAACGATTCTTTGTCGTTTCCATGGCGCTGATGACCCCTTTGCTCTGGCTTTTCTTACAGGCAGATGGACTGTGGCTCTACCCCGTCCTCGGACTGGTTGGAGCGGTCCTGGTCTCCACCTTTTCGGTCACGATCGTAATGGCACAACAGATCCTTCCTGACCGTTTGGGAGTGGCCTCGGGGTTGATGGTCGGTTTTGCGATCGGCACCGGCGGGATCGGAGCCACCTTCCTAGGCTGGCTGGCGGATTACTGGGGGGTCGTCATGGTCCTGAGGCTCACCACCTGGATGCCGCTGATTGGGGTGTTATTTACCCTTTGTATGCCTTATCCACCGCATTTTGCCAGGACCAGCCATGTCGGCGGGTTTTAAGGCTCGCGCAAGAACAACTTCCCATTTTCGCATCCCATCCTCAGGACATCTTTGGCCGCGCCTCAATCGCGCTTGGAATCGGCCATCGGCTGGACAAGAAGACGTTTTCGCGTTACAAGGAATTCGGGATCGATCGGGCGGATGCCTGCGGCGAGAGCCATTACATCCTGCCGGGGCCGGCGGCCTTCGTCATCGGGACCGATGGTGTCATCGCGTTTGAGCATATCAATCCCCGTTATCGGGTGCGGGTGGATCCTGAGATCCTCCTGGTGAGGCTGTCGGAAAACGCCCATCTGCCGTTCGACAGGCTCACGGCCCTGAGCAAAGCCGAAGGGCTGCGTTACCCTCATCCCTTGTCACTGCGGCGTACTCTTATGTACGCCTCATTCCGCGGGATTTCGGAAGCCTTGCATCTGGACATTTTCCATCAGCCTCAGAGAAGTTGGTTTTTCGACGTCTTTGGCAGCGGCCAAGGCAGCGCTGAAATGAAAGGAGGAAAAAGGTGAAGAAGACCGGGACGCTGGATGAGTTATTACGCGGCTTAAAGGGTGAGATAGTCATTTCAGATGAGAACATCGACATCATCTATATGAATGACGCAGCGATTCAGAACCACGAAAAGCGAGGTGGGGCCGGTCTGATCGGCAAAAGCCTGCTCGACTGCCACAATGCCGAGTCTCAACGCAAGATTCAAGAGATGTATGAGGCCTTTGCCGACGGGGATTTGCGCACGAGGCAAATCAGAGTAGAGAGGGGTGACATAGCCCGACGTTCCCTGATGATGCCGATTATGCAAGACGGTCGCGTCAAGGGTTGCATGGAGCTTATTGTAGAGGAACCACCCTAGGTAGTTTCCATCCAGAAACGGGCTTTTTCCGCAATCTCAGCGTCAATCTGCGGAATTCCTTGTGCGACGTACTTCGTGTACGCCTCCGCTCAATCCCTTGATTTCCTTGGTCTTGCAAAAAAATCCTCATTTCTGATCTGGAACCTTCGCTAGCGTCTAATTTGTATTTATGGATGGACTCTAGGGAGATAGTCTTTGGTGTCCAAATACGATTCAATTTGTTAAAATCAAAGGGCGTGTCGCCCGACCCTCCTGGGCCACCTTCGTTTTGGAGGGGATTATCTGTTCTTGCAGGATGCATGTTTGGAGATGAGAATCGTCGCTTCGATTCGAGGTCAAAAACGTTTGTCGGTTTCAATGCGTCTTCGAGCGATGTGATGGGTGGCGAAGAAAAAACCATAAAGGCACTTCGAGAAGAGCTGGCGATCCTGGGGCAAAGAATCAGGCAGTTGGAGAAACTGGAGCTGGAGCACCAAGAAACACTGGAGGATTTGCGGGAGCGCGAGGCCAATTATCACCTTCTTTTCTCGGCCGAAACCGATGCCATTATCATAGCGGACGCTGAGACGGAACGTGTCACCGATGCCAATGAAGCGGCGGAGAAGCTTTATGGTTACAGCCGAGAGGAATTCCTGAGATTAAGCGCTACGGATCTTTCGGCCGAGCCCGCCAAGTCCGCCGATCATATCCGGGAGGTTGCTGCTGCTTCGTCCGCCGTCGCTGCCGGCGGACCGGTTCATCGTTTTCACAAGAGAAGGGACGGAACGGTCATCGCCGTGGAGATCTCCTCGGGAACTTACAGCCTCCGAGGCCGTAGAATGGTCTGCGCCATCATCAGGGATGTCACGAAGCGTAGGCGAACGGAAAAGGCCTTGCTGGAGAGCGAGGCCCGGTATAGAGGGATTGTCGAGCACACGATAAATGGTGTTGCCGTATATAGGGCGATAGACAACGGAGACGATTTTCTTTTTGTGGACTTTAATCGATCAGCCGAACGGATCGAAAAGATCGACCGCGACGCGGTGATCGGCAAAAGCGTTCTCGCCGTATTTCCCGGAGTGAAGGATTTCGGCCTATTCGAGGTTATGCAGAGGGTGTGGAGGACCGGAGAACCGGAGCATCACCCTGTCTCGATGTACAAGGATGAAAGGATCATCGGATGGAGAGATAATTTTGTATACAAGCTGCCATCGGGTGAGGTCGTGGCCGTTTACAGTGACGAGACCGAGCGCAAACAACGAGAAGAGGCGTTGCGTGAGGCCCACAGCGAACTGTTCGAACTTAGCCAGGAACTTGAAAAGAAGGTTCAAGAGCGAACGGCCGAACTGAGAGAGAAAAGCGCACAATTAGTCAAGGCCGAGAGGCTAGCCGCTGTGGGCCGAATGGCCAACCGGGTGGCGCATGAACTACGAAATCCCCTGACGGTTGTCGGCGGCTTTGCTAGGAGGACATATAATAAGACACCTGAAGACGACCCCAAAAGGAGATATTTGGAGATCATCGTTGATGAGGTCAGCGACCTCGAGAAAAAGGTCTCTCAACTGATAAGAACCGACACCGAAGAGTGATTGCTCCTCCATATTGAGCGAAAACGCTCAATATGGAGGAGCAAGAAGTCGGGATTCAGGAATCAGCGCCGCCTTCTGCCGCGTGAGTTTACTTGCCTCGGGAGGGCGGCCCGCTTGATCATGTATGTGACATGAAGTTCCATCAGGATAACTGCGATTTGCCCTTCTTCTCATTCCGGCGGGCCCCGGATCACGTCCAGCCCAAGCTCCACCGGAGTGACGGATATTTGGGAGTTTTCTCAGTCACATAAGAGAGGTACTTTCATACCTAAACGCGAACAGCAGGTATCAGGGCCGAGCGAAGCCCGATGCCGACCTCTGATGACTTGCTCCCTGATTATCACTTCATTCGATCAGGGTCGTATTTTCCCCACGCGATTTTCTCTGCCCACGTTTCCCGTTCGAGCAGCTCGCTAAGCCAAATTCGACTATTCAACGACGAGATCGGAACGTACCTTGATTTTGTTAGCGATGTTCCAATAATTGGGAGAGGTCTCCATCACGGCCTTGTGGACCTCTTCAAACTGCTCTTGAGTCCCATTTCCTTTGAGACGCACCGTGTAGCTGATCTCGTCGTAACCTGGCTTGACGTTTTCGTCGAGACCAAGGAATCCTCGTAGATCCAGCTCTCCGCCCGTTTCCATTTCGACCTTGTCAAGCTTGATCCCCTTCATCGCAGCTGCGATGACGTAGGTGTTCATGACGCAGGCGTTGAAGGCGGCCATGAGCACTTCCTGAGGATTAGGAGCCGTATTCTCGCCCAGGAGTTCTAAAGGTTCATCGATTACGAGAGAAAAATCCCTCTTAATCTTCTGACCGCCGAGCTCATAGGACTCCACGTGGGTTTCTGATCTGGTGGTTCCCTTCCAAGACGTTGTCACATGAAACTTGGCTTTCCCTTTGGAAGGATCTTTTGATACATCCGCCATCACCTGCTTGAGCGTATCGGTATCAATTCCATTTAGATGTTCTTTTCTGATAGCCTCCATGACAAACCCTCCATTTTTTATCTGACAGGGCGCTTGTGCTCATCACCAATGCCCTATTTACAAAATTGCCACCGGAGGGGAAACGGCAATGGGGAGAAGCATGTATTTTGATAGGAAAAAGAGGGTAGACTGGCGGGCGATCCGAGGAGGTCTCCTCCGACTGAAAAATCTCAAACCATAGACCAGGACTTCAGGTACCGGTTTGACGGCTTAAGGAGAAATGATGGCGGAGGCTGAAAGCGTCCTGTTTGCGCTGTGCTCGAGTAAGGGCTTAGGCGGATCGCGTGTGGGTGAATCAGTTCGTTGTGACGATGAGGACCGAATCCTGTAACCGGTCGGCGAGTGTCTCCAAGGTCTCAAAACCGGTTGGCGATTCAATAAAGGGCGGGTCTTTCGGAGGCAAGAGATCAAGCAGTTGCTTGAGGGAGCTGATCTTTACGGCGTAGCTGGTGTTTGGCAGCACGTAGAAACGGTCACGGGTGTCATCCATAATGCCCAGCATCGATTTCATCACACCGATGACCTCGCCCCGCATGTTCAACAATGGCCCGCCACTGTTACCTGGCTGGATCGGCACGGTTGTTTGATAACTGGAGGGATTGCCATAAAGTCCATTCACGCCGCTGATGACCCCTTCGGATAGTTTTGGTGTCATGCCCATGACGTCGATGCGCGGAAATCCAAGGGTGAAGACACTGGAGCCCAATCTTGCCGGTGAGTGAGCCATCGGTATGGCCGCCGGCAGCAGCTTGTTCGACTCGCTGACCTCCAGGATCGCTATGTCATCAACGTCGTCTCTAAGCACCGCACAAGCTTCTATTTCCTGACCGGACGTCGTGATGAGAACGACGTGCGAGTCTTCCGAGAGAACGTGGCTGTTCGTTACCACATACCCGTTGGCGACCGGCCAACCCGTGGCGACGGATGTCCTCATCGAGGGCTTTTCCTGAGACGCCGCGACTGTTTTGTGAAGAGCATGCCGCCGTTCCGCAGATACCGCCGGAAGACTTAGCGTGAGAATCAGGGCTGTCAGGAGAAGGGTGACGTGGAATTGACGGGGGACTCTAAGCATCCTTTGGCTCTCCTCCTAGTAAGGGCCCGCGCAAAAAGATCTTCACGTTTTCGCATCCCGCCTTCAGGTCATCTTTGGCCGCGTCTCAATCGCAAAAACCTCGAAATAGTCCTACGGCTATTCCCGTGGTTTTGCTCAATTGCCGCAACCAGATTGAACCCAAATCCAGGCGCCAATTCTGTCAATCCATTTTTTCGCGAACCGGATGAGAGAGACTCTGGCAAGAAACGTGCCGCTTAGGGGGGCGGAATCTATGGCCGCCCCGCACAACCCGTGACGGACCCCGGGGGCAAGGTGGCGGGGGCGCCGAGTGGGCTTGCTCGAAGGATTGCGAATAGTCAACGCATGGACCATCCAGGCCTTTCCCGAGGCCGTAACGACAAGACCCCATGGCGCGGGTTTCTCCATGGGGTCTTTGATCCGCGGGCAGCGGATGACGGGCTCTTACAACTCCACCCCCAAGCTTTCGATCGTCTCATAGGTCAAGCCGCCCACGGCGAGCCCTTTTTCTCTTTGGTAGGCCCTGATCGCTGCTTTCGTACGCCTTCCCAGCATACCGTCGATGTACACGGGATCGTGACCGGCCCTGCGCAACGCTCTCTGAATCCTGGCAACGAGTTGATTATTCACATTCGTCTCGCACAGGATCCTGCGCCACTCCATGTGGCCCTCTGTGACGATCTCTTTCCGGGTGACGGTCTCGTACTGGGCCGGGACATTGATCTTTCGCTCCTCCGGAGGGGATACCATCTTTCTGACCTTGACCCATTTGTAGACGGCAGGGATCTCAGTCCGTTTGGTGGTCGGAGGCGCCACCATGATCTGCTTTTTCACGGTCTCATATTTAGCCGGCACGTCCACGACGCGGGTGGAGGGAGGGGACACTATGACCCTTTTCTTGACCGTCTTGTACGTAGCCGGTACTTCTACGAGGCACATGATTTCACCGGTGGCGTTATCGACCTTTTCAATGGGACCGCGGCCTTTTTTCCACACGGTATGGGCCGGCTTGACGAGGACCTTATCCTTGACCCATTCATATTTGGCCGGTACTTCGACGATCCTTGAGGACGATTCTTTGACCAGGACTTTTTCCTCAACCCACTTATACTTCGCCGGGACCACCTCGACTCGCTCGGACGCCTCCTTCACGAGGACCCTTTCTCTGACCCATTCGTACTTAGCCGGGATGATCTCCACCCGCTCCGAAGATTCGCGCTTGAGGACCTTATCGGTTACCGTGCGATAGGTGGGTGGGACGGATACCCTGGCATAACACTCGCCGGGTTTCGCTTGCGGCGGCAGCAAAGATGAACCCGGCTCCGTCGAGGGTCTAGACGCTTCCAGCGCCTCTTTGGCAGCAATAGCCTGCCGGGCCTGCATCTCTGCGTCATAGGCCCGCTGCTGGGCCTCCTTGGCGCGCTCCTCAGCGTTCTCGGCCCGCTGCTCGGCGATCGAGAGGTCGGCCGAGCGTTCATCAAGCCTGACTTTATAACTTGCTAAGGCCATGTCTTTCTTTTCGATGCTGGATCTGAGCTTCTCAATCTCCTGGTCTTTTTGAGCGAGCTGCTCTTCCAGCTTGTCCTTTTCCGGACATGGCAAATGCGCACAGCCGGAAAGGGCGAAGAGGATACTCAAAGCGATAGCCCCAACAACTCTCTTGCATCCTGTAACCATTTTTTGTCCTCCCTGAAAACATGCTTGTAAATAAAAATGGTGTGTAGTCGAAGTAGCTAGGAAATAGACTATTGAACTACCATGGCTCAGAAGAGATCATAACGAAGAATGAGAGGCGGGGCTACAGGAAATTTAGACAAGGTCCTTCGTTTGACATGGTTGGTTTATAGGGGGAAACCAGTGCCAGAGTATTAGCTTGCTCCGTTATCCCAGTTGAGCCAGATAGTGCACGTTATCTGCTTGTTGAGCCCGGTTATTTACGAGTACCAAAAGCCGTAAGGGCGAAATATTCATGTGCCGGTTCGACAAAAGCAGAAGACCCCCGCCCAAAAGAGGACGAGGGTCTTGTTTCGAAATCGTCGCCAAAGCGGATTCTTAGCGACGCCTATCCGGCTCGCGCTTCGTCGCCGATAACGTCCAGAACGAAGTCAAGGCCCAGCCGACGCAACGTCGCCTCGCTGGGGCAGCCGTTGGACTGGTTCCAGCCCGCCACCTCCATGTAGTCTCGAATCTCCTGCGCGTTGTCCACCGTGACGCCCTTGGTTGGACCGCCTGCCAGGGGCGGTTTCCCAAGTGCCCGGTCCGGGAGTCTGACCTCCAGGCTCTTGTAACCCTCCCGGAAATTGAACGCCTGCCGCAGAGCGGCCGCGCGGGCACCAATGACCTGCATATCCGCCGTTTCGAATTTCACGCCGGTGGCGAGTGAGAGGGCCTTGGGCAATGCCTCGGCCGGCCCGATGCTCGTGGCAAACCAACAGACTCCCGCCATGTTGACGCAGTGCCCGAAGTTGCTCATGATGTAGTGGGATTCTCCCTTGCCGCTGTATACATACTTGTCTTCGATCGGAGGGGGATTCAGGCCCGCCGGCACAAATCCGTCTTCAACGTTCCATGAACTCCACTGGGTATGCCGGCCAGGTGTGGCATCGATCACGTAGCTCGCGCCGAGGCCCGGCTTGCACCGCGGGTCGTGCATGGGCAGTTCCTCACCAGCGGCATGCATGGCGAAGGCCTCTGAACCCTTTCCGATCCGCCCCGCCGCGGCCTTCATCCCATCACCGAAAAGCTTAGCGCCGGGACCCTCCCCGGTAGCCAGCTGTTCGGTCAGGGCCACCACGGCCTCACCATTGCCCCACGTCAGTTCGAGGCCGCCCAGATCATCGCTGCTGATCAACCCACGGTCATACAGCTCGAAGGCATAGGCCACGGTGGTCCCTGCGGAAATGGTGTCCATGCCGTAGTCGTTACAGAGGTTATTGGCCTTGACGATGGTCGCCAAATCGTCGTTCAGGCACATGCTGCCAAACGCAGCCAGGGTCTCGTATTCGGGCTTATGGCCTTCGATCCCCGCAAGGGGGCCCTCCGGGACCTTCACATGTCCGCCACAGGACACCGGGCAGCGCCAGCATCCATAGGGCCGCACCTGGATGCCGAATACACTGTCATCGCTGATCTTCTCGACACCGGGAAACTCATCGACGGTGCCGGCCCAGTTCTTGATCGGGCCGTCGCCCATCAAGACGGTGTTGGCGGTCACACCCGCCGTTCCATACTTGCTAAACAGATCGTACCCGGGATTGCCTTTCTTATAGGATGCAACGATGTCCTTGCGCAGGTTCTTGAGGCCTTCCGCGTCAGCCACGGGGACCTTGTCCGTTGCCACGGCCACAATCGCCTTGATCTTCTTGGCACCCATGACAGCACCCAGGCCGGAGCGTCCGGCGGCCCGCCCCTTGTCATTGATGACGCAGGCCAGGAGCGATACCCGCTCGCCCGCCGGCCCGATGCAGGCCACGTTTGCCTTTTTGCCGTAGGTCTCCTTCAGCCGTTTTTCGGTCTCGACGCAGCCCAGCCCCCAAAGATCCCCGGCCGGTTTGATCTCGGCTTTACCTCCATCCAAAACGATGACCACGGGATCAACGGCGATCCCTTTAAAGAACAGGTGATCGAAGCCGGACATCTTCATGGCCGGTCCGAAATCACCACCACAGTTGGCGTCGCCCCAGCCGCCCGTCTTGGGCGACTTGCCCACCACCGTGAAACGGTTGCCCGTGATCGCGTCCGTTCCCGTCAGCGGACCCGTAGTGAAGCCAAGCAGGGCCTCCGCACCCAGCGGATCGACGCCCGCCGGTTGACGCTGCATGAGTACGTGAGCCCCCAATCCGTAGCCACCGAGGTAGTCACGCACCAACTCGTCGGGTATCGGCTCATAGGTCGTCTCACCACTTGCCAGGTCGATAAACCCCATCCGGTTCACAATTCCTGCTATCGTCATGCTCTTCGCCTCCCTTCATCCGCCGGAGACCAGGGCCACTAGGCTCAACCGGTCGCCTTCCTTCAAGATTTTGTCATTTACGGCACGCTCATTATTGACCAAGGTAAGGACCTTGAGCTTCCCCTTCGAATCGATGATAAGGTCCCTAGCCTTTTCCTCACAATGGTCCACAAACCGGGTCACGGCCTGGTTCACCGTGGTCCCGAGCGGAACGTCCATTTTCACGTCGTCCTTGAAAAGGACCAGGCGCAGGCTCACCTGTATTTTTATAAAGGCGCTATTTCCGCTCTTGAGAGCCATTCGATCCTTGAAGGCTTCTTGCATCCTCGATAGCGAAATATATAGAGGGCGAACGCCCACACTGTCAAGCCAGCTGTCCACCGGGGGCAAAAAGAGAACGGAGTTGCAGTCGGGGGGCTACGTTAGGAATAGATTTCGGAGATTCGCTCAGAGCTCTTTTTCAAGGCGGCGTAGAGATTCTGGTAGATAGGGAATAACCGATCGTAGATCTTTGTGTGCTCTTCGATGGGCGTGGTGGTCGTTTCCGCTCGTAACACCTGCACCGCCGCCTCGACATTCTCCCAAACGCCGACACCGGCGCCGGCCACCAGGGCTGCCCCGTAGGCGCCCCCCTCCGAACTACCGCTCACGGTGATCACCTCATTGGCGAAGACATCCGCGTGGATCTGTCGCCACAGCGTGCTGAGAGCACCTCCCCCGGAGGTACGGATTTGGGTGATCGGAATACCCATCTCCTTGATCACCTCGGCCACATCCCTTAGGCTGAAGATGACACATTCGAGCACACTCCTTATAATGTGGCGCCGGTCGTGTCGCAACGTGAGCCCGACAAATGCCCCCCTCGCACTGGGGTCCGGATGAGGGCACCGCTCGCCGATCAGGTAAGGCAGGAAAAGGAGACCTTCAGACCCCGGCTCTGCCTTCAGCGCCTCCATGGTCATGAAATGATAGACATCTTCTCCGGTCCAGTTAGCGACCTCTTGCTCCGGCCCGCACAGCGCATCGCGGACCCACCGCAGTGAGCCACCTGCTGCCAGGGTGACGCCCATGGTGTGCCATTTGTCCGGCATATTGTTGCAGAAGACCTGAAGCTTACCTTCGGGGTTATCGTAGCACTGGTCGAGCGCCATCGCGACGATCCCCGCTGTTCCGATGGTCGTCCCCAAGATCCCAGGCTCCACCAAGCCCGTCCCGGTGGTCTGAACCACCGAATCCCCTCCGCCTCCGGCGACCGCTAACCCTGATGGGAGTCCCACGTCGGATGCGGCGGTTGCGGATAGGGCGCCGCTGATTTCAGGTGATTCGTAACAGGGAGGGACCCATTCCTTTGGGATCTCGAGCTTCTCCAGCAGGGGATAACACCACTGTCTGGCGCGGACATCAAAAAGCCCGGTCCCGGATGCGTCGGAAACCTCGGTGGCATACTCGCCCGTCAATCGCAAACGGACATAATCCTTGGGATTCAAGATGGCCCTGATTCGTTCATAAACCTGGGGCTCATTTTCACGAACCCATAGGATCTTTCCCCCCGTATAGCCGGGCAGCATCCGATTATTGGTCAATTCCAGGAGCGCCCCCATCCCTCCCACGGTGTCGTAGACATCCTGGCATTGCTTACCGGTGCGCTGATCGTTCCACAATATCGAAGGCCTGAGCACGTTCCTATCGGCATCAAGCGCAACCAGACCGTGCATCTGGCCACTGAGACCGATGGCCTTGATGTCTCGGGCATGATCAAAACCCGTGAGGGTTTGCCGAATCGTATCCTTAACCGCTTCCCACCAGTGTTCGGGGTCCTGTTCCGACCAACCGGGCTTGGGGGTTGAAAGGGGGTATTCGGCGACCGCCTTGGTCAGGACCTCGCCCTGGTCGTCTATGATCAAGGTCTTACATCCCGAGGTCCCGATGTCGATACCCATGACGCATTGCCGGTGCATCTTTGCCCTCCCGCTTACGATGTCTAGCTGACCGCTATGGATCAAGGGGATCTGTAACGAACACGTACATGTTTGAGCTGGAGGTACTCCTCGAGCCCTTCATGGCCGTGTTCATGCCCGATCCCGCTCTGTTTCCATCCCCCGTAAGGCGCGTTCATAATCCCCGCGTCCACGTTGTTGACGGCCACACTGCCCGCCTCGAGCTCCTTGGAGATCCTGTTCATTTCATGTAAATCGTTCGTATAGGCGTAGGCCGCCAATCCATAGGGAGTAGCGTTGGCCAGCCCGATCGCCTCGTCAAGGTCGCGATACACCATCACACCGACGACGGGGCCGAAGGTCTCCTCCGTCATGACCAGCATATCGTGATTCGTATCGGCAAGGATGGTCGGTTCAAGAAAATAACCCTTGCGGAATTCGGGTCCTTCGGGCCTTTTGCCGCCACAGATCAAGCGGGCCCCTTTGGCAAGTGCATCATCCACGTGCGACATGGCTTTTTGGAGCCCATCCGAGCCGGCCATGGGACCCAGATCGCAATCTTCCTTCTCCAAGCTGTTGCCGACGACCAGTTTGCCGGTCTCCTGTGCGAAGTCCTGCAGGAATGCCTCATAGATCTTCTCCTGGACGTAGATCCGGTTGATGGCGATACAGATCTGCCCCATGTTTCGAAAAGATCTCCTGGTAGCCCCCTTGACGGCATTGGCAAGATCGCAGTTTGCGCTCACGATGAGCGGACACTGCCCTCCCAGTTCCAGCGAGACTTTCTTAATGGTGTCTTCAACTTGCCTTTGAATATCCAAGCCGACTCCCAAGGAGCCCGTAAAGGCCACCTTTCTTGAAATCGGGCTTCTGACGAGTTGACGGCCCACGGAACCTCCCGGGCCCGTGACGGCGTTAATGACCCCATGAGGGAGCCCGGCGTCATGGAGACACCGCAAATACTCCAAGGGGGAGAGAGGCGTCAAAGAAGGTGGTTTGGCCACGATCGTACAACCAGCCGCGAGGGCCGCCGCCGCCTTCCACCCGATGAGCTCCACGGGATAATTCCACGGCGATAAGGCGGCCACGACACCGATCGGTTGCTTGATTACTAGGCTCTGGTCCTGAGGGTTTGCATTCGGTATGATCTGCCCGTAAGCCCGCTTGCCCTCCTCGGCGTAATAGCGAAGCATCTCAATCGCCTTTTCGATCTCACCAACCGCCTCTTTGACCGGTTTACCCTGTTCCCTCGTCATGAGACGGCCGATCTGCCCTTGCCGTTCCTCCAGGATATCACTCGCGCGCCAGAGATGGACGCCCCGTTGCTCCGGTGATAGGGCCGCCCACGAGGGGAAAGCCTTTTGGGCCGCCTCGAGGGCTTTAGTGGCTTCAGCCTCCGAAGCTCTGGGTACCTTGGCAAAGGGTTCTTCGTCTGCGGGATTGACGACCTCCATGGTCTCCCCGCTCTCAGCATCGACCCATTGGCCGTCAATGAGCATGGAATAGTGTTCCATTAGAAACCCCCTCAGCGCTTCTTTGAACGTCCCGTGACCCACAGAATCGACATCGGCTGGATACCCGTATTATAGGTCACGTGGAACTCACCGAAGGGCACGTAAAACGCGTCGCCGGCCTTGATGGGAAACTCATCGTCACCAACCACCATTTTGCCCTCGCCGGTTAGGATGTAGTAGACCTCCTCCATGTCATCGTGGGCATGCCCGGTCGTTTTCCCCGTGGGATAGATGATGGTATGCCCCATGGTCAGATTCTCGGAAGGAGATCTTTCAGGGTCGATGAGGTAATAGGTATCCCTGAGGATCTCGCTCGCCCTGTCCTTGACCATATAGCGCAAGGAGCGCTGGTCTTCATCCGGTTTCATCTCCTCAATGTTCACGACGTACTTCATCTATGGACCTCCTCCAACAAAGTCTCTTTCTTGTTCTATCGCACCGGCTATTATGACATGGCTCATTGTCTTGAGACGCCTACGTCACCAGATCATATACCCCCCGTCTGCGACCAGGACTTGGCCGGTGAGATAGCTGCCCGCCTCGGAGGCCAGGAACAGCGCGGCACCCTTGAGTTCCGCCGGGTCACCGATCCGTTTTTGGACGTTCAGGGAGGCCCACGTCTTCAGCATCTCCTCACCCGCCGCTTTCAGCATCGGTGTCCCGATAAACCCCGGGGCGATGGCATTGACCCGGACGTTGTGCTCAGCCCATTCGTAGGCCAGACATTTTGTCAGGGTGTTCACGCCCCCCTTGGCGGAGTTGTAGTGGCACTGTTTCTGAGGGTGATTGGCGATAAAGCCTGATATCGATGAGATGTTGATGATGCTTCCCTTCTTTTGCTTGATCATCTCTTTGCCAACATGGTGACAACCTAGAAAGACTCCTGTTAGATTGATACCGATGACCCTGTTCCATTCCTCCAGAGACATCTCCTCGGCAGCTACCCACCCCGCAACCCCGGCATTATTCACCAAGATGTCGATCTTGCCAAATCTGTCCACGACAGTTTTCACCATTTGTTCGACGTCGTTCTCCTTGCTCACGTCGACCTTAAGAGCCATGGCGTCTCTTCCCAATTTCCGGATGTCTTCGGCCGTCTTTTCCGCGACGTCCAAATTTCGCTGCAGGACCACGACGTCCGCGCCTGCCTCGGCAAACGCGATCGAAATCTCACGGCCAAGCCCCTGGCCGCCACCCGTAACGACTGCGGTCTCGCCTTTCAGCTCAAACAGTGCGAACACACTCATGACGTCCCTCCTTTTCTCAGATTGTGGGTTATTTTCGGAAGCAGAGGGGGTCAATAAAGACCGAGTCTCTTGCTTCGTAAAACGACCTTACGGCTATCTTAAAAGGAGACAGCCAGTTCTTCCCTATTGAAGTGAAGCATCCCGCCCAAGCCGGGTAAACCTGGCGAAGGCGGGTGAAACTAGATGTTGATCATGACCTTGATGGCCTTGTCCTTGGCATTTTCAGCGACGTCAAAGGCCTCAAGCGTTTTCTCAAAGGGGTATTCGTGGGTGATCATTGGTTTCACGTTTACGCGCTTGTTGGCCATGAGTGTGATGGCTTCTTCGAAGATATTGTTATATCTGAAACTTGTGACAAAGTTGACTTCCTTGATGAGCGCCTCCACCATGGGCATGGGTATCTGGAGTTCCTGAGCCAAGCCGAGAAGGACCACGAAACCCCCATCTCTAGCCACCTCGACGGTTTGCTGAAAAGTCTTCGCCGTGCCGGCGGCTTCAAATACAAAGTGGGCGCCTTCGCCATTGGTCAATTCCATGACCCGCTCCACGACGTTCTCACGGCCGGCATGAATCGTGTGGGTCGCACCCATTGCTCTGGCCAGCTCCAGTCTATTGGGCACCACATCGACCAAAATGACGGGGCCCGCCCCGCGCGCCTTGGCCGCTTCCAGCGTTGCCAATCCGATCGGGCCGGAACCGAAGACGACCACGCTGGCGGCCGGGTAAAGCTCGCTGCGTCTGACCGCATACAACCCCACGGCAAAGGGTTCGACCAGCGCCCCTTCTTGAAAAGACATGTCGCCGGGCATCTCAAAGAGGTAATCTGCCGGCCAAGCCACATATTCCGCCATGGCGCCATCGTCCGGGGGCGTAGCCATAAACTTTATGGTCGGGCATTTGGTATACCGTCCATTGCGGCAGTACCAGCACTTCTGACAAGGAATACCGGGCTCAAAGACGACCCTGGCCCCCACCTCCAGACTCTTGACCGCGTTGCCGACAGCAACGACCTCGCCGGAGCATTCGTGGCCCAGTATCATCGGTTCCTTAACAATAAAAGAACCGATTCGGCCGTGACGGTAGTAGTGCACGTCCGAACCACAGACGCCGACCGATTTCACGCGAACAAGTGCTTCGTCGGCCTTTGGACTCGGTACCTCCACCTCCTCCAGCCGCAGATCGTCAGGACCGTGAAGAACAGCGGCCGTCATCTTCGCACTCATTTTTTCCTCCCTGGAAATCACGTTGATTCCGTTATTCGGCTCTGATTTCATCAGAGTCTATGCGACCACGTGCTCAGCAAAGAGCGGAGTTATAAAACGTCGCCCAGATTTGCCTCGCGGTGAATCTTCAGGGTCAGGGTACGCTTCACGTTCTTTGAAGAGTAGCCCAAAGGTAACGAGACCCACGATAGCTTTCGTAGAGAGGGAGAACCTCTGTTTTCACTCAGAGTCCGAGACGAAAACGTGCATCAGGAAACCAAGCGAACTCTCCCGTTCGAGCGCCGCCTTAAAGGCCGGCAGACAGGATGTGGTCAACTGCGTCTCTGTAGAGAAGTTTGCAACAAAGGGGCATTTTGAACGTAAAAAGATTTTTTTGGTTTTTTTTGGAGTTTTATGGTTTCATTAACCCCATTGCAGCTTGAAGTCAAGAAAAAAAGTCTGAGATAAGCGTCTGAAATCACCTTGCTTTTATATTTTTATCGCCAAAATGCAGTTAAAGGCATAAAAAGACTTGCTAGATGCTCCGTAATACTCTATTTTGATCATAAATTGGTTGTTTGGTAGCTCTGGATGGTTTTTTGTGAAGTGCTGTTGAACCCGGCATTGTTGCCCTTTCTTAATAACTCCAATGCGCCAATGACCGACGATGCTGCCCTTTGAGAGATACGAAATCATTTTAGATGCCTGCCGGAAATCGGGGCCGATTTCGATCAACGAGCTGCTGCGTCTTACGGGAAGCTCCCTTACCACTCTGAGAAGAGACATCAATCACCTTTCCACGAAGGGAGTCCTACAGAAATTGCGAGGAGGCGTCTCCTGTGTCGGGCGGCCGGAACAGAGAGGCAATTTTTCATACGAGCACCGCGGCATGCTTTTCAGGCGTGAGAAAGAAGCCATCGGCATTGCGGCTCAGCAGTTCATCCAAGATGGTGACATCTTGGTGCTCTCCTACGGAACCACGTGCATTCAGGTCGCGCGCCATATCGACGAAAACAAACACATCACGCTGCTCACAAATGGAATCGATATCCTATTCGAGCTGGCAAACAAACCGAATGTGACCGTGATCGTTTTGGGTGGGATTGTTGACTTCTCAAACAGGACGATAGAAGGTCCAACCGTTCCCAAGACCCTTCATGAATTCAACCCTTCCAAGATCATCATCGGAGCCGGGGGAATTACCGAAGAGAAGGGCCTCACCAACTATCAGTTCCTCAGCTCCACCTATGTCAAAGAGATGGTCAAGCTTGTGAAAGAGGTCATCGTGGTAGCGGATCACTCAAAATTCGGCCGGATCGTTTTGACGAATATGATGCCCCTTAAAGACGTGAGCGCTATTGTGACTGACTCAGGCATATCACCCAAATTCATAAAGGTGTTTCGGAAATACGACATAAAGTACGAGGTAGCCAAGGTGACCACGCCTAAGTGACTTCGCTCTGGGCAATCCGTTTTGCAAAATGGCGCGTGTTTTGGCAAGCAGTGATTTAGCAGCAAAACCAAGCATTTTTTAATAGATAAGGCCCTCGGCAGATATCTTGACTTTACATTTCGGCTTGATTAAGTACGCTACGTAAAGCTTTGGTTCCAAAAAGTCCCGCTGCTTGGTAGCAGACACGTGGTCGTGATGTTTGATCTGCTCGAAAAGCCGCGTGAAGGGCCCCAACGGCCGATCTCAGCCCACGCAGGGCAGAGAAGAGCCGACTCACCCGTTCCGCGCCTATCTCCCGTACGGTTTTGATTCACCGCATGATTCGGGTAATGTCTCAACCCAAACTTATTGAGAAAGGAGGGAGTGATTGTGAAAGTAGAAGATTTTCCATACACAAACCCAGTTGTCTCACACCTCTACGGAAAGCCTCCGTTGGCATGGAGAGATGTCCGGTTTCAATGTGTCGTCTATGAGACCGACATCGAAAACGTAAGGCGCGTCATCCCCGAGCCGCTTGAGCCCCGCACAAACCGAGTGATTACCTGGGTTTCCGAGTTTAGGCTGGGTACGACCCAAGGGGTCTTCGGAGAAGCGGCCCTATACGTTCAGGTCAAGTTCGACGGTGTCGAGGGCGACTATGAACCCTTTCTTTATGTCGCTTCCCATCTTCCATTGACCGGCGGTCGGGAGATCTGGGGCTACCAGAAAAAGATGGCCGAGATTTCGCTCCACGACGAATACGAGGCCGTGCGGGGGCAGGTAAATCGCCTGAACCACCAGATTATCAAGGCGCTGGTGGTGCCTGAATTTCCGGCCGAACTGGAAGAAATGGGCTGGAGCACGGGCGGCCTCTTCTCCCTTAAATACATCCCGCCTGCCGAAGAAGGGGAGCCGCCACTCAGGCAGTTGGTCCTCACACCGATTAACTTGAGGATCCAAGAGGGGAAATTCTTCAAGGGACGGGGATCCGTGGTTTACGAGCGTTCGGAAATCGATCCGACGTACATCCTTGAGCCCCAGCGCATCATCGGCGGTTTTTACGGCATTGGTGATTGTGACCTACCGCTGGGCAAGATCGTCCACCGCTATGAGTAGCCCGTGAGCTGTCAGGCATACGATGTTCTTTTCGCCATCAGGGGAAGTTGATCCGATTACGGATGGAGAGATTTCACGGCCACTCTTCATCAAGTCACCTAGTCAATCATGGAAGCCAATCAGGGTATTTTCAAACTCTACCGTTAACGGCGCAGAATCACAATCTTCCGAAACCCAGGAAAAAGGAGGGATTCTTAATGAAGACGAAGACCGTGAGTAAAGGTTTCTCGTTGATGCTGGTGATTGCCTTTGTCGCCGGGCTTGCTTTCAGCGCCACGGCAGCAGAGAAGTTCGGCCTCGATGACGTACCGGAGATCAAGAACAAGCGGCCCATCCATGTCGCCCTGGAGGCGGGCGGTGGCTCGGATCTCATCTACCCCTTCCTCGAGAAGTTTGCGCAGAAAACCGGGATCAAGGTCACCAAGGAGTCCCACGTTTTCGCTTCCCTGTATTCGAAGGAGATCGTGGAGTTGCAGGGTAGGACCGGAGCCTATGACCTCGTCGTGACGGAGACATCCTGGACCAACGAATGGGAAGACTACCTGTACCCGGTTGAGGACATGGCCCGAAAGTATGACCCCCGCGGCGTGGCAGGGCTGAGGGACGATATCAAGGGTCATGATCCGGGCCTCTTGCGGATGTGCTCCACGGCCGGCGGTAAACTGCTCGGACTCCCCTACTACAACTACACCATGATGACGATCTACCGCCAAGACGTCTACGACAGTCCAGTAGAAAAAGCGAACTTCAAGAAGAAGTATGGCTACGCCCTGACACCCCCCGATACCTGGAAACAGCTGGCCGACCAGGCCGAATTCTTCACTCGCAAGCAGGGGGAGCAACTGAAGGGTGAAACTCTCAAGGACGATGTCTACGGGGTCTCCTTGATGGCGGGCCGTTACCCGCATGTTCAAGATGAGATCGGGACCATGATCTGGAGCAAGGGAACCCATTGGGCCTCGCCCGTCCGGGATGGAAGCGGCAAGCTGAAAGGGTTTAAGATCACCGATCAGGACAAGGAGTCGCTGGAGTGGGCCTTTGACTACTATCAGAAGCTGATGCGTTTTGCTCCTCCGGGAAGCGAGAACGCGTTCTGGGATCAGGCCACCGCCTTTTTCGTCGGAGGGAAGACGATCATCGTCCCCATTATGTATTCGCCGCTCTGGCCCTGGTCCACCGACGTCGGAAAGGACATCCCGGGAGCCGTGGCCGCCTGCAAGACCGTCCCGGGCGTTCGACCCTACACCGGGGCCTTCCATTTCGCCCCCAGCAAGGACAGCAAGAACCCGGAAGCCGCCTACTGGTTGCTCAGATACATCACATCCTATGAGGCGCAGAAACAGATGGCTGAGACCGGATGGGCCAGCGTCCGCAGGGAGG
>CAZAGT010000004.1:36603-42644 GCA_964484515.1 uncultured Desulfobacteraceae bacterium | reverse complement strand
CCCCACCCCTTCGGGGCGGGTCCCCGGTTTCGGAAGCCTTGCATATGGACATTTTCCATCAGCCTCAGGGAAATAGGTTTTTCGACAGCTTCGCCACGATCAGATGGTCAGTGTCTTCATGAGATTTTGTAGGTGTTGAATTGTATCTTTCAGCGAAACAGGATGTTGATCCCAAAACAATTTTTGAAGCTGCGAATCCCTCCTCGAACAGTCAATACGAGACTCTGATCGCAAATCAGAGAAAACCCCAATTAGTAGGACTCAGCGAAAAATCGCGAGTGAGACGAAGTGAAGCGTCAAGAAGAGACAACGGTTTGGGATCAGGTATTTTATCGTGTTTCAAGCTGAGCGCTCCGTTGTGTTGAGGTTGGACTGAATTCTTAGGCAGACGCCCCGCGCTCTAGCACAGGTGCTTACCTTGGTGATTTGATCACAACTACGATGTTGCAGGAGACGCCTTATGTCAGTAGATCCAAACGAATTTCATGCGATACAAACTTCCGATCTCAGTACCTGGGACACGGTTTTCAATCCGAAGATGGGGGCAGAGATCGGACGCCTCATGCTCCGTACAGAGCCGGAGACAGGCGCCGAGATCAGGATGATCCGCTATCCTATGGGTGTGGTCAATCCAGCCCATACGCATCCCTGTGGCCATGGGATCTTCGTCCTTGACGGTGTGCTCCGTACTCATAAGGGCGACTTTGGTCCTCGAACGTGGGTCTGGTTCCCCAAGGGGGAGATCATGGAGCACGGCGCCACGGAGGACGGTGACGTGATCGGCGTCTTCATCACCGACGGGGAGTTCGACATCTTCTACGAAGAGTAAATGTTAGCCACAGACCAGGCCTTGGATAGAGCTGTGCCCCGGCAAGCCTACGCAGACCATTTAGCAAGGGGACGTTGGTTCCAAAACGATTTACAAAAGTGTGGATCTCTTTTCTTGGAAATCTTATGTGGCGTTCATCGAAGAATCTGATTTAGGGCATGTTTTTCGAAAAAGTGAGTAACTTCAAGGAAGGCAGGACGCTGAAGATGAAGGTGAAGCTTGGCAATCTTAACGCACTGTATCCGACCCCTACGACATTAGCGGGCGCTATGGTCAATGGAAAACCCAATTTCATTGCGATTGCTCACATCGGTATCATGACGCATCATCATGTCTCTCTGAGCATGGGAAAACGCCATTATACCAATGCAGGGATCAAGGAAAACAAGACATTCAGTGTCTGTATTCCATCCGAGGATCTCATCGTTAAAACAGACTACTGTGGAATCATGACCGGAAAGAATACTGACAAGGCGATACTATTCGACATATTTTACGGCGAGTTAAAGACAGCCCCTATGATCCAAGAATGCAGCGTTTGCATGGAATGCAAGCTCGAGCGCATTGTGGATTTCCCGAATAATGACGTCTTCATCGGGGAGATCGTACAGACCTATGTTGACGAATCTGTCCTGTCTGAAAACCGAGTTGACGTTTCAAAACTGAAACCTCTACTCTTCGACATGGCCAGCAAGAAATACTGGGCCTTAGGAGGTGAACTCGCCAAATGCTGGAATGTCGGCAAACAACTCGAATTAGGAGAAGTGACGAGTAACAAGTAACGAGTTACGAGTAAAAAGCCCTTCGGCCGTGAGACCTGTCGACGAGCCTTTCGGCCACGAGCTCAAGGCCGAGCGGCTGAGGCCGAGTGGCTCAGGTCGAGACTTTCGATGAGCCTCAAGCCGAATCGTCGTTTAGGGCCGCCCGGTGACTTGTGACGAGATACACCAAACAAAGAATCAACGTGAGGCAAGGTGGTCAGGGCTTCGGGGGGATTAGAAATGGGCCGAAGGCATCCGTACAATGAGTTGGCTCAGATGGTCAAAGAGCTGAAGAAGGAACTCGACCTGCGTAAAAAGGCCGAAGAGGAGATCATGCATCTTTTCAACATGGCCATTGACATGCTTTGTGTCTTTGGATTCGACAGCGTTTTCACTCGCCTGAATCCAGCATTTGAAAGGACCTTGGGCTTTTCCACTGACGAACTCACCTCCCAGCCATTCTTCGAGTTTATCCATCCCGATGATCGCGAACGGACAAAAGCTGTCGCGAAAAAGGCATACTCTTCCGGCAAACCGGTTTTGGCGTTCGAAAACAGGTTTAGGTGTAAAGACGGATCGTATCGTTGGATTTCGTGGGCTGCGAGGCCGGTACTCACAGAAGAGACCGTCTACTCTGTGGGGCGGGACGTTACCGATCTAAAGCGCGCTCAGGCCGAGCTGGAAAAGGCTCATGACGAACTTGAGCTGCGGGTGGATGAACGAACCACCGAGCTGGTCAAGGCAAACGAGAAGATGAGGCACGAAATAAAGGAACGTCGAAAGGCGATGAAGGCTTTGAGGGAAAGCGAGAGAAGCCTTGAAGCGAAAAACACCAATCTTGAGGAATTAAACACTGCATTGAAGGTCCTGCTAAAAAAGCGGGAGGAGGACAAGGCAGAGATTGAAGAAAAGCTCTTTTTGAATATGAGACAACTGATCCAACCGTATCTGCAGAAACTCAAGAAAAGCAGATTAAATGATCGGCAAACAGCCTACGTTGGTATCCTCGAATCCAATCTGGATGATCTGGTCTCTCCGTTCGCCTCTAGTCTATCGTCTCGGAATCTGAGGCTTACACCGGCCGAGATTCAGACGGCCGACCTGGTGAGACAGGGGAAGACAACCAAGGAGATAGCTGAATTGCTCAACCTTTCCCATAGAACAATCGAGTTTCACCGCGAAAACATCAGGGAAAAGTTCGGCCTAAAGAAGCAAAAGGCCAATCTGAGATCCTACCTTTTGACCATCCAATGATACGGGGATTATCCCCGTATTTACCACGTATTTTATTGTGGTTTACTGGAAATGTGGGCGCTAGTACCTTGACGGAGCGAAAACGCTCATTGTCGATTTCATCGGTTCACCGCCCGCTTCGCTCGAGACCCGGAGGACGCAAAGAAGGAATAGTTTTTCATTTGCCGTTGAGAGGACGGCAAATGAAAAGCCGCAATCACTCTGTGACGAAGGCTGCATTATACCCAGGCCAATGATTCTTAATTTCGGACTTCCATTCAATATGATCTTGCCCGAAGGGCTGTTGTTTTTCGCTTTCTGGCGTCTCAGCAGAAAGTGAAAATGGAAACCTACTCGGTGCGGTGAATACAGTCTTTGAATTGTAACAGACCATGTTTCTATATCCGTTGCTGCATTAGTAAGGCGAAAAACTGAGCGTCCTATCCCTAGTAACGTCGTCCACCTTTCAAAGCCAAATCTGTCTCCACTACCGATAACTATTCCCCTAGCAAAACAAACAAAAAGGAAAGGAGGTATCCTATGGCGAAGATCCGTGTTTCGGCTGCCGGATTTAAGGCCGGCCCTATCAAGGCTTTTGCCGATTTTGCCGACCACTGCACCCGACTCGTTGCCCAGGCTAAATCCGATGCTCCTGACTTCTTGGTCTTCCCCGAGCTTTTCACCGCCGAATTGATGACGTTTTTCGATGATGCCGACCTGCCAGCCAAATTCGCTACATTGACCACGTACACGGAGGATTATCTGAGTCTCTTTAAAGAGCTGGCGAAGGAAAACGGTTTCATCATCATTGCGGGATCGCACCTTAAAGAGGTTGACGGCAAGAAATACAATACGAGCCACCTGTTCATTCCGGACGGAGAGGTCTGGGAGCAGCGCAAGTGCCATCTGTTTCCTGTGGAAACAGCCTGGACCACGCCCGGTGACAAGCTAAAGGTGTTCCAAACGGACAAGGTCAAATTCAGTGTGCTCACTTGCTATGACCTCGAGTTCCCTGAAGCCGCTCGTCTCGTCACCCTACAGGGTGCGGATATCCTTTTCTCTCCCTCGGCCACACTGGATGAACACGGTTATTGGCGGGTGCGGCACTGTGCTCAAGCACGTTGCATCGAGGATCAGGTCTATGTCCTCCATTGCAGTCTTCTCGGAGATATTGGGCTACCTTTCTGGGGCATGGCTTCCATCCTGACGCCCTGTGATAAAGGTTTCCCACAAAAAGGGATCGCCGCGGAGAGTGCAGCTAACGAGGAAACCGTGATCAGCGCTGAGCTTGAAACGGATATGTTGTATGAAATCCGAAAGGCGGGAGCTGCAACGACACTCAAAGATCGGCGATGGGACATGATCGATGAGCTTTACAGGTTCGAAAGTGAGGAACCAGGTGGTGTAAAGAAGTTACGAGTGACAAGCGACGAGTGACAAGATTGAACAACCAAATAGTCAATTTCGGACGAGGAGCCTCGGGGTCTGGTGGAATCCCAAGCTGCCGGCTGATAGCTAACCGGCTAAGTGCTCCATGATTGCTTTAACTCAATTAGGTTTCAACACACTAACCAAGGAGGTGACATCATGTGGAGTAACGGCAAGAAATGTGCTGTGGTACTGGGCTTCGACTTTGACGCGGAATCGTTGTGGGCCACGGTGGGTCTGACGACACCGACCCCGCAGTCCAGGGGAACTTATGGAGCCAAGGTTGGCGTCCCTCGAATCTTAAACCTGCTTGACGAGCATCACGTAAAGGCCACTTTTTTCGTGCCGGCCGATACGGCTCGCCGCCATACGGATCTGGTCAAGGAAATCCATTCCAAAGGCCATGAGATCGGCCATCACGGCGACGTACATGAAAGCCCGGTCAACGTTGAACGCGACGAAGAGAAGAGGATTCTGGATGTGGGCATGGAAACCCTTGAAAAGGTCACTGGTGAAAGACCGAAAGGCTACCGTTCCCCCGCCTGGGACCTTAGTCCAAACTCCGTAAAGCTCTTCGAGGAATATGGCTTTATGTGGGACAGCAGTATGATGGGGGACGACTTTCAGCTCTATTATCTTAATGACGGCGACCGGGAAACGAAGATTGTTGAAATCCCGGTGTCGTGGGAGCTGGACGACGCTCCTCATTTTCTATTCAACTTCTTCCCGGCCTATTTTGTCGGGCTGTCCTCCCCTGCCAAGGTCTATGAAATCTGGGCCTCAGAGTTCGACGGTGCCTATGCGAACGAGGGAGTTTTTGCCCTGACCATGCACCCTCAGATCATTGGCCGCTGGCATCGACTCCAGTTGCTGGATGATCTAATCCAATATATGGCCGGCCATCCGGATGTGTGGTTTGCGACGGGCACCGAAGTGGTGACCGATTGGCTCAAACAAAAGAAGTGAATTCCTTTCCCACTATTGGTAGACATGGGCGGGGTTTTAACCCGCCCTTTCTTTGCCTCCCAGCTGTATCTGCGTCTCGACCTGACGAGCTTGCTTGGCTGCGTCCGATAAGATTTGCGCTTCCAAGCGGTCTCAATTACAATGAAGGCGCATAACACCCTTGTTCATAGGGGCGCTCAGAAAATTGCGCCTGTGATACGGGGCATTGAGGCTATTGCAAAACCCTCGTCTGTCCTAACTCCATCGGGATTGTCCACACTTTTCGTCAATATCGGCATACACGCAAGGTTTGAGGAGCGGAGTGCGAGGTAGAACGCAAGGAAATACTTGCGTACTGACGAACTGATGGCCCCAAAAGTGAGGAGAAGATCAATTGGCGGATTTTAAAGATGCAATCAAGAGCGGGCTGGAGGAATACCTGGCCGGGTTGAAGAAGGCGGTGGACGGATTGACCCCCACGGAGTTGCGGTGGCAACCGACGTTGGCATCGAATCCCATCTCCTGGATTGTCTGGCATATGGCCCGGGTGGAAGACCGCTGGGTGAACCAGGTCCTGCGCAAGGATGTTGAAGTCTGGATATTGGACGGATGGCACGAGGAATTCGGGATGTCCGAGGAGGCACACGGATACGGTGAAACCGAGAGCCAGGTGCGGGCAATGCCGGACGTGGCGATGTCGGATATCCTGGCCTACTTTGACTCCGTACGACAGTCCACTCTGGCCCATCTGGAGCGGATGACCCCAGCGGACATCGAGGCTACTTACTCCCACCCGAGACGAAGCGGTATTTCGGGTGTCTGGATCCTGGGTCATATCCTGGTCG
>CAZAGT010000004.1:9752-36593 GCA_964484515.1 uncultured Desulfobacteraceae bacterium | reverse complement strand
TGGTCAGGTGCCGGTCGAGGAGGGCCAGCACTTGGGACAAGTCAGCTATATCCGGGGGATGATCCGCGGCCAGAATAAGTGAATCGGGTTCGGGCACAAGTTGGGACTCTTTCAGAACTGCTGCATTCGGGGAATAGGACGAGGACATTTGGATAGGGACTCGGACTCCAAGAAAACCGCTATTCTTAGCCTAGAGTTTGTTGCATGCTTTCGCCTGCCCGCCCTGTATCGCCGGCTGCCGTTGACACTTTCCATGAATTGGCCTATAATGCTGTTATTAAAAGAATTTCGCGTCAGTGCCGCTCAATACAGGCGCCCGGTTTTGCAGCTTGCTTGTACTCCATTGGCAGCTTCAATGCGCCTCTATGGACGTATCGTTCCCCAAGAAATCCCCGAACGCGCGTGAAGATGATATTCCTCGACCGATGAGGGTGGATACGACTGAAAAGGACGGCACCGATGTCGTAAAAAAGGTCTGCTGAGAATTGGCTCTGCTTAACAAACGGGTGGTTTATCCACTCATCCTGCCATTTACGTTGATCATCCTTTCCCTTATCTCGATCTGGCAGTTTCCGTTCCTCAAGCAACAATCGGTGAATGTAAAAGAGGTGGGCGCGCTCTTTGCGATTCTCCCCCACGTGCCCTATGTCTTCTTCGCCATGGGCATCATCCTGGGTTGGCGCTTCAACAACGGCGGGATGATACTTTCGGCCTTTATCCTCGGTTTTTCATACCTTGTCTTTGCCAAAGTTGGGCTAGGGTTTTCCGTCAAAAAGGCTACCGCTCCCGGTGTGGCTGAGGTTGTGAGTTTCTTACTACCCTTGAATCTGGCGTTTTTTGCAACCTTGACCAAGCGCCGCATATTGACCTCCATGGGGTTTTTCTGCCTCATCCTGATCGGCCTTCAGGCCTTTGCCATGATTCTGTTGTGCCAACCTGAAAGCTCTCCCTTCCCGCAGCTAAGCATGAAGATCAGGAATTCCGTCCCATTCATATCAAAAGCGGTTACCGATCTCGCAGCAGGACTTCGACCGATCGTTCACAGCAAAAGTGGATTCGATTTCGCTCACCTCCCGACCCTTAGCGTCGTCTCCTTCCTCCTGTCCTTCGGGTTCCTGTTCTATCGTTTCTTTCGGATCCGGGATGCGCTGTCGGCCGGTTATCTGGGGGCGGCTTTCGCGGCATTCTTGGGCATGGCATCCGATCCTACCGGCAATGCGCCAATGATCTTCTTTTCAGCAGCGGGTCTTATCCTTATCAGCTTGGCCATCGAGACATTCTTCAATATGGCCTACATCGACGAACTCACGGCGCTCCCCGGAAGAAGAAGCCTAAACGAGACCCTGATAAACCTGGGCAAGAGATACGCCATCGCCATGATCGATATCGATCATTTCAAGAAGTTCAATGATAAATACGGCCACAAGGTCGGGGATCAAGTTCTGAGGATGGTCGCGACAAAACTGAAAGGAATCAGTGGAGGGGCAAAGGTTTTTCGATATGGCGGTGAGGAGTTTACGGCCGTTTTCCCCGGCAAGACCATTCAAGAAGCCGCTGCGCACCTTGATACCTGCAGGAAGATTATTGAGACCACCCCCTTCATCATTCGCAGCAAGGGGCGGAAGACGAGTTCGGCTGAAAACCGGGGCAGAGGCAAAGCTCCCGGGCAGAAAGGCGTCAGGATCACCGTAAGTATCGGTGTTGCCGTTCCGACCAAGAAGCTCTCAAAGCCTGAAAAGGTATTGAAGGCCGCCGATAAGATACTCTACAAGGCGAAAAAGGGAGGCAGGAATAGGGTGGAGTATTGAGATGTAGGGGTGGAAGCTGTCCCCACAAATTTTTGTATGGCCCCCGAAGCCTTTTCTTACCGCGGACCCAAAGAATGCAGAGGTACTCGTTTTATTTCTAGTACTTACTGGATTGTGATGCCTGGGCGAACTTTTCGTCCCAGAGTCGGATGAGGTTGTCTTTGCGCTCCTCGAATTTCAGGGCCTGCTCCTCCACCAGTTCCTCTGCCTCCTGAGAGGACATCTCCCAGCTCTGGCGAACAAAGGAGGCGACCCGCGCGTAATAGAGGGGGGTCATCACGTCGATCAACTTGTAACGATTGGCTTTCCAGGCATGGAAGGTCGCCGCCAATTCGTATAGGATCTGGACCCAGGTGTCGGTGGGTATGTGGAATTGAGTTGAATCGAGGGCACTCGCCTTTTCAATTTCTTCGAAGCAATCCTTACAGAAGACTCCCTTCCAAAGCGCCGAAAACTGATGAAAGCCGATCTTGAAGTTCTCGATCATGCCGTCCACATTGACGACCACCGGTTCAGGCTCGACATATCCTTCCTGCCCCGATGTCTCCACCGGCTCACTTCCTTTTACATTTTTCCAGAAGCTCTCAAAGCGCTCCATGAGTGCAAAGAGCGTCCAGATGACCTGCCGAAACATCGGCCCGAGATGCTGCCCGGGGTCTTTGGCATCGTGGATCTTGGCGCCCAGGTTGGACTGGCAGATCCGGAATTTTTGCGTGATGGCGTTGGTGGTCATCCAGATGTCGATGCCGAAGCGCGCAACGTCCGTATCCCAGACATCCTGTTCGACATAGAACTTGGCTACATCCCTCGAGATGGCGAAATCGCCGCCGATCGGCTGACGGATCCGCTTACCGTACAGGGCCCGGGTGAGATTATAGACGATGTTGTTGGTGATGGTCCCGTCATACTTGTGACGGACGTAGACCGGTGAAACGAACTGGGAGACCCCTTCAAGCACCGGATTCAGGAGGTGGCGCACCCAATCGGAGGTGATGCTCCGCAGATCCGCGTCCACCACGGCACAGGCTTTGACTTCGAGCCTTTCAGCAGCCTCAAAGATCGACCTCAGGGCAGTGCCCTTTCCGCCGGGCCCGCGATAAATAGAAACGATCTTTTCCTGCCACGGTTTGATCTGAAACTCCTTGACGACATCACGGGTATCATCCGTCGAGCCTCCGTCAGCGACCAGGATGACACAGCGCTTGTCTTTGTAATGTTCGCCCAAGCCATGGGTGACCATCTGAACGACGTGAGTGACGGTCACTTCGTTGTTGTAGCAGGGAATACCGACCAAGATATCGGCGGACTCAATCTCTTCTATTCGCTTTGACGTGTAATTCCTTAATGCCGTATCGTAATGCATCGCTTTGACGTCTTACCTCCTAGTGCTTGGCCTAAAAATGGCCCTTTTCCACCCGACCAACGTTCACTGCGGGTTTCCTGCCGTGACGTGTGTCAAAAGGCACGAGGATCGAGGTGCGAGGAAAACAATCCTCGCTTACGCTGTGATGTCTCAAGCCTCTAACCTCAGACCTCAGATCTCGGACCTCAAACCTATGAACCTTCATGCACCGCCGTGCCACTGTTCAACGCTTTCAAACCCGAGTTGAAACGCGTCCAGATTTACCTGTACCTTTGTTTCAGGTACCGCGTCCGCGATGGCCTTCTCCAACGATTCCGGGCTCACCACAGCGCTTACCTTGCAGAGGGCGCCCAGCATGACCATATTGGCGCTTTGGGGGGCCTGGAGACGATGGCGTGCGGTGGAGGTGGCCGCCACCTTGAATAGATTGACGATCCCAGCCGGCGGTTGCGGGATCATATCGCAGTCGGCGATCAAGACACCATCCGAATTCAGGGATTGACTGAACCGATCGATGGCGTCTTGGGCCTGTGCCACCAGGATATCCGGCCGTGTGACCCGCGGAAAGACCACTGGTTCGTCCGAGATGACGATCCAGGCGGCTGCGAACCCGCCTCGCAGTTCGGAGGAATAGGCCTGCGTCTGGACGGCGTATCTTCCGTCATGGGTGACCACGGCGGAACCCAGAATGACCCCGGCTAGGATCGACCCCTGCCCTCCTACCCCCGCTATGGTCAATTCCGTACGGCTCACAACGAGTTTTCCATGACCTTTCGCTTCAAGGCGGCCCACTGCGATGCCAGCTCCCCTTTCTCCTCATCCCTAAATTCGCCCACGACGATCTTCTCCTTGAGAACCTCCTCTTCAAGACCTTCAGTCTCGGCCACCTTGATGCTGTTCGCCTTGAAATGGTCGAGCATATCGACGGCCGTGCCCATTTTTGCGACCTTCCCGAATTGCACCGGGCACTGACTCATGACCTCTACGACGGCAAAGCCCTTTTTCTTGAGGGCCTTTTTGACGGATCGAGTGATTTGATGAGGATGGGCGGTCGTCCACCGGGCCACATAGGATGCCCCGGCCGCCCCAACCAGGGCGCAAATGTCAAAGGGATGCTCGAGTGAACCGTAAGGGCTGGTAATGGTCGCAACCCCGGGCGGTGTTGTCGGCGCGGTTTGACCACCCGTCATACCGTAGATTCCATTGTTGACAAGCACAACGGTCAAGCCGATGTTGCGGCGTGCCGCATGGATCAAGTGGTTGCCTCCGATGGCCGCGAGATCGCCGTCCCCGCTGGCCACCAGCACGTGCTTTTCGGGCAGGCATAGCTTGATGCCCGTTGCGTGGGCAATGGGCCTTCCATGCGTGACGTGCAGGGTGTCGGCGGCGAAAAGGGGGCTTGGGATCCAGGCCGCGCACCCTATGCCCGAGACGAAGATGAAGTCATCCATGTCGAGGCCCAACTGGGCGATGGCCCTCAGGATGGCCTGGGCGATGATACCGTTTCCACATCCTGGACAGGTGGTGGTGCGGGAGACATGGGGCCGCATGTATTTTCGGTAGGGATGAGCCATGGCCATCATTGGATCAATCCCTTGATGCGGTCCAAGACATATTGAGGATCGTGAAGCTGACCCAGGGTCTGGGGTCCCAGGAAGTTGACTTGGCAGGCCTGGGCTGCTTCGGCTTTGATGTACGGGTATAACTGGCCGCGATTATTCTCTAGGACCAGCATCTGCTTTACTCGCCCTGCCAACTCCCTTATCTCCCTTTCCGGAAACGGCCAGCAAGAGATCAGGCGAAATATCCCCACTCTGATACCTTCCGAGCGCGCCAGAAGCGCCGCAGCCTTGGCCGATCGAGCGACACTGCCGTAACTCACCAAGACAAGGTCGGCTCCATCACGATCAGCTTCTATCTGAATGATATCATCACGATGCTTCAAGATCTTTTCGATCGGTTTGGTCACGTAGCGATGCATTACGTCGGGGTCACTCAGATTCCGCATCCCATGTTCATCATGACAGGAGCTGGTCACGTGAGCTTTGAGGCCGCGGCCGAAGATGGGCATGGGTGCCACATCCTCATCCAGGAAATCCTGTCTTTCGGTTACGTCGTTTCCACCGATGGTGATCTTCCGATCAACCAGGTCCAGGGCCTTTTCATCTGGAATCTCGACCCGTTCACGCATATGTCCCGTAAAGCCGTCAGCCAGAAGAAACACCGGTACACGATACTTTTCGGCCAGGTTAAAGGCCCGAACGGTCAGATCAAACATCTCCTGAGGACTATCCGGACATAGTGCTATGATCTGGTAGTCCCCGTGCGAACCGCGGGCCACCTGAACGACATCTCCGGCCATGCCGACGGACGGCACTCCCGTAGAAGGCCCAAGCCGTTGGACATCGACAATCACCAGGGGTGTCTCGGTGGAAACTGCGAGACCGATATTCTCCTGCATCAGGCTTATCCCCGGCCCCGAGGTAGCCGTCAAAGCCTTTTTGCCCGCCCAGGATGCCCCCACTACGGCGCAGATGGCACTGATCTCGTCTTCTGTCTGAAAGAATACGCCCCCTGTCTGCGGCAACCTCTTGGCCAGATGATTCGCTATTTCGCTGGCAGGTGTGATGGGGTAGCCGGCTACGAATTGGCAGCCCGACGCAATCGCCCCTTCGGCGCAGGCGATATTACCCATCATGAAATGGGTCCCTGTCTGGACTCGTTTCCGCTCAGGCATCCGAGTCCTCCCCATCCTTTGAAGCATTCACCTTGTCTTTCTCTACGCTGACGGCGAAGTCCGGACAGGAAACCATACAGCTTTGGCACCCGGTGCACGCTTCTGCATTATGAACTTCCGGCGGAAGATAACCACGCTCGTTCATTTGCCCTGATTGGATCAGTACGCCTTCCGGGCATACATGGATGCAAATGCCGCAGTCTTCGACGCCCTTACAGGACTCTCGGAGGATGGTCACCTTGGACACCGCTTACCTCAAAAGGCAGGCCATGAAATATCGGATGCCCACCTGCCAAAGTTTCATACTGCGGGCAGGTCGAGCAATAAGCCGCAAGACCATGAAGGAAGCACTTCGAAATTCAAAATTCCTTGATCGCTGTTGTCCAGTTCGCCCTACCCAATAGTGCTGTCGGAAGACACCCGGTTGCCGTTCGACAGGCTCACGGTATTGAGCAGAGTCGAAGGAGTCACGGCCCTGAGCCAAACCGAGTGACTGCCTTACCCCTATCAAACGCCCGCAGCATGCGAATTATCCTTATTAAATAGCGCTCTCCAAAAAGTCAAACGAGAAGGCAACGGCCTTGATCCGGGCGATTTGACATTGGCAATAAGGCACGGTTTGTGTTAGCTTCATTCTCCGTCCGAAATCCTTGAATCGGGCAAGAGACTACGGCGCTCTTCTCAAGAGCCCGCAGGAAAGGAGAAGTAGAATGGCCATCCTGGAAGAGCCCATTAAGGGAGTGCCCACGATAAAGAACTATGTAAACGAAGAATGGCTTGATTCGAAGGGTGAAGAGCTGGATGTCATCAACCCGGTCAAGAACGAGACCATCGCCAAGGTGAGGATGTCGACCAAAGACGAACTGGATAGCGCGGTCCAAGCCGCCAAGGAGGCCTTTCCCGATTGGCGGAGAACACCGGCCGTTACCCGGGCGAGATACCTTTATCGATTGAAAGAGCTCATGGAAGAGAATTTTGAGGAGCTCAGTCGCATCCAAACACAGGAACATGGAAAGACCATTGATGAGTCGCGCGGTGAGACGAGGCGCGGCATCGAGAACATTGAGGTGGCCTGCGGCATCCCGACCATGATGATGGGCGATTCCTCTGAGGACATCGCCGCAGGCATTGACGAGTACATGATCCGCGTACCCCTCGGCGTGTTCGGAATCATCGGTCCTTTCAATTTTCCCTTCATGATTCCATTGTGGTCAGCGCCCTACGCCGTGGCAACGGGCAACACAGTGGTCATCAAACCCTCGGAGCAATGCCCCATTAGCCAGTCAAAGATAGCCGAACTGGTCGAGGAGGCCGGTTTTCCTCCCGGCGTTTGGAACGTCGTGAATGGCGCCAAAGAGGTCGTAAACGGCATGTTGGACCACCCGGATATCGTCGGCATTACCTTTGTCGGTTCGACCCCGACGGCTCGGGATGTGATCTACCCGCGCTGCGGCGCAAACGGCAAACGCGTCATTGCCCAGGCCGGAGCGTCCAACTTCCTGGTCATTATGCCCGATTGTAACCTCAAAGGAACGGTGGCCGCCTTGATGACCTCCTTTTTCGGTAATGCGGGCCAACGATGCCTGGCCGGTCAGAACGCGATTGTCGTCGGCGAGGGTGACCACTTCTACGGGGATTTTGTGGACGCCGTGACGGCTGCCGCGAAGAAGATCATCATTGGCAACGGCCTCGATGAATCGGTCCAAATGGGGCCCGTCAAAGATGCTCAGAAAAAAGAAAGGATCATGGGGTACATCGAAAAGGGTGTGCAAGAGGGAGCTGCCATCAGACTGGACGGAAGGACTCCTGCCGTGAAAGACGGCTTCCCGACTGACTGTTTCCTTGGACCCACGATACTCGAAAACGTCGCCCCGGAGATGCGAATCGTCACTGAAGAAATATTTGGTCCCACCATGGGGATCATTCGGGCAAAGAATCTCGACGACGCCATCAAAATCTGCAACGATAATCCCTACCACAATGCAGACGCCATCTTCACCTCGAACGGCAAGGATGCCCGCAAGTTCCAATACGAAGTCAACTGCGGCAGTATCGGGATCAATATCGGCATCGTGGCACCCATGGCGTTTTATCCCTTCAGCGGTATGTCCGGATCCTTCTATGGGATCTTGCACACCCAGGGCAAGGAGGCCGTGCGCTTCTTTACCGAAAGTAAGGTCTGTATTCATCGCTGGCTCTAACGGGCAGGCTTTCAAAAGTCACCCATCCGCGGCGTTGCCCTCGTCCTTCGTCGCTGAGTTGCACGAAAAAGGTACGAGGAACGAGGTAAAGACAAGATCCACTCACGGTTTTGCCTTGAGCCTCAAACCTCCAACCTCAAACGAAGGATCTCCAGGGCCGTGCATCGAAGCATTTCTTAATAGCCTGCAATGTGAGAACGGCTTTGGTTATTTTTTGATAGAGGATCAACTTATGAGACTATGCACTGCTTCTGAGACAATAAGTTTTGTGAAGGAATTTGAGGAGAAATCCGCGCAGTTTTACGAAGCGTTAGCGCAAAGGCATCCGAAGGACAAGGACCTCCTGCAGCGATATGCAAAGGAAAACCGAAAGTACGCCTCTCAAATTCAGAGGACATATTACTCGGTGATTTCGGACGCTATCGAAGGTTGTTTCGCTTTTGACCTCGAGGCCGAAGATTTTGCGTTCGACGACCTGCCTGCGGAAGATGGGGATTACTCGGAGGCCCTGGCGCAAGCGACGGACATGGAAGAAAAAATCCTTGCTTTCTATACCAAGGCAGCTGAGCAATCCATGTCACTCATGGCTGACGTGCCGAGGAGTTTTAAGATCGTGGTCAAAAAGAGAAAGGACCGGGTTCCAACGCTTAAAAGTCTGGCTTAGGAATAGGGGTTCCGAAAGTGACTAAACCCGGAAGTGAACTAAAGGGAGCTAAAGTCTACGGGTGCTCCAAGAATGAAATTATGAAATAGCTGAAGCGTGGGCAATGAGAAGTTATCTCTTTTATTCTTGCTAAGGAAAGGACTCAGAAATGATCGAAAGGATGGAGAGCATCATCGAATTCAAAACCAAGCTGCGTCAAGGCGCCTTGATGGTTGGGACCTTCATTTCTGAGATCCGAAATCCCAACGTCATGTACATGCTAGCTCAGAGCGGATTCGATTTCGTCGTCGTCGACATGGAACACGGCGCCTATTCACCGGAGACGGTCTCCGATCACATCGCTGCCGCCAGGGGCGCCGGTATCCCGGTGATTGTTCGAATTTGTGAGATCCGGCGTGAGACTATCCTGAAACCATTGGATTCCGGTGCAGTAGGTCTGTTGGTACCGCAGGTTCATACTGCCGAGCAGGCTGAGGAGGCTGTCGCTTATGCCAAATATCCACCGGAGGGGAATCGAGGCGTCGCGATTCGCCGCGCCCACAATTTCTATCGAAAGGTCGACGCGGCGGCCTATATGAAGCAAACCAATGAGCAGACCTTTATTGCTGTTCAGGCTGAAAGCCCTGAGGCCATCGAAAACCTGGAGGCTATTGCCGACGTTCCGGGCGTTGATTCGATCTTCGTGGGTCCCTTCGATCTCTCGGTCAGCATGGGAATCCCCGGCAAGATCCAGGATCCCCGAGAAGTAGCGGCGATCGAACGGGTTGTAGAGGTCTGCCGCCAGTCCGAACTCGTCTCGGGGACCATGCTGTTCGACAAAGAGCACGCCAAACACTGGATCCAGAAGGGGATGCGTTTCATGGCCTACAGCAGCGATATCGGGATCCTGGCCGATGCCGCCGCAAGCGCCGTCTCGGAACTCAAGGAGTCAGTAGGATGAGTAGCGAACAGTAAGGCAAACTGAACCCTGCTGTTGCATAAACAACACGTCGAAAAGTGTTGAAAGACAAGAATAACGAAGCTCTACGCTATTTTTCGCATTCACTCTGGATATCACCGGCTGTGACATCTAGCGAAACCCAGAAGACGCCGTGTTGTTTACCCTCCGGGAAAGCCGATGATACCGCATCTTCTGCGTTGCCAAGGGTTTGCAGTAGACTTCTACGGCTGCACCCTCGGCGCCTTGAATCTGCGGCATCCTCGACTTTTGCAACGTTAGGGTGAAGAAAGAGAATGATGCATATCGAACAGGGAATGTCGAAGGAGAAACAGCAAGCTAAGAAATTCGATATTCACAATATGGAGGAGAAGAGTAATGAAACTGGTGACGTTTACGGATGACATGGGAACTCGAATCGGTGTGGTTGAGGGGACTGAGGTCGTCGACGTCACGGCTGCCGCGCCGGACCTGCCCAAAGACATGACGACCTTTTTGGCTCTCGGCACGGACGGAATCGGCAAGGCCAGGGGGACCGTTACAGGCGCTCCGCGGCTCACGCTCAAAAACGTGAAGCTCGAGGCCCCGGTTCTAAACCCCGGCAAATTCCTCGCCGTCGGCCTCAATTACGCGGATCACATCCGTGAGCTCAGCGCCCCAACACCCGAATTCCCAAGCTGCTTTGCCAAGATGCGGACGTGTATCAACGGCCCTTATGATCCGGTGCATCGTCCGCGTGTCTCTGATACCCTCGATTATGAGGGGGAGTTAGGGTTTGTCATCGGACGACGCTGTCGTCACGTGCCCAAGGACCGCGCGCCCGAGGTGATCGCCGGGTACGTCGTCGTCAATGATTTCACCGTGCGTGAATGGGTCGCCAAGACGCCGCAGGTTGTTATTCCTAAGAGCTTCGACACACACGGACCCTTCGGACCCTGGATCGTGACTCCGGATGAAGCCGGCAATCCGCATGCACTGACTATCAGGACCTGGGTGAATGACGAACTGCGCCAGGACTCGGACACCGGTCAAATGACCTTTGACTGCTACGACCTGGTCGAGATCCTTTCACGCGCGGTCACGTTGGAGCCTGGTGATGTCGTCACAACGGGTACGCCCTATGGGGTCGGAGAAGGTTTTGATCCGAAGCGCTATCTCAAACCGGGAGACGTCGTTAAAGTGGAGATCGACAAACTCGGTTTTATTGAGAACCCCGTGATCGAGGAGCCCGAAAGCACCGTTGTGAATTAAGGGCTCGCGCAGCACCCGTTAATTCCTTTCCAGTTTCTTGCCTTTCATCAGCAATAGCATGGGGATAATGGCGAAAAGGAGCATCATCACCAGTCGAAAGCCGTCCATGAATGCGAGCATCGAAGCTTGCTTTCGGATCTCGAGGTAGAGGACGGCTAACGCCTGTCTCCCTGCTGTTAAGGGATCTGACCCCGCTGCACTGAACGCGCCCTCCATCGTCTGGAGCCTTTCCTGAACGTCGAGGTCAAACTGGGTGACGTGAGCCACAAGGCGGGTTTGATGAACCTGCGCCCCGCGGCTGAAGATCGTCGTGAGGATCGCGATCCCAAAGCTCCCTCCTAAAACGCGGAGAAGATTCAAGACACCCGAGGCCTGGCCCATCTTCTCTATAGGCACGGCTCCCAGCGAGAGCACATTCAGCGAAACCCAAATCCAGGCCAAGCCCATGCCCAGGAAGACACGAGGCAGCATGACCTGCCAGTACGTGGCCTCCAGATTGAGTTGGGTTGCTCTAAGCATACCATAGCCACTGACCAGGGCGCCGATTCCAATCAGGATGCGAGGATCGACGTAAGTCAAGAGTCGACCTGCGAGCGGCATGGCAATGACCGACATGATGGCCCCCGAAGCCACGATCCAACCGGACTGGTAGGCCGTGTATCCCATGATCTTTTGCGCGTACAACGCGATCAGCACAACGGAGCCGTAGAAGGCGAACATCTGAATCGACATCATGAGGGTACCGATGGTAAAAGTTCGGTTCTTGAAGATTCGCAGTTCTACGACCGGTTCCGGTACCCAGAACTCACGCATCACGAAGGCAATCAGGGCTGGAATACCAATAACCGTCAGGACCACGATCAAATTCGAATTGTACCAGTCCACCCGCTGTCCCCGCCCCAGGATCACCTGAAGGCAGCCTACCCACAGGATGAGGAAAAGGAAGCCCCAGCCGTCGATCTTCTCCGTGCTACGCTTGATATAGGGGGGATCTCTCAGAAAGGGAATACCCAGCATCAAAACCGCCACGGCGATGGGGATGTTGATGTAGAAGACCCACCGCCAGCTAAACTGGTCGGCGACCTGGCCGCCGATAATCGGCCCGAAAATGGACCCGGCTACCGATCCGGCCGACCAGAGGGCCACTGCAATGCCGCGCTGGGCTGCGGGGAAATTCTCCATCACGATGGCCTGGCCGGTGGCGGTCAGCGCCCCGCCACCCAGGCCCTGAAAGACCCGTAGGACAACCATCACGGCAAGGTTCGGTGCCATGCCCGCCAGGGCTGAACAGGCAGCGAACACCGCCGTCGAATTCAGGAAAAAGCGCTTTCTCCCAAAGTAGCCGGCCAGCCAGCCCGTCATGGGTATCATAACCGCGTTGGCGACCAGATAGGCGGTCAAGACCCAGGCCACCTCGTCAACGCCGGCGGATAGACCCCCCTGCATATAAGACAATGCAATATTGACGGCACTGGCATCGAGGATTTCCATGCCCGCCGCCAGTGAGGCCATAATGGCGATAATCCACTTATTCATAAAAGATCTGAGATTCTCAACGCTGAGACGCGGAATATGCAGAGCCGGTTCTCAAAGGGAGAGCATTTTCGCTTGTCATTGAGAAGACGGCAAGCGAAAAGTCGCCTCCCTTCGAGTGCATTACAAGCGTACGCCGCGCCTTTGTATTTGCTGTTGGAAGTCATGGGATACGATGCTGACTGAGAGGTGCGATGAGAGGTTGGTTCACTTCAATGCAATGGTGGGAATAACTGACATGCCGGGTCTCAGGACGTGCGGATTAGCCGGACTGTTCAGACGGATCTTCACGGGGATTCGTTGAACCACCTTGACGAAGTTCCCGGTGGCATTCTCCGGGGGCAACAGACTGAATCGCGCGCCGGTCCCCGCCTGGATACTGTCGACGACCCCGTGGAATTCTTTTCCCGGATACGTGTCCACCGTGATCTTCACCTTTTGACCGGCCCTCACCTTGGTGAGCTGCGTCTCCTTAAAGTTTGCCACGATCCAGATATCATTCAGAGAAACGATGGCCATCAGTTTTTGCCCAGGATGGACGAATTGTCCGACCTCCACGGTCTTCTTGGTCACACGGCCGGTCATGGGGGCTCGGATGATCGTGTCCTCAAATTCGTTTTTGGCGTACTCCATTTCCTCTATCGCCGCCTTGAGGCGGGCACGCGCCAGTTCCACCTCAGCTTCCCGCACCCCAATGCCGCGTTCCTTTGCTCGTGCCTCGGCAAGCTTCGCCTCGGCTTTAACCGCTTCGAGCTTAGCGGACTTGACCCCTAAGTGGACCGACGAATATGCGTACCCCGTCTCCTTGGTTTTCAGTTCTGCTCGGGCGGCGTCCAACTCCCGTTTGGCCTGTGTCACTTTTCGCTCGGCTCCGGACAGCTGGGCAAGGGCCGCGTCATAGGTCAGCTTGGCCAGGTCATAATCCTTTTGAGATATCGCATTCTTGTCGACCAGGCTGCGCATCCGGTCAAAATCGATCTTGGCCTTCTCCTTCATCGCCAGATTTTCCCTCAACGCGGCCTCGGCCACCGCCAGGGCCTCTTGCTTGGATGCCAGCATGGCCTTGGCCTGATTCCGGATCTGCTGGGACGCTTGGATCGCAGTAGAGGCGGCCTCCCGGTCCGCCTCCGCCTGGGCGACCTGATCGGGGATGGATTCACGGCTGAACGCAAGCCTCTCCTCAGCCGCCTTCACCTGGGCCTTTGCCACAGCTACGGCGGCCTTTGCCCCTTCCAGTTTGCCGCGGTAGTATTTCGGCTCCAGCGTAATCAGGACCTGCCTTGCTTCCACTTCCTCATTGTCTTCGACCGCGACCTTTATTACGGTCCCTTCGACGGCGGGGCTCACGGGCGAGACCCGACCCTCAACAAATGCATCGTCTGTGGACACGTGGGTGGCGTGATACCGCCAGACCCTCCCGCCGGCGATCAGCAAAACGATTAAGAGGACGCCCAAGGCGATCAGCACCTTTTTGTTGTGTATCAGAGTCTTTGGACTGGGAACGTTCATAACCTAAATCGGGGGTTGGGGGTCGGGATCAGGTGTCAGCCTAGACACTTCGTAATTCAACATTCGGGATCCGTCATTCATCATTTTTTTGATGCTAGCTTTTATCACCGGGAGCATCGATGCCGGGCCGCATCAGCCGTGCGTAGTAGGTGCCGCTGGTGTAAAGGGCTGCGGCCGGGTTATGGCCCAACAGGCGATCCTTAGCGACGAGCACCGTTGTATAGGCGTCGCTATACTTAAAAAAAAGCGAATCGTGCCCGACGCAAAGCCCGACCAGGATATTGAAGTCCGTCTTCTCCTGGTTCAATAGGGCCGCCTGCGCTATCGGGCTGCACATCGGTTCGAACTCCCCGATTCTGATCTTTTCTGTCTCCTGGAGACCGATCGACTCTTTCGGCGTGCACCCAACCTTGCAGACAGCGGAAACCGTCTCGAACCCCTGAACCTTCAGAATATTCGCAAGAGAGCGCGCCTCCGAATGAAGTCCGGCGCAGAAAGCAATCCCGAGTTTCGTATAACCCATCTTGCGCGCGAACTCACATATCTCTTGCACCCTCGGCTTTACCGGGTGAAGCACATAGGGTTTGACGTCCCTGTTCGCATAACACTCGGCCTCCTGAAGAGAGGCCATCCTGGCGAATTCGCGAACCTCGGGTTTTTCGTATTCCTTGACGGCCTTCTCGATGGCCGCTCTCTCGTTCTCCGTCGGGCAGAATTCCGGCCCAGAGCCATCCTCCGAGCGACACGCCTTGTCCTTCACAGAGCACAGCGCACACTGGGGTTCAATCTTTTCGTTCACGTAGTAGCCTCCACTTCCGCGTCACCCGCTGAGGCTGTCGGAAAACGCCCATCTGTCCCGATGGCATCGGGATTCCCTCGTCCCTCGTCACTGCGGCGTACTTTTATGTACGCCTCATTCCTCAGGATTTCTTTACCTTCGCTTGGCTCGGCTCAGCCCCACCCCTTCGGGGCGGGTCCCCGGTTTCGGAAGCCTTGCATCTGGACATTTTCCATCAGCCTCAGAGAAATAGGTTTTTCGACAGCTTCGTTATAATCATCGTATCATCTCAAAGCGCTGAGGTTCGTCTTCTTTGATAAGGCAATCTCTCCTCGATTCAGGTCAGTATAACCCCAATTGACTGAAACGACAATGAGAGAGCCCCACCGCGTCAGCGATCAGTCGTCAAGCTGGGGCCCGGCTGAGGTAGCGTACAAACTGTTTTCCAGCCAAGCCTTAATCTCCTCACTCAGGGGGTACACACCTCTGCGATGGCCGACCGACTCCAAAAGCCCGTTCCTCAGAGCCTCAGGCAACTCGATCATCGCCAGTTCAACGGCCTCCTCCGAGTTTCGTTGAATCAGGTAGATCCGCGGTGGATCTTCCCAGGTGTTGATCACGAAATAGAGGGAGCGATCGTTTTTCGATCGGATCAAGTGTTTGCCGTGACTCCAGTTATTGCCCCACTCCAAATAAAGGGTGACGGCCTCTTCCGGTGTCATTTCCCAATCGATGTCGGACGTGATTTCCGGACTATTTCGAATTTCCTCCAATCCCATCATGGGCAAATCCGCGAGTTAGCATCTCGGTAAGAAACGCCAACCGCATGTGTGCCGGTCCGCGTTTCAAATAGCGCTCAATCCAACGTTCTGCCAATTCTGACAGTCATACAAATAAATAAGATAGTCATTATTTCCTTTATCGCAAGCCAAAGAGATGGGGCGATTTGATGATCACGTGCTGCTGCTGAGCCTGTCGGAAAACGCCCATCTGCCCCGATGGCATCGGGATTCCCCTCATCCCTCGTCACTGCGACGTACTTCTTATGTACGCCTCATTCCTCGGGATTTCTTTACCTTCACTTCACTCGACTCACTCCCTCCCCTTCGGGGCGGGTCCCCGCTTTCGTCCCGCTCGAAGAGAGCGGGATGGACATTTTCCATCAGCCTCAGAGAAGTTGCTTTTTCGACAGCTTCGTTCAGGCGCCGAAGGGATGGGCATGATCGATACGCCTCCGAGGCGACCACCTCAATCCTCGGCGCTCCGGCACGATCGAAGACGGGATCGTCAGGACTGGGTTCCATGTTGCATGAGGCAAACGTGAGCAGGATGGCGCCCACGACTCGCTTCAGAGGCTCACGGAAAAAACCCCCGATGTTTTTGGTCTGTTGTCTGTTGTTTGTCGCAAAATACAAAGCTTGGAAGTCTCCATTGGTTTTCTTTTCCACATCAGGATGCAGTTTCCAAAGCTTGTCAGAGTTTACAACCCAGTGGCATTCACAATCTAAGCACCGTTCACTTCCAGTACTTCTTTCCAATCGGCAATCTCTATCCCTGGGGTCTCCACATCCTCTTCCTTGTAAAAGGCCTCCAGCATGGGCCCTATCTCGCCGACAGGCCGCCTTTCAAGCCTTGCCTCTAAACGGCCGATCGCGCTCCCAGGGTAACAGAAGAAATCGCCGGACAGACTGACATTGCCGTAGAGACCCTCGTTCATCTCAAAATCAGCCCTGATTAGTCCACCAGGGGCCTTATGGACCCTGTGGATCATCTTGATCCCAGCTCGAATCTTGACGTCCCGTCCCGAGACCTGTTTCTTTCCCCTTTGAAAGAGCCATTCATCGGTCAGCATCCGAGCGCGGAGTTCGCTCATCTTCAGCTCCAATGCCCTGTCGACGGTACTCGGCTCCATTGGGCCCAGTAGACGCTCGAATTCCTCCGCCATGAGGCCGTTCAGATAGACCTCGTCCAAGCCTTCGGACTCTTTCTCGCCCAGCTCCCGGCGAATCGTGGAGAGATTGTCCCTGAGCGTCTTGTGGACCTTGTCACGAAACTTTTCGTCCGGCACATTTAAGACCCTGGACATCATCTGATAGTCAAAATCGAGAATCAAGTTGCCGACGAAGACGACGCAGTTTCCGATTTCGCCGACTCCGGTCCCGGAAATCTTGCGCGTGCCCGTGATCACATCGTTGACGGGTTTGTATTTCGCTGGAATGCCTATTCGGCGATAGACGTTGACCACCGGCTGCAAAAACTTCTGATAGAAGGCCTCCCTCCTCTTCGGCGCCGCGGGATTGTCTCTGTGCAAAATAAGATGGAAAAAGAGCTGACCACCGTCCAGGTAAACCGCCCCTCCTCCCAGGTCGCGCTTGAAGACCGGGATCCCGTTTACCCTGCAGTAATCGAGATCGACTTCCTGGGCGGCATCCTGGTGAAAGCCGACACAGACGTATGGCGTGGCCGGAGAAACCAGCGAAAGGGCCTCTCGCCCCAATTCCGCCAGGGACTGATAGATCAGCTGGGATTGCTCCCAGGGGACCTTACCTAGATTATACAGCTTCATGGCTCCTCAGTCGGGCGAAAATGGTCTGTCCGTTGTCACTGCGGCGTACCCAGAAGGGGATAGGGAGAAGGCTGAAGGAGGAAGGCAAGAATCACCCAAAGTCCTTTCTTTGCCCTTCTAAGCTCTGGTTGTGCCTCTCCGATCCCTTTCTGCGCATCATGGCGAATCGGAGAGCTGCGTCAGTCGTCGCCCCTCCTATCCAGAGCTTTGTGGACCAATTGGGTGATATCGATAACCTCGATCGGGACCTTGTTGCGGCGGGAGTACGTAGTCATGGTCCGAACGCATTGCTGGCAGGAGGTGACGACGGTCTGGGCGCCGGTACTCAGGACTTCCTCGATCTTGCGCCTGGCAATCTCGGCCGACAGCTTGGCATCGATCATTTCCAGGTTGCCGCCGCCCCCGCAACACTGACAGTTCTCCCGATTGCGGGGCAGCTCGACGAGTTGCACCCCGGGGATGGAGCGGATGACCTGTCTTGGTTGGTCAAACACCCTAGCCCCCCGGCCCAAATCGCAGGGGTCATGGTAGGTCACCTTGAGCGGAAGTTCTTTCAGGGGTACGCGATCGTTTTGCACCAGGTTCATCAGAAACTGACTTGCGTGGGATATCTCGACCTCATGAGGGTAGTGTTCCCGCCACATCTGATAGCAGGATGGACAGGCAAAAACCGCCTTCTTGGCCCCCTTGGCCTTGACCGCCTCCAGGTTGTGATCCACGAACGTCTGAAACATGTCTCTCAGCCCGGCACCCAAGAGAGGAAAACCACAACACCACTCTTCCTCGCCCAGCAACGAAAAGTCGACTTCGGCAACGTCGAGGATCTCGGCCAAGGCGATCGGGATCTTCTGCGCCAACGGAAAGTAGGAGGCCACACACCCCGTGAAATAGACCACTTCGGCCCGCTCCTTGAGGTAGCCGTGATCAGGCGGCTCCCGCATGTCCTCGACCCACTCGGCCCTTTCTTCGTTGTCCTCCGCAAAGACGTTGTGGCTCTCTTCAAGATTCTCCTGAATCATGTCGATCTTCTTGGGGTAGGCCTGAGAGTGCACGAGATCCTGTCGAAGGGCGAGCCACAGCTCTTTCAGATGGATACCGACCGGGCAAATCTCCTGGCAATTTCCGCAAAGGGTGCAGCGAAACGTGGTGCTGCTGAAATGCTTCCACTCTTCTTCCGAGAGCCCCTTTTTCCCCAAGAGTTTGCGGAACAGCCCTGATCTGCTCTTGACAATCTCTCTGATGCCCCGCATGCGGTAAACGGCTGACAGCTCTCCTTCACTGGAGGCCGACACGGCCGGGCAAACGTCGGCGCAGATTTGACAGTTGGTGCAGGCCTCCGTCTCCAGGAGTTGCCGCACACTGTAGTCTTGATTCGCCATCCTACTCCTTCACGTATTTCTCAATCTCGGCTGCGAGCCACGTATCGATACTCTCTTGGTCGTGCATCAAGTTTTCGAGCTCACTCTTATCATCCGGCCGTATCTTATATATCCACCCTTTGCCGTAGCAGTCGTCGTTGATCAGTCCGGGGTTCGTCTCCAACTCCTCGTTCACCGCAGCAAGTTCGCCACTGACCGGCGCAAAGACCTTGCCGAGCCATTTCCCCGACTCGATCTTCGCGAATTTCTTGCCGGCCTTGAGTGTCTTCCCCTCATCCGGAAGTTGGACATAGACGATCTCACCGGCCAGCGTCTGGGCGAAGTCATCCATGCCCATCACCAACACATCCCCCTCATCCTTGATCCAAAAGTGATTCTCCTCGTAGTACAACTCCTCCGGCATATTGTATCCTCGGATCTCCATGACGCTACCTCCTTTTGTGAGCGTTCCTCGCGAGATATCGGAAAACCAGCACCTGAACTGATTGCGTCGAGATTACCCTCATCAGTGCGGCATACGCGAGAGTCCCGCGGTACGAGCAAAAAAACACGACTCACGCCCTGTTTTGCCTCCAAGACCGCCAGAGGCGGGGAAACCTCGAACCTCCGACCTTCAAATCTTACTGAAACCTCCGAATTCCGTATCACGCACGACGCGTTGCTGGATCTCAACATATCTCATTGATAATACTAGGCTGCCTGGTCCATCAATTCATTCAGGAACTGCGAAATATTGTAGATCTTGATCTTCTGCTTACGCAGCTTGGCGTTTGTGAAATTGTGGACACAAGAGTTGCACTCGGTCAACAGCACCTCCGCGCCGACCTCCTCGACCTCCTGCAAGCGCCGCCTGGACATCGCCAGGGAATTCTTCGGATAGGCTCCCCGCACACCGCCTCCGGCACCGCAACAGAGCGAATCGGCGTGATTGTGGGGCAGTTCGACGAAATCAGGAGCCACCTTGCGGATGATCTCGCGAGGCTCCTCGTAGATCCCACAGTGCCTCCCCAGATCGCACGGGTCATGATAGGTCACCCGTTTATCGGTCTGAACGTCGAAATCGATGTCTTTGAGGAACTGGGAGATATGAACGACCTTGATGCCCTTGTCAACGAGCTCAGCATACTGCGGCTTGTTGTTGAAGGTCCGAAAGCAATATGGACAACCCGTAATGACCGTCTTAGCCCCTGTGGCCAGGATAAGGTCGATGTTCGTGCGCACCAGCTTTTCGTTGATTTGATAGCCAACATCCTCCAGGACCCCGCTGCAGCAGACTTCGTCGATGAGCGTGTAATCGACCTTCAGGCGATCCAAGAGATCGAGGGTTTCCGCTGTTGTCTCGTCTTCCCGGTAAGCACCCACGCATCCAATGAAGTAGACATACTCGGCCTGCTTGTTTCTCTCACGCTCGAAATCCTCCGGCTCATCCTCGGCATAGATGTTGGTATGTGATTTCAGCACCTCGTTCATCCCCTTGAAGGCGGGGTGGCATGAACCGATGTTCACCATATCCATGCGCACCGACTTGATGATCTCAGGCACGTTTACCCCGGAGGGGCAATTCTCTGCACAGCTGGCGCAGGTCGTGCACTGAAATAGGGTCTCGATTAGTTCATCGCCCAGTTCAATCCTCCCTTCCATCACCTCCTTCAGCAGCAGCATCTTACCGCGGGCATTGTAGGCAGGACGAAGAGTGGCTCCGTATACCGGACAGACCGCTTGGCAGAATCCGCAGCGAGAGCACTTCAAGACTTGATCGCGGTATTTCCTTGAAAACTCATATTTGGCTTCCATGTATTACTCCTCCAGTGCCATCTTTCCAGGATTCAGGATATTGTTCGGGTCGAAGGTCTTTTTAAGGGTCCGCATGACGTCCATTGCAACCGGGTCATGCTCAAGATCCATGTACGGGGCCTTTGAAAGGCCGATGCCGTGCTCGCCAGTCAGGGTCCCCTCCAAATCGATGGCCAGCTTGAATAGCTCCGCCGAGGCGGTCTCCATCCGTTCGACCTCTTGGGGATTGTAGCCATCGTAGAGGATTTGGGGATGGAGATTGCCATCGCCGGCATGACCAAAGGTGGCGATTTGTAATTGGTGCTTGGCCGCTATGGCATCGACGCCCTTCAGCATCTCGGCGACTCGCGCCATGGGTACGGTGATGTCTTCGAGGACAAAGTGGGTCTTGATCCTGGCGAGAACCGCATAGGCGGACTTCCTTGCCAACCAGAGTTCCTCAGCCTCCTCTTCGGATCCGGCCTGCTTGATCCCCCGCGGATGGTTCGCCTTGAAGACTTCGATGATCTTACTCATCTGATATGCAGTCTCTTCTTTGGTAAAGCCGTCCGTCTCGGCCAAAAGCATGGCCCCCACCTCCGGTAGATCCAGGTCCGTATTCTGATTGATGGCAAGGATGGTATGGCGGCCCAGGATTTCGAGGGCGCTTGGGAGGATACCGCTGTACATAATCTGGGTGATGGCGTGTCCGGCATCCTCTAGGTCGTCAAACGTGGCCAACGCCGTGCTCGTAGCGGTCGGTTTCGGGTTTATCTTAAGGGTGATCTCGGTAACCACCCCAAGCGTTCCCTCAGAACCCACAAAGAGCCTCGTCAGATCATAGCCGGAGACGCTTTTCATGGCCTGGGAGCCCGTTCTCATGATCCGGCCGTCCGGTAGGACGACCTGGAGAGCCAAGACATAGTCGCGGGTGGTACCGTACTTTGCGCCCTTCAGTCCACCGGCGTTGGTTGAGACGTTACCTCCCAGGGTGCAAGCCTTGCCGCTGGCCGGGTCAGGGGGAAAGAAGAACCCATAGGGGCTTAAGGCCTTCTCGAGGTCTATGTAAATGGTACCGGGCTGGACCACGGCCAGGCGGTCCTCTATGCTGATCTTGAGGATCTTGTTCATACGGCTCAGATCCATGACGACGCCGCCTTTGATGGGGACGGCCATCCCGGAAAGTCCCGTACCGGCACCGCGAGGTATGACCGGCAGCCTCTCTTTGTTGGCCAGACGGAAGATCGCAGAGACCTGTTCGGCCGTCTCGACCCAGACGCCGCAAGACGGCCTTTGCCTGTGCTCGGAGGCGTCATAGGAGTATGAGACCATATCGATCAAGCTGTCGGTATAGTTCTTCTCGCCGACGATCTCGGTCAGGGCCTCTCTAACGGCTCTTTGCATAACAAGAGTTTCCCCAAGTTTCTTTGCGACCGGCCGCTACCCGCTAACACCTTATTCCTCATATGAAACTTCATGAAAGGAGATTCTTGATACCTTATCTCGAACAGAGCTCGAACAATATCAAAATGTCAAATTCGAGTGCCAACTTCACGAAGTTTCCCGGTCGATCAAACTGGCCGCCACGCGGCAAGCGACGGGGCTGACTTATGCCAAGGGGAAACGACTCCTCATGGATAAGAACGATGGCCAGTTCCACTCGAAAGCGCTACCCTCCTCGGCCCGCAGGCTTTACATCCGGTCATGCTTGTGCTCCATTGCTCCGCTCATGGCCAGGACGATCGGGGCCAGGATGATGTGCAACAACCGGCTAAACGGAAGGTAGGCCACAAAGGCGCCTGTCAGAAGCGCATGGATATACCATATGATGCCGTAAATGTCCGTAAGTTCGTTCGGGCTCGAGAACAGGGTGCTGATCGCATATCCGACGACAGCGTAAACCGATCCCTCAGGTCGACCTGTCATGGCGATGCGCATACCTTCCAGGACAAATCCAATCACGACGATGGCGGCGATGAGGCCCAGCGCTAACTGATCTTGGCGCGGCTGATCCGGCAGGCGGCTCGATTGGGCTATCCTTCCGCGAACAAACGCCAAAAGCAGGCCTAACATAAGCATCATCCCGCTCAAATCAAAGAGGAGCGCGGTGGCCGCATCGTTCTTGTCCAGCATGGGCCACACAAAGGAGCGCTCGGGCATCCAGATTGAACCCACCAGGGCAACAATCCCCCAGGAGAAACGAAACACGAAAGGCCAGAAGATGAGTCCATGAATCAGCCACCGCGACCTGGATTGTCTGAAGAGTCTTCTTTGAAGCAGCCCTTCCAAGACCACCGCCCTGAGCATCGGGAAGATCCGTGGTGAACAGACGGTTTTGATGCTGCTCCATAGCGCCGCAAAGAGCTTAACCAGTGGGCCACGCCTCTCGACCCCCGGCATGGAGCCGCTCAGGACGTATGCGAGGAGGAAGACAATCCCGGCAAGGAAGATAATGAGGGCCGAGATCGTGGTGACATCCGCTATAGAGAAGGTCGCCGCATGACAGGGCATGCAGATAACACTCTTCGGTGGGAGAATCATCGCGACCGCGCCAACCTGATTACCCCTTACATGGCATCTCAGGCAAGTCGTGCTGTCTCCCTGCCGCAGCATGTCATGGACGTCTGAGGTATGGTTCCCTGTGTCCACACGCTCCCAAAGGACACGTCCGCTCTCGGTGTCCCTGACGGGTCTGACACCCGTAAGATGACATGCCTCGCAGCTGACAGATCGATGCGCGTCATGGGCCACTTTTTCATCATGATACTGATGGCACCGATGACAATCGCCCAAGCCCTGCTTGTCGTGTCCGTATTGTGCTGCCTGGGGATGACAGGTCATGCAGGATATGGCTGCATGAGCGGTTTGACGATATGCTTCTTCGTCGATAGGCGGCACCCGTTCGGAGGTAATCTGTTGAGCGTGGCTCTCATCATTTCCATGGCAGTGGAAGCAAAGTCGCTCGATTCTTTCACGATCCTCTTGACGACCCGGCTCCGGGAGGCGGTGACAAGCCATGCAGGCTTCGTCCTCTTCCGCCAGCGGGGGCAACGCTTCGTGCTTCTCATGGCAGGCACCGCACTGCTCACGGATGGGCACGGTCGTGTCGATGGGAGTCTCACCCAGTCCCAGCTGGTAGTGCGGCTCGTGGCAGCGAGTGCAATCTCGGTAAAGGGAACGGTCATCAACCTTCTGCGAGCCATGCCGCCCCTGATCCAGGTTATCGAGGATATCGTCGTGGCAAGATATACACTGCCTCGCGTCAAATGAGCCGGGCTCCGATCTGTTGACGTTGGATGGATCGGGATGAAGTGTCTCCTCAGCCACATTCTCGTGGCAGTCCAGACAACTGTTTTGGCCATGAGCAGACACATGGTACCTGTAGGGATCCAGATACCATGACTCCCCGGCCTGTGCCGGGTTTACCCAGAGGAGGGCCGCCATCACAATAAAGAGAAGCTGAAGTCGGTGCATTGTGCATCCTTGAAGCGTTCGGGAAACCCGTTCGTTCCGAGGCTCATGCCTTGAGCCGAGGAGGCTGTCGCAGATCCCTACTTGCCGTTCGACATGCGCCCGGCCCAGAGCGAAATGAAGGGCTCCGTCGCCTTCGCCCTTGGTCACGGTGACGAACGCAAAAGGTAAAGGGTCGAGCGCAAGGAACAAGACCCCTCATCCTGTGTTTTCTCGTACCACGGACCTCGATCCTCGATCCTGAGATCTCGGGCGTCTCATTCCTCCGGTTTCGTCTCGCTGAGGCCGGCGAGATGAGCATTTTCCAGCCTCCTAGTTCCTGACCAGACCCACGACGTAGGGTCCGTCCGGGATCACCGCCACCCTCGAGTGGTCCGGGAGTAAGTCACGGATCGTGGGCGTGAGATCATCAACCTTGATTGCCCCCATGGGATCCAGATCCTCATGCGAGAGGCCCGGTGAATAGACATACACCTTGCCCGCATGATCAAGCGCTTGGTAGATATTCTGGGCACACCACTGGTCGATCACAAAGTTCGCCGGGTCGCAGAACCCGGACACGAACTCCTCGTGACTGCAAACCGATCGCAGGATACCGCAGAATTCCGGGCTTCCCAGTCCCTCACGGCACTCACAGGCCACCACGATGGTGCCCCCCTTCTTAAGGATATCTCTGGCGCCGATGAGGGCCTTGCTGATCTGGTAGAACGTTGCGTCGAGGGGGTAGCCACCGCCCGAAGTGATCACCATGTCGACCCGATGCTCTACCGGGACGGCTGCCTGGCGGGCTACCAGCTCGCACCCCGCCACATGCGCCTTGTTGTAGTGTCCTGCAAAGACCCCCGCAAGTTCCCTCTCCGAGTTGATGACCACGTTGAGGAGAAAATCGGCACCCACAAGCTCGGTGATTCGGATCCCGTATTCGTGGAAGGGATTGCCTTGTAAACGGCAATTCGTCACGCCGGGATGATCGATCATGCGATAGGAATGCATGAACTTCATGGTCTCAAAGCTTGAGATCCCCGGTAAGATTGATTTGCGGCCGCCTGAGTAGCCGGCATAGAAGTGGGGTTCAATCAGGCCGGTCAAGATCTTCAAGTCGGCATCGAGGTAGTGTTTGTTGATCTCGATGGGAGCTCCGTCGATCCTATCCACCAGGCGGTAGGCTTCGGCATCCCTGCAGGCGTGGTTGACAATCGAGAAGTGATCCATGATTTCTCGGCCCACCATGGATTCCAGTTCATCACCCAGGTTGGGGCGGTGCATACCGGTGGCAATCAGGATCGTGATCCGATCTCCGGGCACACCGCTCGCCTCCAGGGTGTCAAGGAGGGGGGGCAAGATCGTCCGGTTGGGAACCGGTCGCGTCACATCCGAGATCACGACACAGACGTCCTTCTTGCCACGCGCCATCTCTCCAAGGGGCGGCCCACCAATCGGTTTGGCAAGGGCTTCACGCACGGTCTCGATCGGCTCCACCACCGCTTTCACGGGTTTCGGTTCCAGCACAAGGACCGACTCCGGAAGCTCGACCCCGATCTTCTTCTCACCACACAAGAGGTTGACCTGTTTCATCATGAGCCTACTTCGAATGGACCGTCCAAACCTTCACCTGACCCAATCTCTCGGTCGGCGATTCAATTGCCTTCGCCTGGATACCCTGCAGCTTGCTACGGGGAGCTTCATTACCCGGCCCTTCAGCCGCCGGCCGAAAACCAATGCGCTTCATGGCTCCGGGCTGTCTTGGCGCCGCCGCGTCATCGCAGAAATGGTTAGGGCAACGATACATATTTGTAGGGGGATGTCAAGGAAGGGTCCTGTGCTCATGGGGGCATCCCGAACGGGAGGGAAAACGATCGGGAGGATAGCAAGGTGAGGGTGGTCCGTATGACCGGACAGCTGATCCGGCGAGCGGATGCTTCTCAGGTATCCAGTCGTATGGGACTGCCGGTCCCCAAGGATTCACGGTTTTTTCGAAAAAAAGGGGCGACCTTTCCTCTCATACTGTCCGCAATCGAAACAAATCTCATCGAGAACATCCATATATGCAGGACTGCTATACTCCAGACCGACAATCGGGGCCTGGTCTTTGATCTTTGAGATGACCCAGTCGTCACACTTCCCTTTGACCATGAAGTGCTTGCACAGATCCTTTCTAGCCATGATCGTCCTCCTCCCACAGAAGAAACATGAATAGCTGGAACCCGGCTTCTTGCCGGATAAAGCAAGCAGAGAAGAAAAAGGGATTGAAGAGATGCGTTAGCACTCCTTTTGCTTCACCAAAGCCTTGTGCTTTTAGGGAGTTAACAGAAAACCGAACGACGAGTTGATAGAGACTCTTATTCTCGCCGGAGCTTCAGCCGCCCCGACCGTACTGGGGAAGGATTTTGGCCCCCAATTCATGATGGGGCATCTTAGATTTCGGCCTCCCAAAAATCAACCGGTAATTTCAAAAAAATTCATCTTGGGTTCTTGAAATAACTCAACGCCCTGGTATCGGCAAGGGCGCGACCTTTCCCTCGTATTGGACCCATCCTCCGCCTATCACGACGACTCCACAAAATGGAGGTTCGCTCGGTACACCGTCAAACACCCTCTGCAAGAAGGCACGTAGGTTAGCCGAGTGAGTTACGCAGATATCGCACCTTACCTCCGCGGCTTGAGCCGCCTCGCTCAGGTGGTGGGTCACGCCGGCGTACGTGCGCTCGGCAACCGACTGGGGTGATTCCACCGCCTCGCTTGGGTGCGTCAACCAGTAGCCCATGGGGTCCGCTGAACGCCAAAACGCGTCATGGAATGCGACACATGCCATGTGACACCGCGAAGGATTCTCCTGGGAACGCCATAGGCTCACGTCAAACAAGGCCTCGA
>CAZAGT010000004.1:0-9742 GCA_964484515.1 uncultured Desulfobacteraceae bacterium | reverse complement strand
TCGATCGGGTCGTAGCTCAATCCGTCAAGGTAGAACTGAAAATTCTGCAACCAGTCCTCGACTTCAACGACAGAGGCGACGTCGATGCGTATTCCCTTTTCCGACACGGTGGAACGCAGGCTGTCACGCAGCAAAGCGGCCGTCTCACGCGTCCGACGGCTCGGGCCGCTGTATATCCTGACCCTCTCACAGTCCTGAATGTCATCTGTCAGGGTCCTGCCGGTGGCCCTTGCTTCACGGCGCCCTTGCCTCGTAAGCGGTTGATCGGTGCGGTAGTCCGGGATTCGTCCGTGGCGGACCAAACAAATAACAGGGGCTGTAAGGGATTCTGACGTGCTTCCGTGCGGCATCAAACGCGCTCCGACAATCTGATCGCATTCGGTCTTTGACGGGCGCCTCGTACCCAGATCTCCTGCGGCGATCTCAATGAGCCCGGAAGATTTTGGGGTGGCCCCTTCGCTACCACAAAACTCGCGGGCATCCCTGGTGTCAGTTTACCCAATTCATGTTCAATCCGAAGCACCACGGCACCGTTCCAGGTGGCACACTGAATGGCTCTCTCGACGGAAAACCCGGCTGATAAAAGGGCATCGATCTCGTGGCTCATGGCTTCACCATGATGGACCCCCAGACTGCCGGCATCGGTCCCAAGGGCGATCGAGACGCCGTACTCTTGGGCCTTGGACAGCTGGGCGATCTGATGATCAAAGTTCCGTTTGGCGATTTCAGATTCCGCTCGCTCAGGGCTCAGGGTCTCCGCGTAGGCCTTCATGGTAAACGCGGTGGGCACCCAGACGACGCCTCGCTCAGCCATCTTGGCGATGTTTTCGGTGCCCATAAAGAATCCATGCTCGATCGATTGGCCGCCCGCCTCGATGGCCGCCCGTACAGGATGCCTGCCGTTGGCGTGAATCATCGTCCTGAGCCCAAGCCTCCCTGCTAAGGCCACGGCCTCCTTCAGTTCCTCAAAATCAAATTGGGGAGATGTTTCTCTACCGTAGGACAAGAGGCTGTTGAGCCCGGAGTTGACAATCTTGATGTGATCAATCCCCTCGTGTTCTTTGAAGATTGATTGGGCAAGGCTGAAGCCTCTTTTAGGAGGGCGCCCGATGAGGCGGCCATAGCGTCTTGCGGCATGCCAGGCCTTGCCCGCCACCATCATTCTCAGAGCCGTCGGCTCCTCGGAAAGGAGCTGCTGTTTGTACCGGAGCGCATGGCCGCCGTAGTCACCTCCGTCCCGGACGGCGACGATTCCATGCACGACCTGTTGCCGAATGTGCCCGCCGATCACCTCCCGTATCGTCCGGAAATCCGCTCGTAACTGACTTTCCCGCACATGGGGATCAGAGGTCCCCGACATAAAAAGGTGGCAGTGGCTGTCCACGAGCCCCGGCAAAAGGGTGCACTCCGCAAAGTCAGCGCTAAGCCTGAATCCGGGGTGTTCATCCTTGACGTCCCGGATCGCGGTAATTCGCTCCTCCCCCATTTCGAGCGAAACATCCCGCAGGATCGGCCCACCGGTACCGTCGATGAGCCAGCCGGCCCTGACAAATCTCTGGACGCTCATCCCTTCCTTCAAAGGGCCTCGAAATGGGCGTCCATTAGGCCGTCCAGGAGCAGAAACGATGAACGCTTTATGCACAAGATAACGGCGTCTGGATGGCTCATGAAGTTATCCCGGGGAAGATGAGGGCCCAACAACTCCATTCGAATCTGAAGCAACCTTTCAGGATCTTCCGTTTCTTCGAAGACGCGTGATACAGTCATGGCCCTGGCCGCTGTCCCAAAATATATTCCTCCTTTACCACAGCCGCTTTGTGAGAGCGAATCAAATCGGTGCAGAATCTCGCTGGGGCGAACGGCGCACCCCTTGTGGCTCGAGTTGCTCGGGTTTACAAGCGCCGTCCTTCTATGCTATTAGTTAACATTCGGAAACCAGTAATGTTTTTCAGCGCGTGCCTTTAGGATAAGGCCTCACGACGAAGAGAAAATCGATGGGTCACGACTACCAATTGGCCAGGGATAAGATGGTCAAGAATCAACTGGTTGCACGTGGAATCAGAGACAAGAATGTACTCCAGGCCATGGGAAAGATCCAGCGACACCTCTTCGTCGAGGAGGCCCTGATCGGGGAGGCCTATAGCGATCACCCGCTCCCCATCGGGCATAAGCAGACCATTTCGCAGCCCTATATCGTGGCCCTTATGACAGAGGCCCTTGAACTTGGCGGAGAGGATCGGGTCCTTGAAGTCGGGACCGGCAGCGGCTATCAGACAGCAATACTTGCCGAGTTGGCCGCAAGGGTTTACACCATCGAGAGAATCAGGCCGCTCATGGAGAAGGCCCGCCGGCTTCTAGCCGAGCTCGGCTACGCGAATGTTGTCATGAAGGCCTTTGACGGCACGCTCGGTTGGAGGGAATATGAGCCCTTTGATGCCATCATTGTTACAGCCGGCGCACCGGAGATCCCCAAGCCTCTGTTGGAACAATTGGCCGATGGCGGCCGGATGATCGTTCCGATAGGAGACAGATTCAGCCAAGAGCTGATCAGGGTCAAAAGAGAAAAGGATGATTTCGAGGAAGAGGACTATGGAGGCTGCCGCTTCGTAGATCTCATCGGCGTATATGGCTGGAAGGAATAGGAGTGCCTGATTGAGCGAAGCACAATCAGGGAGCGCTCAGCCTTTAGCTTTCAGGGGTCAGTCTGAGGATGCTCCCAATCCCTGTCCCCTGACCACCAATCCCCGGTTTCTTTTCACTCGTGCTTTTTGATCACCTTCGCTCAATGAGGGTTTAGACCACTTCGTGGAGGGTTTCGTATGGCACTCATGACTCATGATGAATACATTGAAAGTCTCAGAGGACTGGACCATCGGGTGTTCATCCAGGGACAAGAGGTTGACAGCGTCGTGGACCACCCGATCTCTAAGCCGGCGGCGATGGCATTGGGTGAAACGTATCGTTGCGCCCACCAAGCGGATATGAGCCCCCTCTTTACCGCCCAATCTCACCTTACGGGAGAGACCATCAATCGATTCACTCACATCCAGCACAGCCTCGACGACATTCAACAGAAGATCCTCATGCTCCGGGAGATGGGCCGTAGGACGGCCTGTTGTTTCCAACGATGTGCCGGCATGGACTGCCTTAATAGTGTCTATGCGATTACCTATGATACGGATCAATCATTCGGCACCCATTATCATGAGCGCTATGTAGACTACCTGAAGTATATCCAATCCCATGATCTGGTTCCGGCAGCATGCATGACGGATAGCAAAGGGGACCGGAGTCTTCCACCCTCCAGGCAGGTGGATAAGGATCAATATGTACACATCGTCGAGGAGAAGAAGGGTGGCATCGTTGTACGGGGGGCCAAGCTCCACACCACGGGAGCTGTGAACTCCCACGAAATTATCGTGATGCCCACCCGGGCGCTCCAGGAGGCGGACCGCGATTACGCCGTGGCATTTGCCGTGCCTGCGGACACAGAGGGCATCACCTTCATCTATGGCCGCCAACCTTCTGATGCGCGTCGCCTCGAGGAAAACCAGGCGGACATCGGGAATATGTTTTACGGTGGATGTGAGGCCATCGTGGTCTTTGAGGACGTCCTCGTGCCCGAAGAAAGAATCTTTCTGAAGGGTGAGTATACGATGGCAGGCCGCCTTGTGGAGTTGTTCGCGGCTCACCATCGAACCAGTTACGGCGGCTGCAAGGTCGGCGTCGGAGACGTCTTGATCGGAGCCACGGCCGCTATTGCCGAAGCACAGGGCACGCAGTCCGCAGCCCATGTCAAAGACAAACTGGCAGAGATGATCCACCTCAATGAGACCCTCCACGCTGGCGCGTTAGCGGCCGCCGGCAGGGGCTACCGGACGCCGAGCGGAGCCTGCGCCGTTGACCCTCTTTTGGCTAACGTCTGCAAGCTCAATGTTACGCGCTATCCCTTCGAGATTTCTCGCCTGGCCCAAGACATCGCCGGCGGACTCCTGGTGACCATGCCGTCACTGGCGGACAAGGATAATCCCGATATCGGGGGCTACCTTAGGAAGTATTTGGTGGGGAAATCGGGGGTGGATGCGGAGAGGCGTATTCGTCTATTGCGTTTGATTGAAAACATAACCCTAGGTACGGGGGCAGTATCTTACCTGACTGAATCTGTTCACGGCGCCGGCTCTCCACAAGCCCAAAAGATCATGATCACGCGCCTGGCTGACCTCGAAGCGAACAAATCCTACGCACTTGACATTTGCGGTCTTTGACGATCTTCGGGAGTCCATCTTACAGCAAGTGGCTTTTAGGAAGCAGCCTGTATGGATGCATAAAACGCTTCTGTCTTGATTTCACAAGATCGAGGCACGAAATCCGAAACTCGAAACGGTTCGACAGGCTCACGGTCCTGAGCAGAGTCGAAGGGCAATATCGAATCACCAAAATCTAAATGACCGCAACCATGTATGTTCTGCGGGGTTCGCATGCAAGGCCTACTCATCTGCGATTCGAATTTTCCATTGCCGTCCTTCTGAACGAAGAGCCACGTGTGCCTTGCCGATCTCCTCTACGAGCGCGCCCTCAATCGCTGTTCCAACTCGCACGATTCGGCCGTTCACGACGGCAAATCGACTCTTGGCGTTCTCCGACCATGCAATCATCTCCAACTTGAAGGACGACGACTCGTCTTCCGTTTCCGGTGTCAGCTGTTCCGAAGCCAGAGGCACCGTTTCTCGGGCGATGTTTTCGGTAACCTCCGCGGCCGTCTCTTTCTTTTCGGGGATGGCCACGGGATGGCTCTTCTGGACCGGACGTTCACGGGGTGGGGAAAGCCCCTTCATGAAGATGGATTCATAGGTCAAAAACAGGCCGCCACCCATGATCAGCACAATGCCCGCGAGCAGGACAGGAAGGGTTTTGGAGGGGCGCCGCCGGGCGGCGGGAATTCGACTCGGCGGCGGGCGGCTTGTCTCCGCCTGAATCGGCTCGGCACGCATCTGCGGCTTGGTCATGACGACCGTCTTTCCGAGGGGATTCTCCTCTCCCGCATCGGCCATCGCTTTGCCTGAGGCAATGAAGAGGAGGCTGTGTTCTCCGATCAGGATATTGTCACCGTGCATGAGCTTATGGGAGAGGATCTTCCTGCCGTTGACGAGTGTCCCGTTCGTGCTCTGTAAATCCGTTAAGATATAATCCGCTCCAATCCGATCCATCTTGGCATGGTATCCTGATACCTTCAGATCGTCCAAGACAATGCTGTTGTCCCATTGCCGGCCGATGGGTATGCTCGTCTTCTGCAAGGAATACTCTTTAAGGACCCGGTTTTTGAGTGCCAAGATGACCTTAGCCATGGCTATTCCCTCAGATGCGCGGGATTTTGCGCTGGATAGCGTCCGGAAGACGTTGCTTTGAGCAATGCCCTGGTCGTGCCCAAGACTACGCAGCAAGATCTATGCCGCCGGAAGGAGGATAAACACTATTAATATTGGCCAGTTAACGAGCTTCGCGCCATAACGGCCCCTTTTCTCCTTTTAGTCCCATAATTATGGAATTACCCCATGGATTCAGCTTTCGACCTGAGCTCCGGCGAAAGTGGCCTTAGGGTCGAAGACTGCGGGTTCCACGTACAATCAGCGAAAATAGGTTGAAGGCAAAAGAAGGAAAGAAGCAAAAACTACCTTGTAGTCTTTTGTCTTTTCCGCCAACCTCAGACCTCAAGCCTCAAACCCGAGAGCCTTTACGCCTCTATTGAAGATCCTCGTGCGGACTTGCTCTATAGCGAAATGTGATTTTCCAAACGGTGACTCCTATTTCTGTGTATTGTTATACCCGGAGATAGGGCGCTCTCCATTCCTCGGCGGGCTACCAGATGTCATGTTTTTGACAAGCAAAACCCAAAAAGCTGCCTTTGCCTGCCTCGAAACGGATATGCGAGGAGGTCTGGCACGCTATGGCGAAGGTTGTTTGATTTTTGGCTTTCCTTCACGGTATAATTCCACGTCTATCGCATCCCAATTACTCCTCGTATGAAACTCCATGAAAGGAGATCTTTGATACCTTAACTCGAACAGCTGTCGAACAATCTCAAAATGTCAAATTCGAGTACTACGTTCAGGAAGTTTCCAGGTTGATCAAACTTGGCCGCCACGCAGCAAGAGGAGGCGCTGACTCCTGTTTCTTCCTGAAAACGAGCTGACCAAGGAGGACGTTTGGAGCTCGTGACCCTCTAACGAGACTGTCGAAAAACCGATTTCTCTGAGGCTGATGGAAGATGTCCATCCCGCTCTCTTCGAGCGGGACGAAACCGGGGGCCCACCCCGAAGGGGTGGAGACTGAGCCGAGCGAAGTGAAGGTAAAGAAATGACGAGGAATGAGGCGTACATGGAAGTACGCCGCAGTGACGAGGGATGAGGGGAATCCCGATGCCATCGGGACAGATTGGTGCTTTCCGACAGCCTCAACGGAGATCATGAACGAATACGGATTCAGGTTTGGTGACCGGCGTACGGTATTGTGATCTAAGTCGCAGCATGGGTCTGCCGTAGACCGTCGTCAAAGGGCCCAAGAAATCGAATGATCGGACGCAAGCGGCGTGAAAGAAGGGCATTTAAGAGAATGGAAGTAACGGATCGCTTTGTCCAGTGCAGATGGTCCGGCTCAGAGTATCAGGCAAGGCTCATTGACATTTCTGAGGGCGGATTGAAGATCGACATTGAAGAGCCCCTGCAGATGAATCAAGAGATCGAGCTCTTGATGGAGGACGACGGAGGAAAACCTGTAGTCCGAAAGGCGGTTGTCGTCTGGTTCGTATGGGAAGGGAGCCGCGGACTCACGAGGGCGGGACTCAGATTCGTTCTGACATCTGAAGACTGGCTCGTGAAAGGACGCAAGTTGACTGAGACGGGCAACTTCCAAGAAGCGATTCAAGCCCTCACAAACGCCATAGGACTCGATCCCCAAAACGATGCGGCCTACTTGAATCGCGGGTTGGCCCACCACAAGGCCGGGAACCAGGAGGCCGCGGTCGAAGACCTCAAGCTGGCGGCTCGGCAGGGGCACCACAGGGCACAGGAGCTCTTGTCGAAAAAGGGAATCGGGTGGTGAGTGTGCTCACAACGTCTTGATGAGGAGCCATACATCTAGACGCACCAACGTCGCGGCATGCCCCCATGTCGCCGTTATCTCGTGGGGTAATCGCATGGATCGATGCCCGGGCAAAATAGAGGTGCCGACCGAAAAGGAAAGGGAGGCCTTGGCGAAATTGAAGTCGATCAAGGAATCCGTCCGGGCTCTAAAGCAACGCCTCAAGACGCTCCAGGCCGACAGCCGCCAAGCGGACTCCCGGGAGGTTTTGGGCTTGGAAGAGGAATTGGCGCTTCTCAAGGGCAAATGGGAATGGTGGAACAAGAAAAGGCAGGAGGCCCAAGAGGAGCGCATGGTTTTGCTTGGCCACCGCTAGCCCGGGGGTGAAGCACCACGCATCGCCAAGCTCTAAGGGAGCGTTATATGGAAGTAAGCGCAAAAGCGACTCAGCGATTATTCCGTGTTGAGGGTCTCGCCGGCGGAAAGCTTCAGGTGGAGACGACCACGTATCTTCTGTCCCTACCTCAACACCAACAAAAAGAGGTCCTTACGGAACACCTGGAGAATCTGCGAAAAGACTACGCGAAGTACGAACGCCCACCAGGCGGTTACGGGCAAGGCAAGGATTTCGCCGTCAACAAAGCGCAACTGGAACTACTCATCCAGGTCACGGAAAGCTTGCTCTCCCAAGTCTAACCGGCGATCGAATCAGAAAGCCGGTCCTGCCTGCTGCAACAACCTCATCCTTGAGTGTCAAACGGTCGTCGCCAAAATACCGTTCTCATGCCCCTCAACCCGCTTCGGAATTCGAGGGCACCTCTCCTTTAGCTCAAATAGCGTCCAAATATCAGCCCGATAACCCCACACCCGGCGGGCCGCATCGCTATGGAACGGATCTTGCCTAGGATACCTGAGGAGACGAGTTTGCCAGGAGGATCTGATGCCGGAGGTTATCAAGAATACGTTCTGCTCTATGACTGCCGTGTTGACGATACTGATCGTCTTTTATCTGCACAAACTGATCTGACCGGCTGCCATGCGCCACGCCTCAGGAATCGGGGCCCACGGGACATGATCTCACATATCGAACCGCCTTAGGGCCCTTCCACCTCAATAACCCAGATATCAAAGTTTCCCATCCGGTCGGAGTCGAAGGCGATCTTCTTTCCATCAGGGCTCCAACGTGGTGCTTGCTCCTCCCAGGGATCAGCGGTGAGGGCGTACTCGCCCGCTCCGTCCCGATCCATGACGAAGATGTCCTTGCCCCCTTCCCGCTCCGACACGAACAGGATCTTATCTCCTGTAGGGTCGAAGACCGGGTCCTCATCTACCCCGGGGCGATCCGTCAGTTGCTTCAGTTCCCCGGTAGGAAGTTCCAGGAGCCAGACCTCATTATTGCCGCTGCGATCGGACTGAAACGCGATCTCTCGGCCGTTTGGGGAATAACTCGGTGCCGAGTCCTTCGCAGAGTGGTTGGTCAGTTGAGTCAATTCCCGGCTGCCGATATCCATGATCCAGATATCAAGGTTTCCTGACCGGTCGGACTGAAACACAATGCTCTTCCCGTCCGGCGACCACTCCTGGGCCCTATCCATGGTGGGGCCAGTGATCAGGGGGCGCCTGTTGGATCCATCCGCCGCCATCGTCCAGATATCCCAATCCTGCCGCAGGGGATTCACGGAATACGCGATCATGTCCCCATCGGGGCTATATGCGCCATCTCGTTTGTTAAAGGGATGGGGTGTCGGCGTCATCAGCCGCCAGGCACCAGGGTGCGTGGTTAGGGATGGCGGAAAGGGCCATCTTCCCCTGCTCGGCGGCCTTTTCGCGTGCTGTTGGGTACGGCATCCGATGACAAGCCAAGCAGGCGCTACCCTTATCGGCGTCAATGATTTGCCGACGGGGGGGAAAGGGAAAGGGCATCGCACCCATCTCGAGCAGTTCCTCTCCCACACGCGGCTCATCCTCAGCAAAGAGCTGCTACTAGTGACCGGCAAAGGATTTCGGAGGGACCACGGTGATAAGTGCGGCTAAGAGGACAAAGGCCAGGAATCGGTGGTGGATTCGCATAGTGATTCTCCTGTGAACATGGTTGTAATGGTTTCGCTATCTGAAATGCCGCGATGTATCATCCTCGTGAAGGTGATGCTAGGTGTAAATCCTGAGTACGGACTTTGTCAATGCCGTCGAATGGACAATTTCCTTGACTCCGACGAGGTTTTGTCGTTTCCTCGTAGCAGTTTAAGTATTCACCGCCAGACGCTGAGCGCGCAGAGGGCTTATCTTTTTGCTTTCCACTGGGCCCCGAGCGGGATGAAAGTCCGAAAAGCAAAAATCGGCAAACCTTTAGGTCTTTAACCTGCTCCTCTCATCGAGATGCCCCATAGGCAGGTTAGATGATATGCCAAAGCTGAAGCTTTTCCTCTGCCGTCCTCTTTGCCAGGCCATAGCTCGAGCGACGGCAGGTCAACGGCAAAGGAAAGCGAATATTCTTTCTCTGCGGTCTTTGCGGCGCGAGCGCCTTGTCGGGTCGTAGCTCGCAGGGCGACGCCTGAAGCGGGCGGTGATTTCCCCGCGTACCCGCATAGCAAGGTTGGCGGTTTAGGGTATTTACTAATGCGGTCATAAATATGTAGACGTGATCTGTTACAATTCAAAAAAGCTA
>CAZAGT010000003.1:22557-43212 GCA_964484515.1 uncultured Desulfobacteraceae bacterium | reverse complement strand
CGTTGTTATTTTTGTCTTTCCACACCTTTCGACGTGTTGTTTATGCAACAGTAGAGTTTACTCAATCCATTGAAGTCAAGATCCACGATGCTCCGCCGTAATAACAGCGGCCAATTTCTTCTGTAACACGTCCGGTTCGAGGGGTTTTAACATGTAGCCGTCAAACCCCAATGCCCTGGCGCGCTCTTCAGATAGGTCAAAATCACTGGCCGTAATGGCGAGGATCGCGGTCGATTTCTGTGAGCCCGCCTCCGATCGACGGATTTCAGTTGCCAGCTCATATCCATCCATTCCCGGCATCTCTAGATCCGTCAGGATGACGTCGTAATCCGCTTCTTGGTACTTGGAGAGTGCCTGTCTGCCGTTAACGGCCGTATCTACTCGATAGCCGAGCGAGGCCAATTGGCTTTGCATGATTTCCAGGTTGATTTCGTTGTCTTCGACCAACAGGATATACTCCACTGCTCGGCTCTTCTCTGCCCCGGTATCTTCTCCCCCGCCGAGCATCTGCCGTTCTTCTTCATAATCTGCGAAGGTTAGGGCGATATTGCGGAACGTGCCTTCGAGCGCGAGAAAGGCGTCCACCATGTCGGGGTCGAAATGCTTTCCTTTCCCCTCAACGATGATGGCTACCGCCTTCTCGTGCGGCATCGGCGGCTTATATACGCGTTTGCTGATTAGGGCGTCGTACACGTCGGCCAAGGCCATTAAACGACCTGCGATCGGTATTTCGGTTTCCCTGAGCCCGGAAGGATAGCCGGAGCCGTCCCACTTTTCCTGATGCGTATAGGCGATCTCTCTGGCGTAACGCAGAAAGGTGTCCTGCCCCAGTTTTCGTTCAGTAGCCAGGATGGCGTCACGACCGTAGACGGTATGTTTTTTCATTTCTTCGAATTCGTCGTCCGTCAACCGCCCGGGTTTCAACAGGATATGATCGCGAACCCCGACCTTCCCGACATCATGGAGCGGAGCCGACAGGTAGAGCAACTCAATGGTTTCGTCGTCAAGTTCGTCGCGGTAGCGCGGATGATCTTTGAGATGCATGGCGAGGGCCTTGACATAGTTCTGGGTCCGTTTGATGTGCCCTCCTGTTTCCGGGTCACGGTATTCGGCCAAGGTCGCGAGGCTCTCGATCATGATGGCCTGGGTCAGCGCCAACTTGCGCGTCCGCTCCTTGACCATCCGTTCTAGGCGGTCCTGATAGCGCTTCAGTTCCAGATGATTTCGGACGCGGGCCCTTACCAGCTCGGGATTGATGGGTTTGGTAATATAGTCGACTGCGCCCAGGGTAAGGCCTTTGGCCTCGTCCCCTTCATCGGTCAGGGCGGTCACGAAGATCACCGGGATATGGTTGGTCTCCGGATCGGCCTTCAATCGTTTGCACACCTCATAACCGTCCATGTCGGGCATCATGACGTCCAAAAGGATGAGGGAAGGGGCGGCCTTGGAAGCGATTCCGAGGGCATTCGGCCCGTTCTTGGCAATGAGTAATCGATGGCCAAGCCCTTCAAGGGCCTCGCGCAGGACCTGGAGGTTGGACCTGTTGTCGTCTACAAGCAAGATCTTTTCAGTTTGCCTCGGCACGTCCATCGAAGTCGTTACGGTAAGCTCCATGGTATCAAGACCCTTCTTGAAGATCTCCGTTGGCGCAGGGCGGTCATTCAACTCCGGGACCACGATATGAAAGGTCCGCTTTTCGCACACACGCAAAAAATACATCCTGGATTGAGGGGTTAGCGCTGTAACCCTCGGCTTTTCTTCATGTTACCCGTGCCGCGGAAAAACACAAGGGGATATCACGTCGTGGCAGGGTTCAGGAGAGACAAAAAAGGCATGGTTAGCTTATGGGATTCAAACCGAACAGCAGAAGGGCAGTCCTTTCAGGAACCAGAAGAACAGGTCTTCCAGAACTTGTTTATTTCCTTTTTAAAGAAGGCGTGGAATTCGTCCTCATCAAAATACCGTTCGATGACAAAATGGTTGTCCTTCTCTGAGACCTCAGCGAACAGAGAGCCACCCTCGGAGGTCAACGTCAGGAAGACCCACTTATTATCGATCTTTGCCTGGCCTTGCACATGGTAAATATTTGGGCTGAATGTCGTGGGGCCGTACGCGACCCTGACAGGGAACCCATACTCCTTAAAGGTGGCGATACACATCATCGCTTCCTGCTTACAGTTGGGTCTCAGGCCAAACTCATCCCCGTATGCATCAAGGGCAAAAACCAGAAGCATACAGATCACACCCATTCCGGCACCCGCTCTTTTCATGACAGACCTTCCATCAGCTGATATTCCGATCACAGGACATTTCCCTGTTTAACCAATATGCAAATCCCGTTCCACGACCGTTGTTGCACCGTCAGCGGCCGCCCGGAGGACGACCGTCGATCGCAGGGAGATGGTTTACACCCTGACATGCCATGAGTTAAGGGCGACGGCCGGGCCCCAGGCAGCTTACGCAATCCACTGGACATCGAATTTGCTTGACTTTGGAGCCCGGTTGCCCTTCCATTTTCTAATCGGGGCTCTGGGCTCTGGGCTCGGGGCTCGGGGCTCGGGGCTCGGGGCTCGGGGCTCGGGGCTCGGGGTTCGGGGTCCAGGGTCCAGGGTCCAGGGTTCAGGGTCAATGTTTCACAAAGGAGAGCAGGCTATGCAAAGATATTCGAGGTGGCTCAGGCGAGAGCTCACATGTCCCGAAGAGATGGGTGACACGGAACTCCTAGTCGAGTGGCGGGTCGAAGGCGAAACGGAGTTCCTGAGTGGTATAAGCTGCAAAAACCCTTACCTGCGTGATCTGAGTGGTGGTGATTGCCGCTGGTCCTGCTGGGAAAAGTTTGCCGCCGAAGAAGCCTGATATTGAGCGTTTTGGTTCCGTGAAGACGCGATTCTGATTGCCGTCCATGAATCGGCACCCGATTATATCACCTCATGGCACAGAGAGTCATTGTAGACACCGACCCCGGCATCGATGATGCCTTGGCGCTCCTTTTGGCCCTCCAATCTCCGGAATTGAACGTCGTCGCTATCACCACGGTCAACGGGAACGTATCAATTGAAGACGCGACCCGCAACGTCTTCACCATCTTCTCGGTCTTGCCGATCTCGAAACGACCACCCGTAGCAAGGGGCGCCGCGAGGCCCCGTCAAAAGGATCCGGTATTTGCTTACGGTGTGCACGGTCAAGATGGTCTGGGTGACCTGGGCCGGTATCGTGATGCATCCGGCAACGCAAGCTATCCCTCCCCGGCAGTCGACGTCACGGATCGGGATGCAATCGATGAGATCCTCCATCAGCTTGTGGGAACTGAGGAACCCATCACGATCATTGCCCTTGGCCCCCTCACGAACATTGCGGCGGCCATTGAAAGAGCGCCTGAGATCATGGCTAAGGCCGAACAACTCGTCATCATGGGAGGAGCCGTCAGTGTCCCCGGCAATGTCACACCGGCAGCGGAATTCAATATTTACACAGATCCGCACGCCGCGAAGATCGTTTTTGCCAGCGGGATCCCCTTGACGATCGTAGGGCTCGACGTGACTCGCCGGGTCCGACTCACACGAGAGGCGTTGGCCGAGGCGTCAGAGGACTCTATGAGCGCCGTCGGCAGATTCCTAAAAGATTGTACTGAAAGAGCATTTATCTATGGTGAAAAGCGCTCGGGAACCGCAAGTATTACGCTGCACGATCCGCTGGCGGTGGGTTCCGTCATCGACCGTTCCTTCATTACAGCTGAACCCATGCACGTTCAGGTTGAAACGCGTGGTGAGGTGACTGAGAGAATGACGGTGGCAGATAGGCGCCCCATCCGTCCGGAATGGAAGAAATCTCCGAATGCACGGGTTGGCGTCGATGTAGAGGCGGACCGGTTTGTCACCTTCTTTCTTGAGCGGCTTTTGCCCCATGACGTCTGCTATTAGGGTACACCATGAGCATCGCTGTCCTAGGGAGCCTGAACGTAGATCTCGTCACTCGAATGGATCGGTACCCCAACCCCGGGGAGACCGTCACGGCCCGAACTTTCGCCCAGTTTGCAGGTGGAAAGGGGGCCAACCAGGCTGTGGCTTGCGGCAGGTTAGGGGCGGCCGTCAGGTTGTTCGGGGCAGTAGGAAAGGATCATTTTTCCACCGGGCTGTTGGCATCCCTCAAGGAAAGCCGGGTGGCCGCCGACGATCTACTCATGTGTGAGGATACGCCCACCGGGATGGCTCACATATGGGTCGATTCACAGGGAGAAAACGCAATCGCGATTGTTGCCGGCGCCAATGTCCGGGTGGATCGCCGATACATGGAGGGCGCGATTTCAGATATAAAAGAGGCTTCCTGGCTTCTACTCCAGCTGGAGACGCCGCTGGACTCGATAGCCTACCTGCTCGAGCAACTTCCGGCGGAGTCGCCGAACGCGATATTAGATCCTGCCCCGGCCCGGCCTTTGGATGGGTTTCCCGCACAGCGTCTCCGGCTCATCACACCGAATGAACATGAATTGCGTTCTCTCACGGGGATCCCCGCATACACGGAGGAGGAAATCCGAACGGCCTGCCGTCTTCTATTGAAAAGGACCGGTGCTGGGGCGGTGCTTTGTAAGGCCGGCGAGAGAGGGGCCTACCTCGATAACGGAGATCGATTTCGCCATTTTCCGGGATATCCCGTGGACAGCGTTGACACCACGGCGGCCGGTGACGCCTTTAACGGCGCTCTCGCGGTGGCGCTCAGCGAGGGCCGATCGCTCGAAGAGGCAATCCCTTTCGCCAATGCAGCAGGTGCCCTGAGCGTGACGAAAGCGGGTGCACAGCAGTCGCTACCCTGGCGCCGGGAACTGGAGGCCTTTCAGCGGGTGTATCTTAAGTGATCGGCACGTCGCCCCATGAGCGGTCGAGGGAGCGGTATTTGATGGAAATGAAGAAGAGCCCATTTTGGAAATCCAAGTCCTTGGCGGACCTGACGCAAGACGAGTGGGAATCCCTGTGTGACGGGTGCGGGGTTTGCTGCTTGCAGAAGATAGAGGATCCCGAGACGGGTGAAATCAAGCTCACCTCGATCGCCTGTGCGTTCCTAGACACCATGAGCTGTCGGTGCACGATTTACGAGGCGCGGCTGACGTTGAACCCAGAATGCCTTGGACTGGCGGCCGATATCGTGCGAGAAACAACATGGCTTCCCGAGACGTGTGCCTACCGTCGGCTTGCCGAGGGGCGGGAGCTGGAATGGTGGCATCCACTGGTATCTGGAGAACCGAACGCGGTTCACGAAACGGGTATATCGATACGCAACCGGGTAGTCTCAGGGCAGTTTGTTCATCCTGAGGACCTCAAGAGCCTAAGGTCTGATTGAACCGGATGCCCGCAAAAAAAGACCCTCAGCAGGATATGAGTAAATCCGCTGAGGGTCTTACAAAGAGCCGTTTAGAGGGGGTTCAGCTCACAGCATCTTTAAGCGCCTTACCGGCAACAAACTTGGGGACGTTCTTGGCCTTGATTTTGATCTCTTCGCCGGTCTGCGGATTCCGACCCTTCCGCGCCTTTCGTTTGTCGACCTTAAAGGTTCCAAAACCGACGAGCGACACCGGATTCTTTTTCTTCAAGGATTTGGTAATGGTTGAAAGGATACAGTCAACCGCGTCTTGAGCCTCTTTCTTCGTGCTGACAACCTTGGCCACTTCATTAATCAAATCTCCCTTGTTCATACTCCCTCCTCCTTTATGGTTGGTAATTTCCTTAATAAGTCCCTATCTTATCTTATTAATCAAGAAAAAACATCACATTATTTGCCCGTATCGCCGTTTTTTCGCAAGCTGATCGATTGACTATCCTGTCCTGACCGTCTCTTTTCGTCTGAGGCGGACTATGGTAACACTATAGCCAATCGGGCTCGTTCCGGCAGTCTCCTAGGTTATGAACAGCTTAATGGTGTCATTTCTTCCCAATTAAATGGAGGATTAAGGGGTGAAAGCATGGTAAGAAAACCCACAAAGGAGCATCTACAATTCAGGATCCTTCTCTTGATCGCCTTGATCCTGGTGCCGAGCATCACGACGGCCGGGACATCTGATCAAGGCCTCAAGCCGTCGGAATTGAAAGGCGTCATCTTCTCGTTGGATGCGGAGGAGGGAAGGGTCGTCATCGAGAAGCCCCTTGGCTCGCATGTTCCGATACTTACCCGGCCGACGACCAAGATTTTCAGGGACGGCAAACGCGTCGACTTTGGCGCTCTTCGGGTGGGCGACAAAGTTCGCGCTGAATGGCTTCCCGGACCGAGAATAGCCCGCGAGATCTGGGCATTCAGCAACACCGAGCAGTAAGCCCGAAAACTTGATCTGGTCCTTCAGCTCAACCCGTTTCCAGGTGTTGCCAGTGAGTAAGACACAGCTATTTGATGATTGGCCTGAAAAATACGGTCAGTGGTTTGAAACCCCTATTGGGCGTTTGATCAGGCAGTATGAAGGTGAGCTGATCCTTGAGATGTTGCAGCCGGGACGTGGTGAGCGTATCCTGGATGTCGGATGCGGGACGGGGATCTTTACTCAAGATCTCATCTCGGCAGGTTCGCACGTTGTTGGGCTTGACTTTTCGATGCCCATGCTTCAACGGGCCGGTCGGAAGTTCGAAGGGCGTCCTTTCAACATGATTCAGGGTAACATGCGTGATCTTCCCTTTGGCGACAATCGGTTTGACAAGGTCGTATCCATCACCGCCATCGAATTCATCGAGGATGGCAGAAGTGCGGTCGGCGAATTATTCCGTGTGACCAAATCGGGCGGGACCGTTGTCGTGGCGTCCCTCAATAGTCTTAGTCCGTGGGCCATCCGCCGTAAGGTCGAGGCCGAAAAGGGGCACCCCATATTCAGGCATGCGTTCTTTCGATCTCCTGAGGATTTGCAGGCCCTTTCGGCGGTACCCGGCACAGCCGGAACGGCGATCCACTTCCAGAAGGACGACAACCCTGAGACTGCGAAAATCATCGAAGAGAAGGGCCGAGCAGAAGGTCTCGACACCGGCGCCTTCGTCGTCGCGCGTTGGCAGAAATAGTCCGACTGTTGCTGTATGCACTGATGCGGCGGTCATGAGTTTCAAGAAACGAAAGGGTAACCAGAGATCCTTCAGAGCCGTCTTCACAGCACCTATTCAATAATCTGACGATCCTTCCTTCACGTTCACCCACCCTTCACGCCCCAATCCGAGTAATCCGATCTAAGTCATTGAATTGGTGATCATTTAGCGTCCTGACCCGTTGGTGTAGTTCTTGCTTAATGAGCCAATGGCGGAGGTTGATTCAGTATTTCCAGTGTGACATCGGTTCCGTTGGGGGAGGAAACAGGAGGAGATGACGGAACAGAAATACAGACTGGTTTTTGCCGGGGAAGTTTCTCCCGGGCAAGAGGTTGAAGCCGTTAAGGACAACCTTGCCGCGAGATTGAAATTGAACTCCAGGCAGGTCGCCCGTCTGTTTTCAGGTCAGATGACCATGATCAGAAAGGACGTAGACCGACGGACAGCCCAGAAATATGAGTCGGCGTTTTTGAAGGCGGGTGCTGTTCTAAAAATTGAGGACCTGTCAAAGGAGCAGGTAGAAACCCCGGGTGGAGCGACCCACGTACCGTCAGCCGTGAACGATTCAGGACCCCCAAAATCCGAGCCCGGAAGTAAAGGTGCTGTGCCTTCGAGTTCCGTTGTGCTCTCTCAAGCGGTTGTTGAAAGCCCAAAGAAGATCGACCTTCCAGCGGTCATCGTGGTGGGTATGGCGTTGATCGCCCTTATCGGTGTCGGTGGTTATCTTGGATGGCAAGAGTTAAAGCCACGGCCTGCGAAGGAGAGGGTAGCGGTCTCCTTCTCGCCGGCAGATCATCTTCTCATAAAGCGGCTTCATCAAGAGGGTTTGAAACTCACGCGAAAGGGCGAAGTCGAAAAGGCGGCACCGCTCTATCGCAAGCGGTTGGAGATCATACGTGCAAAGGGTGGCGAAACACACCCGGCGTTTCCCTCCGCCATCAACGATCTTGCCTTCGTACTGAGGGAGCAGAACAAGTTGGAGGAGGCTGAAAAGCTTTACCTGGAAGGTATCGAGATATGCAGGCAGAGCGGAAGAGGTGAAAAGCTCATCATGGCGGCGGCCTCCGAGGGGCTTGCGAAGATCTATTTCGAAAAGGGGGATTTCGAAAAGATCGATCCCTTGTATCAAACTGCCATCGCGATCTGGGACAAAACACAAGGACTTGATAACCCCAACACGTTGGCCATCAAGCAACGCCGGGCCGATCTCCTTGAGAGGCTTGGACGGAAGGAGGAGGCGGGCGAGCTGAGGGCCTATGTCCACAGGGTGCGCAAGGAGTTGTGGGAAAAAGCGCAGTCCAAACCACTATCAACCGCTGCACCTTCGCAGGTAAATCAGGCGGCCGGTTCCGAGACCCGTAAACCGGAGAGCGCGGAGGCGCTCAAGAACGCGGAGAGAATTCCGGTATCGATCTCAAAGAGCTTTGCCCCCGTGAAGATGACCGTTGCCGCCCGTAGCGGTTTTCATCCCAAGCTCTCTGATACACCTCCCGAGGTCATCGTCAAGGAGCCGAAGTACGTGGGGTCCAGTCGGAAGTATGGGAAGCTCATCCTTGGAACCCGTAAGAACAAGACCTATCATTTCGTCCTGGATATCAAGGAAGGTTCCCATCCGGTCCTCTATTTTGACCGCAACCAAAACGGTGATTTGACCGATGACGGGCCGCCACTGGAGAATAGGGGCACCGGGATCTTTGGAACCACGATCGCCCTTCCGATGAAGCAACTTATGGCAGAGCTCGATGATGCCGGGGAATTCAGGATCTGGTTCTTTACGAATGATGCCCTCTGGCCGAAAGGCATAACTCGTCACTACAGTACGACCCAGATGAAGGGTCACGTGGAGATAAACGGCTCATCTTACCTTGGTTACCTTGCGGAGCGAGGGGCGAATGACGCGGATTTTAGGAATGACGGTATCTTCCTGGACTTCAATCGCAATGGGAAGATCGAATCCTCAGAAGAATATGTGGGCGATCACCAGGTGGCCTCCATTAACGGTAAGGCATATTGGTTTGATGTTCAATGGTAGAAGTTGTCGGAAAACGCCTATCTGCCCTTCGACAGGCTCACGGTCCTGAGCAGAGTCGAAGGACTGCGTTACCCTCATTCCTCGTCACCGCGAGGTACACACAAGGTAAAAGGTCGAAGGGAAGGCTGAAGGGGGAAACTGACTGCTGTCGTTTGTCTTTGCCTCAAGCCTTGCGCCTTGAGCCGGGTGCCACTCACTTACGCATCATTCCTAGGGATTTCTTCACTTTCGCTTCGCTCGGCTCAGTCCCCACCCCTTCGGGGCGGGTCCCCCCTTTCGAAAGCCTTGCATCTAGACGTCTTCCATCAGCCTCAGAGAAAAATGTCTTTCGATAGCTTCGTTGAGGCCCGCGAAAAAACCCAGATGACTTCACGACGTAGCATTCTCGCAAATCGGCCGTTTTCCTGCTGGATTCGTGACCATTCATCCGCCGTGTAGACAAGGAGTTCAGCTGGAACCGGAAGTGTGTCAAGACTCCACTGCAAGGTTCGTCGTTCAAAAGGATCCGATGCGCGGGCGACCAAGGCGATCATATCCAGATCGCTGCCCACGCCCATTCATGGCGGCCTTCGTTCCGTGATGATCGCGCCTGATCCAAGTCTCGCTCAGCCTGCGCGAGCCAGTCTGTTGCACGATTGGTCATACCCTATGGCAATTCCAACGTTGTTGCACTCAAATCGGGTCAAGCTCCACAGACTATTCCGGCAACAAGCAGCCGGCTGAATCTTTTGGCCACTCGAATATGCTATCATGCAGATCACCTTGCCGCAAGTAAACGGTTCCGATGAAGAACGGGCCAACCCCAATGTCGTGATCTCTCGGTTTGCCATCCGGTTTTGCTTAACTCAACCGGAACGTCTGATGTCCCGTAGCGCTTCCATAATTCGCATTCTCGATTTGATCTGATGCTGAGGCGCGGAGCAGGATCTCATGGGCCGAAAGCAAGAGGTTCTCGGTGGTCTCCCATGAGATGCACGCGTCCGTTATCGAGACCCCGTATTGAAGGTCCGTCATCTCTCCGTTGCTGGGTTGTTTGCCTTCAAGCAGGTTGCTTTCGAGCATCATGCCGATCACGGCGTCATTTCCGTTCACACGCTGGTGAATGACGTCTCTCCAGACGACCGGCTGGTTTTGATGCCTAAATCTCGAATTGGCATGCGAGCAGTCGACCAGGATGGACTCCGGCAGGCCCTTGTCCCGTAACAAGAATCGGGCTTCCTCAATGCTGACGGAATCATAATTGGGCCGTTTTCCGCCCCGCAACACCAGATGAGTATAACGATTTCCGCTGGTCTTGACGACGCACGTTGTCCCTTCTTGGTCGATGCCCAGGAAACTCTGAGGTGATCGGGCCGCGAGCATTGCATTGACGGCCGTAGTAAGTCCACCGTCCGTGCAGTTCTTAAAGCCCACAGGCATGGAAAGGCCGCTGGCCATTTCACGGTGCGTCTGCGATTCGGTCGTCCGTGCCCCGATGGCCGCCCAACTGACGAAGTCGGCGATATATTGGGGTGTGATCGGGTCGAGCATTTCCGTGGCGGTGGGGAGCCCCAGTTCTGTAATCTGGCGCAACAAGGTGCGCGCATTTCGGAGCCCGGAGCTGATATCGCAGGTGCCGTCAAGGCACGGATCGTTGATTAAGCCTTTCCAGCCCAACGAGGTCCGGGGCTTTTCAAAATAGACCCGCATCACCACGAACTGCGTATCCACAACCCTTTTCCTCAATGCATTTAGCTTCTCAGCGTACTCGAGGGCGACATTCGGGTCGTGAATGGAGCAGGGGCCTACGATCACCAAGAGCCGTTTGTCTGCCTTGCTCAGGATCATTTCAACCCCCCCACGCCCCGCGACGACGGTATCACTGGCCCCCGGAGTCATGGGGATTTCTTTTTTAAGCGCCTTCGGAGGGATCAACGGCATGAATCCCTCCACATTTAGATCGGATGTGCGTTTCATGATGACGCCTCCTATGAGTCAAAAAAAGGCCGTGAGATTTCGGTGTCCCACGGCCAAAGACTGCAAACAAAAAAGCCGCGGGCTCAGGCTGCCTGCGGCTTTTGTTGGTTCGTGTCTACGGTTCAGTGCGCCCCAGGCAGACCCCGAAAATAGCTAAAATAATAGCCAAACCAATAACCGAATCTGCCGTCCATGGGGTATTTCATTTCGAGATCCTTTCGGAAAAAATCTAAGCACAAGAACTATTAAACAATTGGTCTCGTCTTGTCAAGCTTCTATTTCTTAAAGCGCGCAGCTTCAAGGCGACGGTGTTTCAGCCATCCCACGCACGACGTTGACGAGAGCCTCGGAAAATCAGCCTCAGCGCTGGTAGGTGCCCACCAGCTCCGCCTCTTCAAGGATGTGTCCCTCCATGGCCATCTCAAGCTTGGCCTTGGTGGGTGTGCCCATATCCGGAAGGACCGTGTCGAGCGCGTAGAGCTTATGGAAGTAACGGTGACGACCAATGGGCGGGCAAGGTCCGCCGTAGCCGGTGCGCTTCCAGTCGTTCAGGCCTTCCTTGGTCCCCTCCGGGAGATCCCGCGAGCCGACACCCTGGGGCAGCCCCGTAGCAGCAGGCGGGATGTTATAGAGCACCCAATGAACCCACGTCATTCGGGGGGCGGCGGGATCAGGTGCGTCCGGATCATCCACGATGAGCGCAAGACTTTTGGTGTCAGCCGGGAGGCCGGACCACTCCAGTGGCGGCGAAACATCCTTGCCGTCACAGGTATACTGCCTCGGGATCTCCTCGTTGTGCCTAAAAGCCGCGGACGTCATTTGGATGCTCATGGCCGGACCTCCCTTGTTTGCTTCGGGCTTTCGAACGCTATCCGCAGGCGCTAGAGCCATCATCAGAGAGATATTCAGCCCACTCCGCGCTTGCGGCACACGGTCATCGAGTTCGGGTTTCAATCCACCTGCCGGCATCTGCCAACGCAGGGAACCCCCGTTTGCTCACTCATCAACTTTCGCACAGGATCAGCCAGCGCGTCAAGTTGGTTTCGCGCGCGGGAAAGCGAGTTCCCAGGCTCGAGGCTTTTCATTTGACAGGGCTCGAGGCTTTATTTACGGTTTCATCTCAGATGGGGTCGACAGGGCTCAGACTACGAGTCGGGGAGGAAAGATGCGGACGGCAGAGAACGGAACGCTGCGGGGAAAAGTGCTTCAGATACACGACTATATCCAGGAGAATTTGTATCTGACCCGCCCTGATATGGAGATCAAGGGGAGTCGCTTCAACTCCGCCTTGCTGATGAGCCTTCTCACCGGTCTCTGTCAGGGGAAAGAGCTCATTATCGGTGAACCGGGTCTTGGTAAGACGACCTCAGCGGAATACGTCGGTTCCCTCTTATACCGCTTTCCTCTGGGGATCATCTGGGCCGGCGAGGTCTCCGGTCATCCAGAACAGACCGAAGAGAAGATCATCGGTAGGCCGGATTTGGGAAAACTCAACCAGGGCGAAGAGGTCGTCGTATGGTCATACTTTACACTGCTGCCGATCAAGGTTGTCGATGAGATCAATCGGCTTCCCGAGACGAAACAAAGCATGATCTTGGATGGAGTGGATCGCGGAAATTGGGAGTATCTGAATGAGGCGATCGTGAACCGTGAGTACTGCTTATTTGCCACGGCCAACTACGAAGATCGGGGGACCAACACGATCATCGCCCCACTCATCGATCGGTTCGACGTCATGGTCGAGTCCAAACATCCAGGCGCCAACCTGGCCTCGCACATCGGCTTGAACGGTCCCAACGGACGACTGCTTAGGCATGAGCGATTGGAGGGGGAGTTTCACCGCGTCCTTGGCGAACGACTTCCCTATGGGGAACGGATGGTGCAGATCGAGGCCATTTGCAGTCGGTTCGGCGACGCCCTCACGGAGAGTCCGGGCGTTCAAAGCCTCTCTCAGGAAGACCGGAACGCAATTCGTGCGGAGAAGGGACGGATTCCTTTCGATTTGGATTTCAATGCATTCCTTCGCCTCGTCCTCTCTGAGCTCTCTTTCTGCCACCGCTTCGGTCAAAAACGGTCCCACGAGGGGTGTGATGAAGGTTGCCACTTCACAGGATATCTCTGTAACGAGGTCCGTAACTGCGTCTCCAACCGCTTTCCCTCCAGCGCCCGCCGGTTCTCGCAGGCCCTTGCCTGGTTACTGGGTGATGAAGCGGTCGATCTGGAGCACCTCAAGACCGTGCTGCCCTTCACCCTGGCCCACAGGATCCAATGGAAGGAGGAATCGTCGGCGCGGTGCGAGAAGTCGGCTCGCAGTGATCCCCTCGAGATCTATATGGCCAAAGAGGCCGTCAAGCAGATGCATAGGCGCTATATGGAGCAGGGACCGCAAGTCAAGAATGCCTTGGCCACGGCGTACCGCATCATCGAAGGCGAACAACTAGAGCCGATTCAGGGGGACCATCCCATCTATTGGGAGATTCGCCGGGATCTAGCGGAGGAGATGTCCGAGGTATGAAGAACCCGTTCGTGGATTTTCGTTCAGTCCCCACCCACAAGAAGGAGATTCCCCTGGAACGCATCGTCCGCCTCAAGGAGGAAACCTTAGGGCACATCCTTGAGAGCTACCTGCGGGTGGTAGAAGAAGAGGCCAAGGATCTGGTCTGGCTTGTCAACCGCAGCCGGGTTGTCAAGACCTACGAGTCGGCCCTCGAGGCGATCCAGGATATCTCCTATGATCAAGACGACATCGAGGAGTTCTGCGCGGAGCTGGACCGCTCCAACGACATCCCCTACATGATAACCGGGCCCGCGGGGATTTACGCCTCGGCGCTCATCAATCAGTCACAGGAGGAAAAGATCGAACTGAAGCTATGCAACTTCAAACGCACCTTTCATTTTTTGGGTTACAGATTACCGCCGGGCAAGACCCTCCTCCTAAAGGGCGATGCCGGCGACTTCATCGGCGCCGGCCTGGCGGGCGGGCGGCTGGTCGTGGAAGGAGCGGTCGGCAACTGGTGTGGAGCCGGGATGACAAAGGGCGAGATCGTGGTAACTGAGTATACCGGACAGAAGACGGGTGAATGGATGCGCGGTGGTGAGATTCACGTCGATGAGCGGATCCGGAGCATGGGCGAAACCCCGTTTGGCGGCCGGATTTATGAGCGCGGGCAACAGATCTATCCACGCAGACCGGATAGTCTCAAATAAGGAAGGATCGAGGGACGATTCTTTTTTCGACGGGAATGAACCGATGCGGGACCTCAATGAAATCATAAGAGAGATCTGGCCGCGTATCAGAAAAAAGCATCTATTTCCTGAACTGCCCGCTCCCACATGTACGGGAGGGGAGGATCGGGTTGGGCTCGATATCAAAGGGAAGCAGATATCGATTTCCAGATCGTTTGTCGAAAGGATGGCCCCCTTACTCGAGGCGCAGGAGGTGGTAGAAGGCCTCCTAGACCACGCCGTTTCCCACTACCTCTATTGTCCCTGGGATTTTGCGACCCAACTAAGGCTCTACGGCGAGGCCAAGAAAATCCTTAAGGACAAGGGGCTGGCCCTGAAGGCCACGGATACCTTCATGGATGTCGTGGCTGATACCCACTGCATCAGCAGGAATGATTCCCCACTCCCCAATGTCTATCGGCATCTGGATCGAGATGTCCTGGAAGGTGCGATCCATGGCCTTTACCAGCGGATCTGGGGTGTAGATCTCGGTGTACCACGTAAAAATAAAAAAAAATCCCGGAAACTCGCGCGGCTCCCCTATCTTGATCGCAGTCGCTGGAACGACACGATTAAGCGTTTCGTTCAGGTGATTGAACCCCTTCTGACAAAGGCGGAAGGCACAGGGGAGACAAGCAAGCCCAACCCAATGGGGAAACATGCCGCCCAAGGGTATTCTGCGCAGGAAATCTCAGAGGGAGTCAAGGCCTTAGCTGCTGAGGTGGACGGGCCGTCGGAGTTCAGAGAGATCTTTCAGGATCTAAAGGAGGAATTCCTTGAGGTCCCTGAGCTTGGAGAAAACGCCATGGGCCTTGGCCCCGGACGCTCGGTCGATGCTGACCTCCTTTACTACATGAAACTGGCGCAGAACTATGCCCTTCCTATCCGCAAGAGACCGGTCGAAAAGAGCGGTTTCCTCTATCCTGATCGTCATGTCCCCTGGGAGGTGGGAAGACCATATCAGGACATCGATCCGTGGACGAGCTTTGGCAAGATCATGCCCGGGATCACCCAGGTCTGGGAGCGGCGCGAGGGAGAGATCTTGGGCGAAGACGAAGGGACCCCGGATTGCATCGTGATTATCGATTCCTCGGGAAGCATGACCGACCCCCGCAAACACCTTTCCTACGCGGTGCTTGGAGCAGCCTGTGCTTGCGAAGCCTATCTCCGCAACGGGGCGCGGGTTGCGGTCTACAATTTCAGCGACGCCTTTGCCGGCGGTCTCAGGGTCCTCCCCTATACCGACGTTCGAAAAGACATCTATGCCACAATCTGCCATTACTACGGCGGAGGAACCCAGCTTCTGGTAGAGAGCATTGAGGACCTTCAGACGGATCAGGTGCCGGACATTTTTCTGATCACCGATATGCAGATCACCAATCTCCATACCTTGATCGAGTATTTCAACGGGTGTAAGAATCGCGTTACGACGGTGCATGTGGGTGACAATAAAGAAGTTCGCGCCTTTCGCGAGGCGGCGGCCGCTCGTAAGCACGTGACGATCTACCCGGTGGAGAAGAAGACGGATATCCCGCGGATTGTGCTCGGAAAGCTCCGGGAGTACATCACGACGCGCCTCTCTTTGCCAAAGCTCTGGGAGAGATAACACGGGTTTTCCTTTGAGCCTGCGCGGTGATCGATGGTAGGGTATCGATACCAACACATGATCGTATGGGAGGATCGGATTTCATGAGCCAAAGCACGGTTTCGATTGCGCGAACAGCCAAGTCGCCTAATTACGATGAGATTCATGATGCTGTGGAAAAATCAGTCGATTTGTTGGGGGGTATCGGCCAGTTTGTCAAACCGGGTCAGACGGTTCTGATCAATCCCAGCTGGGTGACCGCGGTCACAAAGCGGGAACAGGCTTGTATTACCTTGCCGGAGGTTTCGCGGGCCGTCGCCGATATCGTGAAGGAGGGCGGCGCAAAGCCGGTCATCGCGGAGTCCTCGGCGATCGGCGTCGATTCGGAGAAAGTGATCGCGGAATCCGGGTATCAGGACCTGCGTGAGAGGGGCTACGACGTGCTCGACTTGAAGCAGACCGAGGTGACCAGCATTCCCGTCAAACGCGGAAAGATCTTTCAAGAGATCCAAACATACAGGCCCGTCAAGGAAGCAGATGCCATCATCCCCGTCGCAAAGTTCAAGACACACGATCAGATGGAGCTCACCCTGGCCATCAAGAAATTAAAGGGTTTGCTGACCGACAAATACAAGCGGGAGTTTCACCAGCGGGGGGTCTTCGAGGCCTGCGTCGACCTCTACGATGCGCTGCGGCCTTCGCTGTCCATTGTGGATGCCATTTACTGCCAGGAGGGCTTAGGGCCTATCTTCGGTAAAGTCGTGGAAATGGACCTGATTGTAGCCGGCGCGGACGCCGTCGCCGTTGATACGGTCTGCGGTTGGCTTGGTGGATTTGAGCCCTATGAAGTCCCTATCACTTGGGAGGCTGCCGAACGCGGTTTGGGCATCGCCGAGAGGAGCATGATAAAGGTCCTGGGCGAGCCGGTAGAATCCGTCCAACGCCGATTCATGAGGGTCCTTGAGGATGAACGCCTCAAGATCGAGGGTTTCGACCTTCTTTACGGAGATTCAACCTGCACCGGCTGTCGGCTCGGTATCATGAGTTCCCTATTCGATATGAAGGAGGGTGACCAGTTGATGTACCTGCCCGGCATTACCGTGGTAACCGGTGATCCTGAGATCCCGGAGGCCGTTCCGAGGGAGGGCCTCGTCACCGTAGGCCGATGTGTACCTAAGGAAAAACGAGGCGATCGGTATGTCAAAGGCTGCCCGCCTAACAATCTGGATATCGTGCAGGCCATCATCGGCGATCGGGCCAAGGCGGAGCGGCATTGGGAATAAAGGAACAGGGGCAGGGGATCAGGGGCCGGTCGGAAGCTCTGAAGTGACCTTTGTCTGCGGGTTGTTCTCTTCTTCGGGGCGACATAGGCATGAGGCCCGTAACCGACTCAGCGGGATCCAGACTCGACTGGGATCCCTTACGCAACGCACAACAGACCAAACAAAGCGGACATGGAGCGTCTTCGCTTGATTCGCCTTTTCGAACCAGAAGATATTCGACGACGCATCAGGACTGCTTTCTCAGGGCTGAAAAACGAGATCAATGATGGAAGACCTTCTCAATGAAATCGCCTCGGACATGAAGTCCAGGATGAATGTCGGCGGCTTTGGGCGCCGGACCCTTAACCCGTCCGGCCCCAACCCGCGATGGAGGGCCTTGATAATCGCCAATTCGGTCCTGTTGGCGGCGATCGTGCTGATCGTTTTGGTCTTTGGGGGCGGGCAAAAGGGATCCTCCAAGGAGCTGAATCAGATAAGGGTCAAGCTTGAGCAGCTGGAAGAGAGGTTGACTAGACTTGAGGGACAATCCGCAGGTCTTCTGCAACGCCCAAAAATGGAGGTCCAATCGAAGGGAAAGAAGACCGAGGAGGGGCTTTATCACGTGGTGCGCGCCGGCGACACCCTTTCCGGGATCTCTCAACGCTACGGAATGACAATCGAAGAGTTGTGTCGCCTCAACGACATCAAAAGAACAACGGTCATTCGGGTGGGGCAAAGACTCTTGGTAGGCGAAGGGGGCCGATAAAGGACCCATGCCGTCGACGTCTGTCTACAGCATTGCCCTCGAAGAACACTACCGCGACGGGGAGATCATCTTTGAAGAAGGCAACTCGGGGGACTGGGTGTACGTCGTTCTTTCGGGTGAGGTGGAAGTCTCGAAGACGGTTGAGGGGAAGGTGTTTACCCTCGGTATCCTCAAACAGGGGGAGGTATTTGGTGAACTCGCCCTCATCGGGGCTGTCCGGCGCACGGCCACGACTCGCGCTCGAGGCGAGACGCGCGTTGGAATCGTCGATCGGGGCCTATTGGATAAAGAATTCAACAAGCTCTCCGCCGATTTCAGGGGTATCCTCCTTGCTCTGGTAAGGAGATTCATCAAGGTGATGGACGACACCCGGGAATTCTTTACTCGCCAGGCAGAGCGGGTTGAGAGGGTCCTAGCCTTGAGATTTCAAAGCCGAAGGCAATTCCTGGCCGCTCACACGGGCAATATCAGCAGGGGGGGGCTATTTATTCAGACCCGGAAGCCGCTCCCCGTCAAAGAACGGTTCTTGCTCAGGCTGGAAGTCCCCGGTGTGGAAAGAACCCTGCAATTCAAATGTGAAGTGGTATGGACGAGGGAGCAGGCGGGTGACGGAGATGCCAAACCGGCCGGTATGGGTGTTAAATTCTGCGAGATGTCTGAAAAGGATTTCAAGGCGTTCGAAGAGTATCTGAAGAAGACGATATGAGGCCCGTCTCTGATACGAGCTTGCGCCGAAACAGGATTGGTGATATCAGCTTATGGCACTGGGAAGGCCCCACAGCGATTAGATTCTTTTTACATCTATTGAAGGAGATTGCTTATGAAAACGTCCGCGAAGGTTTTTGAAGTCATTGGAATGATTTTGCTCACCGCTTTGGTCCTGGTGCCGGCCTCTTTCGGGAAAACGATCATTAAGGTGGGCACCTCTAGCGCCCCCGAGCACATTTACAACAAGGGGCTCGAGTATTTTGAAAAGATCGTTGAGGAAAAGACGAAAGGCTCGATCGACGTCCAGATCTTCCCTGCGGCTCAGCTGGGCAGCGAGCGGGATCTGGTCGAGGGGCTTCAGTTGGGCACCGTAGAAATGACCTTGACCTCCACCGGTCCGCTGGGAAACTTCGTGCCCCAAGTGAAGCTATTTAACCTGCCGTTCCTGTTTAGAGACCGGCAATCCTGCTACGAGATCATGGACGGCCCCATCGGCAGCAAGCTTGCCGACCTCTTCCCCCGTATCGGGCTCCGCTCCCTCGGGTGGTACGAGAACGGCTTTCGTAATGTGACCAACAGCAAACGGCCCATCGAGCGGCCTGAGGACATGAAAGGCCTCAAGATTCGTGTCATGGAGGACGACATTTTTATCATTTCCATGAAGGCCCTAGGGGCCAGTCCGCTGCCGATGGCCTTCGGCGAGCTTTATACCGCCCTGGAGCAGGGGACGGTCGACGCTCAGGAGAACCCCCTAGCGGTCATCTATTCTTCCCGGTTCTTCGAAGTCCAGAAGTACCTCGCCATGACCGGCCATTTTTACTCCCCGGCCATGCTTCTGATCGGCGAGCAGTTTTGGCAGGGGTTGAGCAAGGAGCAGCAGGCGATCCTCCGGGATGCGGCCGTCCAGGCCCGGGACTACGAGCGAAAACTCTCGGTCGAGGCCGATAGAATCCTCGAAGCCGCCTGTAAGGAGAAGGGCATGCTCGTGACCCATCCGGCCAAGGGACCTTTCATCAAGGCGGTTGCGGGCGTCTATGCGAACTCCGAGGTGATCAGGGCCATCGGCGGAGGTAATGCGAAGGAGGGCGAAGCCCTCGTTAAGGCGGCTCAGGCTGCAGCCAAATAGAGGGCCTGGAGCTGACCGAGGTCCGGTGGCGCCGGCGTTACTGGCTTCGTGCGGACAAACAACCTCAGACCTATAAGCCGGCCGGCGGGAGGTCTTTTGGATGAAAGGGAGTCCCATGCTTTCCCGAGTCTCTAAAGGCTGGGACTGGATTCTGAATGGCGTTTTGTTTCTCTTGATGGCTGTCATGGTGGCGGTCATCGGGGCGCAGGTTTGGTACCGGTTCGTTTTCAACAATCCTCTCGACTGGTCCGAAGAACTAGGTCGTTACCTGTTCGTCTGGATCTCGTTCATCGGCGCCGCCGTGGGGATTCGCCACCGCGTCCATTTGGGCATCGACATCCTCCAGAAGTTGACTTCGCCCAGGGTTTACAGGGTTGTCTCGGTCGTTGTTAATCTGCTTATTCAAATTTTCCTGCTCATCATCGCCTACTCGGGTTTCAAGATCCTGAACGTGATCAAATTCCAATTCTCGGCCTCGCTTCACATCCGCATGCTTTACCCTTACATGGCCGTCCCGGTAGGCAGTATCCTAATGCTCATCAATTCGCTCAGGCTGACCTGGGAGACGTTGACCGAAAGCGGTAGCAGAGGGAGCTCCAAGTGATTGCCATCCTGTTCGTGTTTCTGCTGATCTGTTTCATTCTGGGGATGCCTATAGCTTTTTCTCTCGGGGTGGCCTCCGTGGCGACCTTGAAGTTTGGCTCAACTCTCCCTATGACGTTGGCTGCGCAACGGCTGTTCACGGGCTGTGATTCGTTTCCTCTGATGGCCGTGCCTTTCTTCATGTTGGCCGGGGGTCTGATGGAGACCGGCGGCATCTCCCGCCGCCTGGTCGACTTCGCCAACAGCCTGGTGGGCTTCGTGTATGGTGGGCTGGGTATGGTCGCCGTCATGGCGGCCATGTTCTTTGCCGGCATTTCGGGGGCCGCCGCCGCCCCCCCCGCCG
>CAZAGT010000003.1:0-22547 GCA_964484515.1 uncultured Desulfobacteraceae bacterium | reverse complement strand
ACACGGCCGCGGTCGGGGCGGTCACCATCCCCGCCATGATTCGGAAGGGCTATCAAGAAGGGTTTGCCGCCGCCATCCAGGCGGCCGGCGGCTCCATCGGAGTGATCATTCCGCCCTCGATTCCGATGGTCATCTTCGGCGTCATCGGGGGCGTCTCCATTGGCAAGATGTTTCTGGGCGGGTTTATTCCCGGCGTTCTCATCGGCGGCGGCCTGATGGTGGCCAGTTATTTCCTATCACGGCAGGCCGGTTACGAGCGCGAGCGGTTTCTGGGCTTCAAGGAGATGGTTCGGACATTTGTCGGCGCCTTCTGGGCCTTGCTCATGCCGGGGATCATCCTGGGCGGCATCATCGGCGGTGTCTTCACCCCGACCGAGGCGGCCGTCGTCGCGGCCCTGTATGGCCTGATCGTCGGTCTATTCGTATACCGAGAGCTGAGATTTCGGGACCTGCCTCGTATTTTCGCCCGGGCAGCGGTGTCGAGTTCTACGATCATGCTCTTGATCGCCACCGCCAACATCTTTGCCTGGATCCTGACTGCAGAACGGGTCCCTCAGAACGTAGCCGGTTATCTGGTCACCTTGACCCATTCCCCCCTGATCCTTTATTCCCTGATTCTCCTGTGCCTCCTGATTGTCGGCACCTTCATGGAGACGTCGGCATCATTGATTATTTTGACTCCTGTCTTCCTGCCCGTAATCCAGAGATTCGGCGTCGACCCCGTTCACTTCGGCGTGGTCATGGTAACGGCCCTGGCCATCGGCATGCTCACGCCGCCGCTGGGGATTTGTCTTTTCATCTCGTGTAACATCGCGGGTATCCAGTTATCGGAGATCATCAAGTTTGTGCTCCCATTCCTGTTGATCATGATTGTCTGTCTGCTCTTGATCACCTATGTCCCCGGGCTGGTCATGTTCATCCCCAATATGTTCGAGTGACGGCTGAGAACTATGAGAGGCAACAGGGCCGCAGAAACGATAACCGCCAAAGGCTCAAAGAGCGGACCGACGCATCTACCAGATCCTTGGGCGGGGGAGAGCCCCCGGAGGGGAGGCGGGCGCGCGTGGCCTGGTTGTCCGGCTCTGAAGCTCGCCTTGCGTCGCATTGAAGGGCAGGGGGAGTTCCCTCAAGGCGGCGTCTGAGAAGTGATGGCGCCGGGCGCTGAGGTTTTTTGGAGACCTCAAGCGTCGGGGTACCTCATGCTTGCAAATACCATCGAGAAAGGTTTTTCAAGACAGGACCGCTCTGTGTGGGGTGCGTTTTGGCTTAGTGCGGCCGGAACTGATAGGATGAGGAGGTCTCCGACGATGGCTAATTTCTTGTTTGTGTTGAGTCAGGACAGCGTTGACAAGGCGACGCGATGTCTCCAGTTTGCCAAGATCGCCCATGAGAAGGGCCACAAGGTCAACCTCTTCTTTGTAGACGACGGCGTAAAGTGGGCCGATTCCACCCGGGATCTCACAGTAAAGGCCGGGACGGGCGATACACCCAATGACTACTTGCCCTATCTGGTGGAAAACGAGGTGCCGATCGGCGTCTGAATCCCCTGTGCCAAGGCTCGTCAGGTGGACGAGTCGGGCTTCTTCTCAAACATGGTCTTGGACGGCGGTCCCCACCTTATCGATCTGGCAGCCGAGGCAAAAGTCTTTAATTTCTGATCCGTCTGTCGGCCAGGCATCAAAGAGGGGGCCCGAGTTGGGGCGCGGTATGAAAGGATTCATCAGGCAGCAGGAGGAACGCCTGGCCTGTCGCGTTTTGCGTTGGCGATATGAGAAGATGGGTCTGGATGCTCCTGCCACCGCCGAGCTCGAAGTTCAAGCCGCCAAAATCGTGGACGAGGCCCATCGGATCGCGCGCGAAACGGGCGGCAGTGTGATGGCGATCATCAAGGAGCTAATAAACGACCTCAAGAAAAAGCAGGGTCCTAATTGAGCAAGGTCTCAATGATCGAGTACCGACGTACCCCCGCGATTGGGATCATCAACTATGGGCTGCCAGCTCGGCCACTTCAGCCTTCAGTCTTCAACCGAAATACCTGGGTCGATTCAGTGCCCTGCTTTTGAGACCGAACCACCGACAACGAACAACGGACCTGGAGTGTTTGCGCTCCACTAAGGTGCAACCAGTGACAATACCCAATTTTGGGCGTTGTGATGCCTTTTGGGCTCGACGAGAAACGGATCGGCCCCTGTTAGGGAGCTGGGTCGGTTCCTATGAGGTTAAGGGACTTTATCCGAGCGGTCTGGGGCGATTACCCCAGGGAGAACTCAAGCCTGCCGACATCCGCTTTGACATGTTCAGGCAGGACTATGAGAACCTGTTTGAAAATCACGAGAAGGTAGCCAGCGATGTCCCCTGGGCGGCCTTTCCCCTGATGGTCATACCGTGGGTTGAGGCCGTTATCGGCTGCCCTATTCATCACCGCGACGGCAATATCTGGGCTCAACCCTGGCTTGATAGCTATGATCAATTGGGTCCGGGCGGCCCTCCGATCGATCAGGATTGGCTGGACGTCCTGGTAGGCTTCACCCAGTGGTTGGTCGAGCTTTCCGATGGACGCTTTCCCGTGGCGGTCTGCCTGATGCGAGGCCCGACAGATCTGTTGGCTGCGATGCGCGGCGCGCAAACCTCGATCTTTGACCTCTTTGACCACCCTGAGCAGGTTGAGAAGACTCTCGGAGTCTTAACGGATCTGTGGATCGACGTCGCCCGGGCTCAGCTGGTCCACATCCCACAATATGCCGACGGGTACTGCTTCAGCATCATCAACCTGTGGGGGCGCACGCCATGTGCATGGTTCCAGGACGATGCGCTTGCGTTCTGGTCTCCTGAGTATTATCGAAGATTCGTTCGAGAGTGCGAGGCGCGATTATCGAGCTGTCTCGAAACCATCGGTATCCATCTGCATTCCCCCGCCCTATTTTCAGTCGATGAGCTGGTGGAGATGCCCGATCTGGACGTCATTGAGATCAATCTGGATGACACCGGCTTGAGAATCCCGGAGATGATTCCACGCTTCCAACAGATCTTAACGGAGAAGCGGCTATCCGTCTGGGGTGCCTTCACGCGCGAAGACCTGGAACTCATGAAGGAGAAGTTACCGAGCCGCGGGCTGGCTCTCCAGCTCATGGCCGACACGCCGGAACAGGTGCAGGCCTTGATGAATGACGTGACGGCCATCTGGGCAGGGTAGGGGTAAGCCCCGATTTGGGATCCTCATCATTCTGTCTTTCCGTAATGCTTGATCTCCTGTTTGTGCGGCAGTGTGGAGAACGCATGTTTGCGCCCTATGATTCTTTGAATGTTCACTCAGACACCAGAGGCCTTGTTTTCGAGCCCCTGGACGTCGATGCTTTTGCGCGCCTTCGAAATGGTCACGTGGTCATCAGTTTGCCGGGTGTCGTGAGGGGGAATCACTACCATCTCAAAGGCGAGGAGATCATCGCCGTGGTCGGCCCCGCATTGGTCCGTTGCCGCCAGGATGATGACTTCATAGACGTTGAGGTTCCGCCCGAAAAAGTATATCGCTTTACCTTTCCTCCGGGCGTTCCCCACGCGATTCAGAACTTGAGCCACGAAGCTAATGTCCTGGTCGCCTTCAACACCGTAGCACATGATCCGCAGCGCCCGGATACAGTCCCCGTCGATCTCATTAGCGAAGGGGAGTAGGGGTTCCCAAGTCATGTTTTCTCAAGGTCACCGCACTCGGCTAATAGTCGTACGTGTATCTTTCACCTTCGCAGATCTCTTCGACCGTTTCATTCACTAATGCCCCATTTCTCCATAGCTTCTTCGTGACTTTCCTGCAGTCCGTATGCTGATTTCTCGGTCCTGGTATCACTTCGACTGCGCCACCATAGTCGTCGTAATATACAACCCGACGATTTGTCCTGATGGCTTCTCTCTCAGCCTGATAGCTCTGATCTGCGGCATTGCCTATGATGCTGCCCAGTAGCGTACCTGCGGCGGCCCCGATCAAGGTCGCCTTTGTGCTGTGCCCCACCAGTTGTCCGCCAATAGCGCCAACACCTGCTCCAATAGCTGCTCCCTTCTGTGTGTTGTACCGATCGTAAGGCACGGAAGCACAGGAGCACAGCATCGCCACTAGGATCAAAAGGAGAGATATTCCGACGACGTTTCTTCTCATGATCCTTCCTCCTGACGACGAATTGTTTTCACAGCCGCAGACGGCTCCATTCATCACTTCAGAGAGAAACCATCCTTAGCTACTATCCATCGGCATGGTGCAACGAGTCCCCGCCTTTTCTTAAACCGTCATTTTCAGCTACAACCTGAGGAGCATTCGAGCGAGGACATCCATCCAACAATACCGTTTCAGCGGATACAAACACGAAGTGAGTTTTCTTGACCATGAGGGCGCCTGAGAGTCACTCTGCACGGGTTAGAAAACTCCATCATGTTTTTGACCCGCTGGATATGCTTGCCGACTTTGATCTGTATCCGCTGAAGACGATGTCTTTCCCCGACGCCCAAGTGGCCATTTGGCGCGGCCCGCATTCTGAAATGCTGAGTGCGGCAATGCTCTCGACATAGCCGCTCCAATGTCATCCAGCTAATTCTTGCGCCTCTTGGTGCGTAAGTGGGGCGTTGACATTGCCTCATGTGACCAATGTTGATGTTGGGATCAGCCCATGACGGAGTCCCCAGGAAATGAACCCATCCCATTGCGATAGTCAAGAGTATCAGCGACCTCGGTCTCATAGCATCCTCTCCTTTTATCGGTGTTGTTACACCTTTAGACGATCGTGAAATCGAAAAGGTCTACCACAGTCGGCAAGAAATCCGTCGATCGGCAAGAAGCATTGCGATCATCGGCTACGGAAATCAGGGTCGGTCTCAGGCTCTCAATATGAGGGATTCCGCGCTGAAAGAGGTGATCGTTGGCAACGTCGAGGACGAATCCTGGAAACAGGCCGAAACGGACGGCTTTGCGGTCCACTCCATCAAGGAGGAACAGGAAACCATTCAGAAACTGGGGCTAAAGGAAGGAATAAATGCCGGCAGGTCAAAACTCTGACGCGTTAGCCAAAATCAGGTTGGTACGCTTCGGAATAGATCTGCACAAACCATCCAAAAGGATTATAAATACTTGATAAACATGCCAATTCCAGCACGATACCTCCCGGCATGAATCCTGCTCAAGGTTCAATTCACGTCGGAGTAGGATACCCCCCATCTCGAGCACGGGACATCATCCTAAAGGCGGGTGAAGAATCATACCAAGGCCGGAATTCAATTGGGGACAGGCATCCGTGGTGAAGGGAGAGGCTGCTCGGCGTCTCGCAGCGTGAGAGGGCGAGGATTTGATTGAATCCGTTCTATAAGAGGGTTGACGGCATGTTGACGGATACGGGGCTGGCAAGTGAATACGAAAATGAAATCCATTCACACTTCTATGACAGTTTGACCAGCCTGTTTAACCATGGCTTTTTCAGAGTATCCCTGGAGCGAGAACTCAAGCGATCTGAAAGACACGGCGAGACCCTCGCCCTGGGGTTGATAGATGTTGATCTTTTTGCCAGGTACAACCAGCGGCACAACCCCGTTGAGGCGGATCGGCTCTTGAAACGGATCGCCGACATCGTCTTGGATCAAATCAGGCAGGTCGATCTGGCAGCAAGGTATTCGGGCGACGTGATTGCAGTGGCATTGAGCAAGTGCGACAAGGACTCGGCCCTCCTCCCGCTGGAAAGAATCAGGCAGCGGGTCGAAGAGATGACGGGTGGTGATCCTACAGTGAGCATTGGCCTCGCCACTTGCCCCGACGACGCCAATAGCACGGAAGGTCTCCTGGCAAAGGCTCATGAAGCGCTCCTGCAGGCCAAAATCAGGGGTAGGAACCGGGTTCACTGCCTGGAGGCGGACACCGCTCAAGTAGCGGAGATTAGACCCAAAGTCCTGGCCGTAGACGACGACGCTCGCAATTTGAAACTGCTGAAGGCGCTGTTACAGAAAGAATACGATATCGTGACCGCATCGAGCGGGGCCGAGGCACTTTCAATGTCGAAAAAGATCGACCTGGATCTGGTGCTTCTAGATATCATGATGCCAGGGATGGACGGCTTTGAGGTCTGCCGTCGGCTAAAACAGAGCGAGTCAACCAGGCTTATTCCGGTCGTGATGGTCACGGCCCTTGATGATTCCGAGGCGAAAATCAAGGCCATCGAGGCGGGCGCAGACGACTTTCTGACGAAACCCCCCAACAAGACGGAACTGATGGCAAGGGTCAAATCGCTGACGAGGGTCAAAAGGCTCAATAACAGCCTGACAACAATTGAGAATGTTTTGATTTCATTAGCAAAGGCGGTTGAGGCCAAGGATGCTTACACCCAGGGGCATATTCTGAGAGTAGCGAGCCTGGCGGTAGGACTTGGTCGAAAGATGGGGCTTCCCGAAACACAGATTGAGGCGCTGCGAATCGGGGGGATACTTCATGACATCGGAAAGATCGGGGTTTCGGCCGAGATCCTCAACAAGCCCGGACTACTCGATGATGAGGAGTGGGATGTCATGAAGGGGCATCCTGATGCAGGCTATGAGATTTGTCTGCCGCTGGCTCATAACTTGGGTGAAGCTCTCGATATCATTCGTCATCACCACGAAAAAATTGACGGTTCCGGGTATCCGGATGGGTTGAAGGGAAGTGAGATCGCAGTCACGGCCAGGATCATGAACGTGGTCGACATATACGACGCGCTCACTTCAGACAGGCCTTATCGAAAGGCGATGACCACGGAAGAGGCCACCGGAATCCTGAAAGAAGAGGCAGCCCAAGGAAAGTTGGATGACGAAATCGTCGCACTCTTGATCGCGATGCTCGACCGATCCGAAGGCGAACGGAAAGACTAGCATTCCCCCAACCTCAAAGACTTCGCCCCTGTAAGATCCCTCATTCTCCTTTTCCGACAACATGTCCCCATGACGCACGACGCGGACCGCTAAAGGGCTTGTCAACGGGCTCAGAATCACGCAAAGGCGAATTGTCTGAGTCGATGGGATGTGGTAGGGTGCCCCTTCCACAGAGGGAGTTCTTGCCCTTTGGGCCTTGTATCATTTTAGATCTCTAGAACAAGCTGACGTCGGGCCGTGGGGGTCTCTTTTCAAAAACGAAACGTTACCCGCTCGAACGCGGAAGAAGCTGCCAAGCAAGGCGGCCGACGCAGATTGGGAGAATGCGCACAGGCACTCAGCTGAGCATATTCCGCGGTGGCCGTTCGGCCGCCTCGGGTAGCGCCTTACACCGAGACCTCGCACTCAATTCCTCGTTTTTGAAAAGAGACCCCCATGACCCGACGGACGAAGTGCCGACGCGTTTCAAGAATCTAAAATGTTACTGGGCCTTTAACTCGCAGGCTTGGGCGACGTGCAGGCATTTGTTTTCATGACGTAAAGAATTATTATTTAGCGTGAGGAGTGATCTGAGGTTGTGACCTTTGAAAGGATCGGAGATAAGGGATGAGATGAAGCAGGATCGCATTGCTGCGCTTTTCGATTTCGACAAGACCCTGGTTGAAGTGGAAAGCGGTAAGATGGGTTTCAAGTGGCTAAAGGATCACCGGATGTTACCCCTTGGCTTTTTCCTCAAGGTATTGATAGCCAATGTCTTCTACCGGGTGCATCTGATCTCCGAAGAACGGATGGTCAAGGTATTGTTGTCGTTTTATAGGAGCCGAAGGTTGGCCGACTTTGAAGGGGATGCGGATGAATTCTATAGAATCTATTTGAAACCCTATCTCTCGCCTCGGATGCTCGCCAGGCTGAAATACCACAAGAAAGAAAATCATCTGCTGGTCCTGATATCCGGGTCGCTAAGATACTATTTGGAGCCCGTCGTGAAAAACCTCGGGTTTGATCACCTCGTGTGCACCGATTTGGAGGTGGGTGAAGACGGGCTGTTAACCGGAAGATCAAAGGGGCCCGTGTGCGTTGGGGAAAACAAGAAACGCCTCATCATGAAACTGATTGGAGAGGCGGGAATCGATATGCGCAAGTCTTACGCTTACGGTAATCATCAAGCCGATATTCCGCTCCTTGAGATGGTCGGGAACCCCTGCGCCGTCGAACCCACCACGCCTCTAAAGCTTGTTGCTCGCCAAAGATCGTGGCCGATACTCTCCTACAAATAGTCCCAACCCTGAGCAAGCCTTGAAGTCCTCTAATATAAAGTCTCTCTTGCGAAACGCCGGATTCAACCTGTTGAATCCGAGTTGGTGGTCTTTCGAATGGCGTTACTGGATCGGCCGCACTCCCTGGGACACCAACGTGACACCACCGGAGGTGATGGCCTTTTTGTCTACGTCCAGGCCGGGAAGGGCGCTGGATCTCGGCTGCGGCACAGGGACCAATGCCATTACCATGGCCAAGCACGGATGGGAGGTAAGCGGGGTCGATTTCTCTGTCAAGGCGATCCGCACTGCCCGCCGCAAAGCGGCCAGGCTGGGTCTCACTATCGACTTTCGGGTGGGTGACGTCACTGATTTACGGGACCTGAACGGACCCTATGATTTTGCATTGGATATAGGTTGTCTATTTACGCTGCCCGAAGAGGGCCGTGATCCATACGTCACCGGATTGGAGCGCTTGCTTGGAACCGGCAGTCCATTCATGCTCTATGCCTGGCTGCCGCAACCTCATCGAGGCCGGTCAAGGGGCTTGACACCGGAAGAGGTCAAGACTTTGTTTAGTGATCGTTTTGAATTGACTCGAATCGAATTCGGTGAAGAAAAGTGGTCCGGCTCCGCGTGGTATTGGTTCAGAAAAAGAACTGCTCTTGACAACGGAAAAGAGATCACGGGCGACGGACATTGAGCGTTTTCGCTCAAATGAAGTGAAAGCCTTTTACATACCCTCACTCCATTTGCATGCCGCAAGAGTGTAAAGTTCTACCAATTCAGGTGATTCGATTTCTTAAAAAGACGGTATTCCGGTGGAACATCCCTATGCCTCCTCGTGACGCCATCACATGTAACTAGCTGAAGATAGGTAGAAATATCTTTGATGGTCATATCGGCACGATCTTCGCTGAGGGACCATACATCTCTTTCGTAAAATGAAAGGTCCTGACTGCCAACGATGAGAGCAATCCTTGAGCACCATATGAACCCTTTGCACGTCTACTGCCGGCTTCGAGATATCAGGATGCCTAAGAGGATGGCATTTTCTCTAAGTCGAATTTACGAGCGGACGGTTTTCAAGCGCTTTTCGCTTTGCGGCCAAGGGCCAATGCGCTAGAGTATAATCGTCCCTAGGTGCGGCAATAGGGTTTCGGGAGCGACGGTTTGTTGAGGTTGGGAGCAGGCTAATTGGATAGGGAATCGGATCAGGAGGAAGATGATATGAAGAAATTAATCGGCATACTCTTGTTAAGTTCGCTTTTGTTTGGCTGCGGCACCGCAGCGACGCGGTCCGAGTTGTGGCAACACGATACGCAGTTTAAGAACTGGGACCATATGAAATTCAGCATCTGGCAATACAAGAACCCGACAGCCGACACGTACAAGAAATCCACGGAGCAGGGTTGGTGGGGAATCGAAGTTCCTTACATTCCCGCTGACTAGTGTGCGTTGAACCCAGGGTGTCGCGGACGCATTCTTCAGGCCTCACGTCCCTCGAGGATGGCGAAACGGCTGATGAATCTTTCAAAGGTGTCGATATCCTTTTCACTGAAGCATTTGTCTGAAGCGTTGTAACGAATGCTGTAATACCAATCCCCCGGTAAGGTACCGTAGTAGATCGTCTTGAATTTCAAACCGTCTGTGGTTCGGTACGAGAATACAAGCCTAAACGCGTCGAATTGGCTGATACGGGCTGGCAGGTTCTCGATGACCTCAAAATCCAGAACCTTCCGATCGGACGTGATTTCAGCCACGATGACCTCCGCAGCCTCATGGGGAAGCATTCCCTGTCGGAGCTTTCGTTTCGTATGTTTGAAGGGCTCACTGAGATGACGCTGTTGAACGAGGATGTATTGTGAGAAGGGGCCGTCTTTCGTAAGCATCACGTGCCGGCGGGTGTTCAGTTTATGCCACTGCTCGGGGATCTGAATCGAGAACTTCTGGGCCTCGGTCTGGATCACGCCCCCATTTTGATGTAATGGCGCACAGGCGGTCACGAGCAATAGGAAGCACAAGCTCCATTTTTTCATGAGTCGATCTCCATTTTACGACAGTCTCGTAGATATCCTTGGACATAGGCCCTGTCGGAAGCGTTTGGACCAAGTCTTAGGCACGATTCGAACGACTTCCGGGCGAGCTGCCAGGCACCTTCCTTGAAGTAGAGCATTCCCATCGATTTATGCAAACCCGCGTCAACGGGATTGAGGGCGATCGCCTTCCTGTACGAAGCCTTGGCCCTTTCGTGGTCCCCGGACCCCCCTCGTTGGCGAAAAATTTCTCCTAAGAGGAAAAAGGCCTCTGCGTCGGTTGGTTCAATCTTCAGGTATTTCTCGACTCCCTTGCGCGCCCTCTCATACCGACCCGCTTTAAGATCGAGATCAGCCGTATCCAAAATGAGTCGGCGTGTCTTCTCGAGATAAACCGCTTCATTCGTGAGGCATAGCCCGTGAGTTGGCGAGGAAGGCCGCCGAAACCGATTGCAGAGCTCAATGCGTTTTCGGAGCCGTGGGTGTGTCACGCCCAAAAGGGGTTCAACGTATTCCTCAGTCTCGAGTTCATCTGCCAGATGCTCGAACAATCTGATAGCCTCCACCGGATCGTAACCCGCTTTGGTCATGAGCTCAAATCCTGCTAGATCGGCTTCCATTTCAAGGGAGCGGATACGACCAGGAGCAACCTTCAAGGCGTGACGGTGCAGGCAATGGCCCATTTCATGGGCTAGGAGCGCGGCGACCTGAGCCTCGTTATCCAGCCGCGCGAGGATCCCTGAATGGATGTAAATGGTGCCGTCCGGGAAGGCGAAGGCATCCAAGTAGGGATCCCTGATGAGCTTGACGCGAAAAAGAGAGGCGGTAGACGTATCTCCCTGAAGTTTGGAGATAATCTCGAGCAAATACGCCTCGAGCTCATGATCCCTGTAGACTTTCCGTTCTTTTTCGAAAGCCGCCTTTTCCACCTCCACCCGTTGGAGAAGCCGTGTCTCTGTCTGCTCCAGGCGTGATCCCGGCGACGGTAGCAGGTGTCCGGAGGTCGAGCAGCCGGCTGCCCACAAGGCGGTCATAGCGCCCCAAAACACGAAAAACTTCATAGGATTCCCCTCGGGGACCAAAGAAATGTTGGCCTTGAGGGGATGAAGCAAGATTCATGCAAGAGGAGTGGTCGCCGGGGCCTATAGAGGCAAAGCAGAGCTCCCCTTTCGGAGGAGAGGGCGCTTGAACATGAACATGCCAAAGGAATAGGCCGGGATGAAGCGGGCGCGCCAAAACGAAAAAAGCCCAACCGAACTCAGCAGGGCCACGGATTTGAAGAGGTAATTCACCGAAGGTCTCCTAGCGCATGAAGAGGCCCCCATTGACATCAATGCATTCACCCGTGAGAAAGCCGTTTCCAATGACGTACGCAATGGTATGAGCGATATGGATCGATTCGCCATTCTTCTTGAGGGGTGTGTTCTCGCGCCACGCGTCCAGCATCTCGGGCGTTGATACCTTTTCGTGAAAGGGCGTTACGATCACACCCGGTGCCACAGAGTTCACCCGGATTGTCGGAGCCAGTTCTTTGGCCGCGCCCCGCGTAAAGCAGTCGAGCGCTGCCTTGGCGGCCCCGTAAAACGTGGCGGTGGGGGCCCCGTGCCGAACCGCCACGGAGGTGATATTGACCACACAGGGCTGATCTCCCTTTTCGAGCAAGGGGACGCATAGAGACGTCAGCATCATCGCTGAGAAGGTGTTCAAGGCGAAGACCTCTTCCATCAGCTTCCATTCAAATTCCTTCACTGGGTTTCGGCGAATCAGCCCGCCGGCATTATTCACGAGGACGTCGAGTTTGGCCGTCTGATCTTGCACGGACGTGACCAGCGCCCTGCATCCTTCTTCCTTGGACAGGTCGGCCTGGACCAGGTGGGCCTTGCCGCCCCGTTTTTCAACCTCGGCAGCAACCTGTTCGGCCGGTTGCTTGGAGGCATTGTAGTGGACGAAGATCTCATTGCCACCCGCAAGGTGTCGAGCTGTTTGCGCCCCAAGTCCTGTGCTGGCGCCGGTGATCAAGAGGGTCTTAGACATACACTGCTCCTTTTCCATAGGGTTGGTGCCTGAATTAGGAGGAAACGCTGAAAGCGTGGTCCATCCCCATGTTGGGCTCGATCCAGGCGTTCCATCATTTTCCTTTATGGCAAAGGCCGCATCCGCCCTTTTCATCTCTCATTTCTTTGTGGCAGCCTTTACAGTTCACGTGATAGGCGTTTGGGAGCCTCATTACCTTGCCTTCCCGCTTTAAAGGATTATGACATTCGGCACATTTGACGACGGGATCGCCTTCCTGCCAGACGTTCTTTCCCGCTTTGAAAGCATGATGGCATTCCCTGCAGTCGAGCCCATAGTCTTCAATGTGTCTCAGGTGGGGGAACGGCACGGAGTCTCCCCATCTGGATTTGTAGCCCTCGTTCTTGATGATAATCTCGTCAGGCAGATCCGCTGCCGTCGGGATACCAATGGCGGCGAAGGCGAGGGTCGTAATAATGACGGTTGCCGATAATAACGTCGCTTTCTTCATGTGGGCATATTCCCCCTTCCCTCAGATACACGTGTCAACACCTTTTAGGGCATGTCTGTCGAGTTAGGCCGATTCAACAGGGCTGATGTAGAAACGTCGCTGGTGACTGATCTCCGTTGCCGAACGGACATTAGCATAGTCGGTGGTCCCTTAGCCAGTCATTTCGTTTGTCCTGCGCCCATCTCTCGGTAGAGTTGCTAAGGCAGCGATTTTTTTGTAGACGAAATTGAAACCCATGGCGTCTTAAAGGTTAAAAAGCAGGTGAAAACAGAGTTGTATTCAAATTTGCGTGACGGGACAGCTGCTCGGGTGCGGAAATCCAAATCGGCCAAGCACGACAGGCATGACATCGCGGAGCTCGTTTCGAATGCTAAAACCGGCGACCGGATGAGCCTTGAAAAGTTGGCGGCCGTTTACCATCGCATGATTTTCGGCCTCATTTATCACCGGATTGCAGATCAGATGGATGCGGAAGACCTGACCCAAGAGGTATTCGAAGAAATGACACGGAGTATCAAAAGAGTGAGAGATCCGCTCTCTTTCAAAACGTGGCTTTGCCGTATCGCGCTGAACCGTGTGACGGACTTTCGTCGCCGGAAGAAACGAAGATCTTTCTGGTACGAACCTGGAACGGAGGGGCCTGTTGAAACAGAGCAAAGCCCCAAGAGTCCGCTGGATCAGGTACAGGAGAAGGAGTTCTGGCGCCAACTCCACGGTCTGGTCCAAGAGATGCCCAGAAAGGAGCGGGAGGCATTTCTACTTCGGTATGTGGACCAGCTGCGTCTTCGGGAGATTGGAGAGACGTTGAGGATCAGCGAAAGTAGCGCGAAGACTCACCTCAGCAGGGCATTGAAAAAACTGAAAACGGCTCCGACCTTCAGGGCCTTGGCGAGGGAGCGTACATCATGAGCGCTAGAAACGGCCACCTGAATGAAGAGCAAATAATCGACGCCGTAATCGACGAGGGAGGGCTCAAAGAGGAACAGAGACGGCACCTCGAGACGTGTACCGTTTGCCGTGAAGAGAAAGCCGATCTGAAATTGAAGCTTGATCGTCTGGGTCAGATGGCGGCGGATTACACGCCCGAGCCGCAAACTAGCCCATCCATTTCGGTCCCGGAATCCCGTTTTCTTACTTTTCGGCGGATGGCTTTTGCGACGGGGTTCGCCGCAGCGGTCATTGTGGCCCTCATTTGGGGCCCCGCATTCTTCTCCGATCCCGGAATTCAGGAGGTAGCCGTAGTCTCTGGTGAGGAAGAGATCGACGTATTTCTCGTCGAGGACATCTTGGAAGAGTCCGCCTTGCCTGATCATTACTTGGAAATGGCGGCATCTTCATCTAGCTATTTTGACGAGGAGTTCATGGACCTTGTCATCCCATCAGAAGAGTATGACGATTCAGTATGATTCGATCCGCTGTCAAATAATCTATTAGGAGGTCATTATGAAGAGAGCAACATTATTCGTTTTGGTTTTCCTTTTTGTCCTACCTGCGGTCTCCATGGCAAAACCACGCGGCGGCTGTGGAGACAGGGTTTATCACCAAAAGGAGGGCATGGGGGTGCCTCACGGGAAGTGGTGGAGGATGCCGCAACCGGCTGAAAGATTGAATCTAACCGAGGAAGATAAGGAGAAACTCGACAGGTTGTTTCTTGAGCATCGACGCCGGATGATCGATCTGCGTAGCGAAATGCAAAAGGAACGACTTGAGCTCGAGCACCTTCTCGACAGTACCCCGTTCGACTCAGCTGCCAGCATGGCGCGCTTCATGAAACTCCAGGCCGCACAAAAGGATATCGCTGTCGAACGATTCAAGTTTCTGCTCGGCGTGCGTGAAATCCTGGGGCTCGATCGGTTTCAACAGCTCAAGGCCCAGGTTAGAGAACATCGGATGGGACGAAGGCATATGGGAGGAGACCCAGGAAGAGCGAACTACCCAGCCGGACAGACTGAAGAGTAGAAGGTTGAACATGAAGGGCAAGGAAGAAAAGGGACCCCCGATGCCCCTCTCTGGGCCCTGAAACGTCAACCTCCACAGCGTGAATTCTTGCTCCTCATGCTACAGGGTCTCGTTACCGTCGAATTGCGCCCTCTCACAAACCCTGCGGGCGGTCCGTGGCTTCGGCGGTCTGGCATCTGGAGATCTTTCGCTAACCTCTAAAGGCGCAGGCTCTTCGCGAGGCTCCAGCGCCCCCAACAACAATTTCTCGTGAAAAGGGCAGAGACGAAGGCCTCTGCCCTTTTCATTCAGAGGCAAGTTGGCTTGGTGAGCGGAAATCGAGTCAAAACTCCGACGGCTTTCGCCTCTTGAGAAGAAGACACTTCCACGGCCGGGCTTCGCTATTCTTTCAATCCTAGATAACCTAATGATATCAAAGTACAATTGTTGGTGTGCCCGTAATGGCATATTTCATGCTCGCCATCTGCACGGGTGAGCCCTGTAGTGGGGATAAGGACGTGAAAAGACAGAAGAGGCGGCGGCGATCGGAGCCGCTTCGGGATGTCGGAAGGGTCTGTCTCATATCATGAAAGCTAGCTATCGAGAACTGGAACGGCGAATCAAAGAGCTGGAGCAGGAAGTGGAACGACACAGAAAGGTCAAAGAATCCCTGAGAGCGAGTGCGGAACGGTTTCGGGAATTGGCCGAATTTTTGCCTGAAACCGTGTTTGAGATGGACCCGGAGGGCAAGCTCGTTTTCGTGAATCGGAAAGCAATGGAACGTTTCGGATATGCCCCGGAGGATTTCAAGCGAGGACTGAACGCCTTTGAGGTCCTGGTCCCCGAAGAACGAGTAAGGGCGATTGAAAACGTCCAGCAGATCCTGAAAGGAGAGAAGGACAGCCTTAATGAATATACGGCCCGAAGGAAAGACGGTACGACCTTCCCGGCTATCTTCCACTCGGCGCCCATATATCGTGCCGGGAGGCCCGTCGGCCTCAGGGGTGTCATAGTCGACATCAGCAGTCGAAAGCGGTCTGAACAGGCTCTCCAAGATTCAGAGGAGCGTTATCGGAGTGTGGTTGAGGGATCAATCCAAGGAATACTCATCGTCCGAGATGAGATCATTCTGTACGTCAACCCTGCGATGGTCAGGATGTTCGGCTACGAGGGGCCGGAGGAACTGATCGGCAAAAACATCTTGGAAACGCTCGTCGAACCGGATGGCTGGGATCAGATGCGTCGCAGAGCCGCAATGATTGAGAGGGGAGAATCGCTTTCCATCAGCCCCGGCTGGAAAGGGAGGCGTAAGGACGGCGGACGGATCTGGATCCAGTCGACGGCAAGTTCCATCGCCTGGCAGGGGCGGCCTGCAATCCTCGGCATCTATGTGGACGTCACGGAACAAAGAGAGACGGAAGAAGCTCTCAAAGAGAGTGAGAAGAAATACCGGACGCTCTTTGATAACGCTGCAGACATGATCTGCGTCATCGATACGAAGGGACACTTTCTTGATTTCAACCGGAGGTTTGAGGAAGAAAGCGGCTATTCACGAGAGGAAATGCTGGGCCAAAATGTCTTTCAGTGTGGGATCCTTGAGGAAGCTTCCGCCGCTAGGACCCTTGCTCATCTGGGAGAAATGCTTGCGGGAAATGAAACGCCCATTTTCGAGGTCAACGGGATAGACAAGAACGGCGCCATCATTCCCTATGAACTGAGAGCCGTGCCGCTCAAGAAGGATGGGGAGATCATTGCGGTCCAGGCCATCTTGCGGAACATCACCGAACGTACGCGGGCGTTGGAGGCCCTGAAGGAGAGTGAGGAGAAGTATCGCAACCTGGTGGAGTTGGCCAATGACGGAATTGCTATTATTCAGGACGGTCTCCTCAAGTATGTAAACCCGCGGCTGGCAGAGCTGGCCGGCTATGGGATGCCAGAGATCGAGGACACGGCTTTCTCTGACTACATTCACCCCGATGAAGCTGAAAGGGTCGCGCAATACCACTCTCAACGCATGGCAGGCGAAGATGTCCCGTCAACGTACGAGGCGGCCCTCAAGCACCGCAACGGGACTAGGATAGATGTCGAATTCAATGCCAGCGTGATTTCCTATGGGGGAAAGCCTGCGGCATTTGCGATCATTAGGGACCTGACCGAACGGAAACGCCTTGAACTGGAGTTTCAAAGATTCCAGAGAATGGAATCCCTGGGCACCCTGGCCGGAGGTATCGCCCACAACTTTAACAACCTCTTAACTGCCGTCATGGGAAATGTGTCTCTGGTCCTTATGGAGGCCGATAAGACGGAGTTGAGCTATGAGCGGTTGGAGAACATTAAAAAGTCGGTTCAAAGCGGCGCCAGGCTCACAAACCAATTGCTCGCTTACGCCAGAAAGGGGAAATACGACGTCAAGACCATCGGTTTGAATCAATTGGTCGAGGAGACATCCAGCACCTTTGCAGCAACCAAGAAAGAGATCAGGGTTCATACCGACCTTTCACCAGAACTAGCCCCGATACAGGGGGACCAAGGACAGATCGAGCAAGTGCTCTGGAATATCTATGTCAATGCCGCTGACGCGATGTTGAAAGGCGGCGATCTGTTCCTGAAGACCAGGAACGTCACCCACGATGATATGAAAGGGAAGGCCTATCAGCCAAAACCCGGTGACTACGCCATGCTCACCATCGAAGACACGGGAACCGGAATAGATCAAAAGACGATGGATCGAATATTCGATCCTTTTTTCACCACGAAAGAGCTCGGGAGGGGTACCGGTCTCGGGCTGGCTTCCTCCTATGGGATCGTGAAGGCCCATAAGGGGTATATCGATGTCGAGTCCGGAGGAGGAGGGCGGGGGACCACGTTTATCATTTACCTGCCGACCTGCGAGGAAGCCGTTTCCGAGCAGGCGAAGATAGCTGAACCGGTTATGAACGGGACGGAGACCGTCCTTTTAGTGGACGATGAGGAACTCGTGTTAGACGTCGTCGTTCAGTCATTGCGGAACCTGGGTTACCATGTTATCGGGGCCAGAGGCGGCCGCGAAGCCGTTCAAGCGTACCAACTGCACCGGCAGGACATCGACATCGTTGTCCTAGACATGGTTATGCCTGACATGGGTGGCGGCGAGGTATTCGGCCATTTGAAAGCGATGAATCCGGATATTGGCGTTCTGCTTGCCAGCGGGTACAGTATCGAGGGACAGGCTTCGGAGATACTGGAGCAGGGCTGTGACGCGTTTATCCAGAAACCGTTCAACGTCAAGGACCTATCTCGGAAGATAAGGGAGGTATTGGATAGAGGGCGGGCCGGGTGTGAAGCCCCTTCATAATGCGGGACGCCCTTCAAATTTCAAGAAACTTATCCAATTAACTGAATATTATTTTTCGAGGGCAATGATTTCTCCCCTCTTCGTCGAACATCCAACCCCGCGAACATTCATCCCTAAATGAATAGCTGATTCTGGACTGGAAGTTGCAAATTCTCCAACTGCCCAATAGCAAAAAGGGATCATGGTTTTGGCCCTTATTGCTGTTTGCCTTTCAGGATAATATATCGACCTCTATTTCGAATATGTATACCGCCTTTGAGACAAATCGATCAAAATCATCAACCCCCGGGTGGATAGTAAAATTGACTGCAAACTTTTAGTCTTGCTAATCTTGCTGCGTATTCGCATTTGTCAATTTCTTGAACCGTTTGAAAGTGAAAATCTTAAGGGCGTCCCGCCTTACGCAGGGCATCCTGGTGAGGGCGAGTGACCCGCGCAGGCTAACGGAATCAACCATCCTAATCTGATATCGCCATGAACACCGTCTTTCTGATCATCGTGTTGTTCTCAGCGGGTTTCGCAGGTTGGCGCCAGATCTTCGGAACGTACGTTGCCGGCGAACCGTCGCCCATGGAAGCCCTTTCCACGGCCATGGTCGATTCAGCCGGTTCTGCCGTGGAGCTGGCGATCGGCCTCGTAGGCGTGATGGCCCTGTTCTTGGGGTTGATGAAAGTGGCCGAAGCAGGCGGGATGCTCCAGATCCTTTCCAGGCTCATTCGCCCCCTGATGATTCGCCTATTTCCCGATGTGCCTCCCGATCACCCTGCCATGGGGGCCATGGTCCTGAACCTGTCGGCCAATGCGCTCGGTCTGGGCAATGCCGCCACGCCGTTTGGCATCCGAGCCATGCAGGAACTCGACAGGCTCAACCCCAGTCAGGGTATGGCGACCAATGCCATGGCCCTGTTTCTGGCCATCAACACGTCCAGCGTGACCCTGCTGCCCACTGGCGTCATCGCCCTTCGTGCGGCCGCAGGTTCCGCGGAGCCGGCCGCCATTCTGCCCACTACCCTGTTTGCCACCATCGGGGCGACCTGCTTCGCCATCATCTCGGCTAAGCTTTACAGTCGGATTGGGCCGATCCCCGGCGATGTCGGCGTTGATGATCTGGCTGAAACGCGGCAAAAAGAAGGGGGCCTGGAGCCTCTTCCAGCTCGGGACACAGCCTATCCCTTCTGGGTCAGCATGACGGCCCTGGCCGTTCTTGCCGCCATGATCCCCCTGGCTGTTTTGTACGGCGACACCTTCTCCCCGTGGATCCTGCCGGCTCTCATGGTTGGATTTCTTCTTTTCGGGGTGTTCCGGAAGGTGCGAATCTACGAGGTCTTGGTGGAAGGGGCAAAGGAAGGATTCCAGGTTGCGTTACGCATCATCCCCTATCTGGTAGCCATCCTGGTAGCGGTCGGAATGCTGCGGGCCAGCGGAGGCCTCGACATGCTGGTTTCTCTCTTGGGGCCGGTCACCTCCAGATTCGGACTTCCGGCGGAGGCGCTTCCAATGGCCCTGATGCGGCCGTTGTCAGGATCAGGGGCCTATGGCATTTTGGCGTCCCTCATCAATGATCCTGCCATCGGTCCGGACAGCTACACGGGAGTTCTGGTGTCTACTCTTCAGGGCTCCACGGAGACCACCTTTTACGTTATGGCCGTTTACTTTGGTGCCGTTCAGGTCCGGAGGGTCCGTCACACTCTGGCCGCAGGCCTGACTGCCGATATCGCTGGGGTCGTCTTTGCGATCATTGCGTGCTCGTTCTTGTTTCGTTGATAATGCCTTGCCCTAAAATTGAGCGAAGCGTCAATTAGGGAGCTTTCAATAATCAACGTCGTTTCAAAACCGACCACCCATAATATCTTCGATAATCCCAACTTCTGCTCCCGTTTTCCTTAACTTTTATGCAGTTCAAGACGATTAGGCAGAATGGGGTGGATTTCCCCATTAACCGCTTCAAGGAAACCGGATCGAGGAGGGGAGATGGAGTATCCCGAACTGACTGAAAAAGACCTTGAGCAATTCCTTAAGGAAATCGCTATGGAGCAGAAGAAATTCGTTAGAAGAGTCAAGAGCTATGATGATTTGCGTGAGGTATTTGGAGAAGTCCTGGTCACGATATTCGATCTCAGGATGTACTTAGAAGAAGACCCCAAGCAGATAATTAGAACTCTGGATGACAAAAAGAAGAAAGAGCTGATGTCTGAGATAACAGTTTGGCAAACAGGAATTCAACTGCTGGAAAAATCATTATGCGCGGCTCAAATGGAACCTCTTTAATGCCATTACCTATCCTGCGTGCCAGATTTCCGACCCCTAGGCCCCAAACAAAAGACGTCTCCCCCGTAGCATTCAAAACCATTCCTTCGGCCCAACCGTAAATTCATTTGCCTTGATCGCATATCTATCCGCCATTCTTGAAGCGATTCGATCTGCATGCTCAGCGTCCTTATCAATGAAGACCCCGGCCAGAAGCGCCCGGTCTGACTACTCATGCTATAGGCTCGAACATGCTGATTTCTTAAGATTTCGGTAACTGAAAATCATAGGGACGCTTTACAAGCCAAAAAGCTGAAGGGAAGAGATGTGAAGAACCGCATTCAAAAACCTCTGCGGGGAAGAATTCTATTGACAGTGATAACTCACTCCGATTTGCCGTTTCATCTTCTACACCGATGAAATGTTCTCTTAGGCGCCCGGCTGACCAGGGATGCAAACCGGCCTTATCGGCATGCACAGAATTCAGTGCGACATGCCCATTTTTCTGTGCAAAATCACCGTAAACCAATCCGTCGTTCACCATCTTTGCAGGGTCTTCTAACCATCTAGCCTTCTAAGTCCCTGCCATGAATACGATTTCTGCAGGCCACCCGACGTATGCACGTGAAGGCAGCCTCTGGCATGCTGTTTGATATCCCCAATGCCATTGCACAAAGAAAGAGAGCAAAACTAGCGCGAGATCGGATTCAGGACCATCTGTTCCTGATCTAACGAGGGCGCGGGCATTTCTGCAGCTCGGGCACTGGAAGCAGCAAAGAGAGCGTGTTGATGCTGGCCAGAGGGGTACGGTGACAATTGGGGTTCTGTTTTCCGACATCACCGAAGGGGTGGGACGGACGTGACGGTCGAGGCATCCCATTTCCAGCTAAGATTCGGAATGATTGCCGTTGAAAAGAAGTTCATCACGGCGCATCAGTTAGTGGAGGCCACGACTATCCAGGTGAGGGAGGATGTGGCGGGAAAACCGCACAGACCTATCGGGGCTATACTTGCTGACTTGGGCCACATGAGGCCCTCTCAGATACAGGCGGTGCTATGGGAAATTGCTGATGGGAGGAGCTAAAAAATATGAAAGCGGGACGCCCTTAAAATTTTAAGAAACCCATCCAATTAACTGATATTGGTTCTCGAGGGTAATCATTTCGCTCTTTCGACTGAGTATCCAGCACCGGCAATACTTATCCGATAGACGTCAGCCAAATTCTGCAAGGGAAAATCTTCATTCGAGGGCCGCCCAATAGAAAAGAAGGCTCCCAGCCCTTCTCCCCTTTTGATGTTTATCCTTTAGAGTCATAGCATATATCTCAATCTCATAGCTTTCCGCTACTCTTGAAGTACCTCCATGCGACGCAAGGCTGACCGGAAACTTCCAGCCATGCTAATTTTCCTATGTGTTCACAGTCGTGCATTTTTTAAGATCTTTGCAACTGAAAATCTGAAGGGCGTCCCGCTCGATTGCGCAGCCCCGGAGTCAAAAGATACGATCGGGCCTCTACGCTGTAAATTCTGAAAAATTGCAGAGTGTCGCTCAATGCTTCGAGGGGAGTTTTCGGCAAGCCCCGCAGCGTTCGCACTCGCCTACGTGGCAGATGTCGGACTCTTCGGCTTTGAGGGCCAGCTTGTACTCTTTGATCAGGTATTCCTTGTAGATGCCGTGGTCGATGAAATCCCAGGGTAGGGTTTCGTCGAGCGCCTTGGGACGATGGACAAAGAAGTCGGGGTTTAGGCTTGAAGAGCGGAAGGCACGCTCCCAGTCCCCGTCGGACTGATGGGCCAGGAGCAGGATCGACCCGACGCGTCTGTCACCCAGGGAGAGGAGTGACTGCACGTAGGCCCATTTGGGCAGATCGAAATTGACGCTGACGCCACCTTCACGCCCGATCGCCCTTTTGAGCCACTTCTGCTTGTCTTTCAGGGTGGCGACGTCTTCCATGGGTAGCCATTGGAAGGGTGTGAAGGGCTTGGGCACAAAGCAATTGACGCTCAGTTTGATCCGGCCGATGCGGCCGCGACGCTGAGACACCTTAATGAGTTCGTGTTTGATCGATTTAACAAGCTCCAGGATGGCTTCGACGTCTTCCTGGGTCTCGGTGGGCAGGCCGATGATGAAATAGAGCCTGATGTCAAATGCCTCTTGGCGCCCGATGAGCCTCACGGCATCGGCGATTTGGGCCTTGGTCAGGTGCTTGTTGATCATCCGCCGCAGTCTCTCGGAACCCGCCTCGGGGGCAATGGCGAGGGTCTTTTGGCCGGCTTTCTTAAACGACTCCAGAAAGGTGTCCGTCAGGGCATCGGCCCGCAGCGAGGAGACCGAGAATCGG
>CAZAGT010000002.1:18599-43566 GCA_964484515.1 uncultured Desulfobacteraceae bacterium | reverse complement strand
AAGGGGGCTCCAGTTCAGAAAGAGTCGATTTGGTTTACCATAGTAGATTTGTAAAACGTTTTGGAATCAACGTTACCCTTTTACAGACGGGTTTTCGTGCCGATAAATATCACTGGAAAGCTTTTCCCTGTGTGGCTCTATGCCGAGGATTCATGGCTGCGGTCTGGCTTGCGTGGGATCTCCACCGGCGCTCGGTATCGCTCAACATATTTATATTATTGATGATCTTCTTTTTTCTATCAACATCAAAAGAATCTCGACAACCCGTTCACGATTTCTTCATGATGCTCTTTTATCTTGATTTGCAGATGGCGCTGGAAAGGCGGTGGACGTCTTTCCGGATTGAACGCCGAAGTCATTTCAAAACAGGAGGTGGCCTCATGAAGAAGAAATGGATCGCTGTTATTGGAAGCTGAGTCGTGGTCACCGCTCTTGCCGTTGTCGCCGCAAGTTTTGCGAAAACGAATAACGGCGAGATCCGTGACGGAACCATCCGGGTCGTCAAGCAGGTTGAAGCAGATTTTCCAGGTATGGCCAAGATCACGCTGGATCAGGCCGTTCAGAAGGCCTTAGCCGTGGTGCAAGGCCAAGTTCTGAAGATCGAGCTCGAAGACGAGAACGGATTTCTGGTCTACGGCGTCGAGGTGGTCAGAGCCGACAGGGACATCGTGGATGTTAGCGTGGATGCCGGTTCCGGGAAGGTCCTGGCCATTGACTTGGATTACGCGGATGAACGCGAAGAGGGCGGATACCTGGAATCTGAGGAGGAGGATCACGAGGACCGCGGCGACCGAGACCGTGAGGACTAGTCCGCTCAATTCGCCCCGCACAATGGTTTTTCAATGTGTTCAGGGCGCATTGACCGGCATCGCGGATGCGCCCCGGCTCCCGGCGCACGCACAGCGTGAACTTCGGTATATGAGGCTTATGCCATGATCAGCGTAGAGAACCTGCATTTAAATATTGAAGGAAAGGAGATCCTCAGAGGCGTCGAACTGCACTTGCAGCTTGGTGATATCTACGGCCTGCTCGGTCCCAACGCTGCCGGAAAGTCCACCACCGTTTTCGCCCTGCTAGGACTGCGAAAACCCAGCAGCGGGAAAGTCAGCGTGTTGGGCCATGATCCCGGAATACATGCCGCTGCAATTCGCCGTTCTGTCGGGGTCTTGCCGGAACATGCAGGGTTTTACGACTGGATGACCGCCCCAGGCTACCTGCGGTGGTACGACCGCCTGTACGGTCAAACACCCACCGACCATGACCTGGAGCTGTTGTTGGAAAAAGTCGGTCTCGGCACCGAGGCCCACCGCCTCATCGGGACCTATTCCAGAGGAATGAAACAGCGTCTGGCGGTGGCAAGGGCTCTCATGCCGCACCCCAAACTGCTGATACTGGACGAACCTACCAATGGGCTCGATCCCAAGGGCAGGCGCGATATCCACGACCTGCTGCTTGAATTTGCCGCCGAAGGAAACGCCGGGGTGCTGCTGTGCACCCATTTACTGGATGATGTGGACCGTCTGTGTAACAGACTCGGCATCATTGATCAGGGCCGCACTAGGCTCGAGGGCTATCTTGGCGAGTTGCTGGCGGAACAGGGGGGCGGGCGGCGTTTCCGCCTGCGCCTGGAAGCCGAACCAGACGCTGCCATCCTCCCCGCCGGGATTTCCCTGCTGGCTCACGAAGGCGACTGGTGGCGCATCCGAATCCAGTCCGAAAACCCGAAAAGTACCTCCGCCCTTTGGGGTGAACTGTGGCGGCGCGGATGGCGCATCCTGGAGATCCGTTCCGAGGCCTCGAGTCTGGAGGAACTCTATCTGAGTATCACCGCGCAGGATCATTCCCACCTACAGGGAGCAGCACAATGAAAATACATTGGACAATCGCAGTCAAAGAAAGCGCCCAGATTCTGCGCAGCCAGCGCGGCCTGTTGTGGTTGATGGCCTTCAGCGGCCTGCTGTCCGCTTTCAGCCTCCTCCTGGTCAGCAATACCGAACTCAGCCTGCTCGACAACGCCCAAGTAGTTTACATGATGGCCGCAACGGTCCTAGCCGCCGGTGCTCTGCTTGCCGCCATTCTGGGAAGCGACGCCTACGCAGGGGAAAGGGAACGCGGTACGCTGCTGCCCCTGCTCTGCACGCCGGTCAGCGCCAACGCGTTGCTTAATGGCAAGGCTTTGGGAATGCTGAGTGCCTGGGGCCTTATGTTCGTGACGGCGACGCCTTACCTGTGGGCGGTCGGCGCAGGCGGCCAGAACCTTGGAGCGGCCCTTTTCTACCTGGCCCTTTTCGGCACCCCGGTGGTGCTCGGATTCGGCTACCTGGCCATGGCGGTGTCGGCCCACACGGGCAGCGTTCTGACTTCTCTGCTGAGCACGGTCACCTTGCTGATGCTGGCCGCCAGTCCTTTATTGATCGGCCCGGGTCTGCGCGGGACCATCATCGGGCGCGCCATGGACAAGGTTAATCCCTTCGCCGGGGCGCTCAACACCTTCGACAGCGTCATTATCGACAGCCAACCGTTTGCGGCCCAGATAGCGCGACTTTTTCTGGTGGTCGTGTGGTTGGTGCTGTGTGTGCTGGCGGCACGACGCAGCGCCGCTCATCCCAATTTTCAATAAGGAAAGATGCCATGCGACAATGGAAACATTTGCTCCTGGCAATGATCACGACGGTCCTATTGGCAGAAGTCTCAGCGGCGTCCGAGGACCCGTTGGCCCTAGACCTTGGCCCGGATGAGAGCAACCCATCTGTCCCTGTCATGGGAGATCACCTGCAATTCCGGAGCACCATAACCAACACGGGTTCAAACCCCATTGAGGGACTGGTGGAATGGATCAGCCTGGTGGAAATCGATCCGGGCAATGAACAGCCGGTGGACCTAGAAGACTGGAGCGCCCAGAGGGCCATTACCGGAACGGCCCTGAAACCCGGACAGTCTCTGCGGTGCGACTGGCCCATGCGACTGATCAAGGGCGGCGACTACCGGGTGGTGGTCAGCGTCACTGACCGCAGTGGGCGAAGGGTCTTTACCAGCCCGACCATCCAATTCCATGTTCGGCAGAAACCGGTGCTCCAGGCCGGACGGGTGTTACCGGTCGCCGCCGGCGTCCCTTTATTGATCATCAGCTTAATGATCTTTAACAAAAGATTCCTGCGTCACAGAAAGGGGCAAGCGTGAAGATCCGTTGGACAAAGGGTATGAAGATGGTTACGATGATCCTCTGCTTTGTCGGCTTCATCTTTGCCGTGCGTTACTTGTACCTGGAAGAACAGGCGGACTTTCATTTAGTCACCCCCAGTTAGTCGTATCGATTGGTGCAACTGGATCGGGACGAGCCGAAGTATTATACACGCAAGTTCGAAATACGCTCAATCGTCAATCTGAGGGGCGAAGACACTGCCGAGCCATGATATGAAGAAGAGAAAGAAACCTGCAGGAAGTTTTGGGGTCAGGCGTTACGATCTAGGTGTGAACGCCGAAAAGATGCCTTCTCCACAAGAAATCCAAGAACGGCGGAGCCTCTTTCGAATTGCCCCTTGCCCGCTCCTGATTCACTGTAAGGTTGGGAGCGACCATTCGAGCTTTGAGGTGGCCCTTTGGGTCAACCCGGGTGCGCGACACGTTCTTGGAAAACCGGGCGATACCGGTAGAAGCAAGGGTTGATGCCGCGGAGATACCGGACAAGGGAGATGTCTTACTTACGATTTATGCCGGCCGCAGGCTTGCAAGGTCTTCCCAGTAGATCAGCAAGATATAAATGAAGTAAAGCTTTGCGGAGGCCAATGCGGGTACCATCTCAACAGTGCATATTCAGAAAATAGCACTCAAGATAGAAGAGTTTGCTAGGTTTCGCCCGTTCGTTGCCTGACTGCCTGATACCCACGGCCCATGGGGCCATCTCGTGGTCGTGATGCTCGTTGCTCTGGAATTTTAGTTCTTCAGGGCTCCTCGCTGATGCGAAGAGTCTATTGATTCTACCAGAGAGGCCGGCATGCAGTGTATTCTCATCCCGAAGCATCATCGGCGTCTACGGACGGTATCGACCGCAGTTATCATCCTGCTGCTCGTCGGTTGCGCCAGCTATCAGCCAAAACCACTACCCAGGAGCGTCAATCTCTCGCCAAACGTCGCTCAGCTGAGGAAGCCGTCAACCTTGCCGCCCACCACTGCGTGAAACTGCCTGAGCCTCACTGAAGTGGCCATTTTCGCGGTGCACAATAATCCCGATCTAAAGGCACAGCGCAAGCAGCTCGGGATAAAGCGCGCCCAGCTGTTTTCTGCCGGCCTGTTGCCCGACCCCCAGTTGGCTGCCAATCTCGATCATCCCACCGGAAGCCTTCCGGGCACGGTCAATGCGTTCATCACCGGACTGAGTTACGAGATCATCCCGCTGATTACCCGCGGGGCACGGGTGGATAGTGCGCAACAGGCCGAACAGCAGGTCCGCCTCGATCTGTTGTGGCAGGAGTGGCTGGTGAGTCAACAAGCACGCTCTTTGGCCGTCAGCCTGGCCAGCGAATGTCAACAGATCGCCTTGTTGCAAGAGATGAGAGACCTCTACCAACAACGCTACCAGCGTTCGAGCGAGGCAGTGGCGCGAGGCGACCTCACGCTGGATGTGAGTGGCACCGACCTGACCGCGCTGCTTGATACTCTGAGCCAGATCTATCAACTGGAACAGACCTGCAACGATACCCGCCACGCATTAAACCTGTTAATGGGTCTGGTTCCCGATGTGCTGCTGGAGATTCGCCTGCCCCCCATGCCGAGGCTACTGGACGATCAAGCACTGAGCAGCGAACTTCAAACTCTGCCACAGCGCCGTCCCGATCTCTTGGCTTTGCAGGCAGGCTATCGCAGCCAGGAGGCCAAGGTCCGCGCTGCCATCCTCGCGCAGTTTCCTTCGTTCAGTATCGGCATTAATCGCGCCCGCGATACGGGGAACGTGTACACAGCTGGTTTCACTATAGGCCTTAACCTGCCGTTGTTTGCGGGCAACAGGGGGGCGATCGCTATCCAGCGGGCGACGCGCGAACAGCTGCGCGAGGAATATCAGGCGCGTCTCGATCAGGCCGCGGTGGATGTGGACAAGCTGATCCATTTGCAGTCCATTGTTGCTGCGCAGCAAAAGCAGCTCAATGAATATTTGCCGATCCTGGAAAACATAGTCACCCGTGGGCGCGAGGCCTACCAACACGGCGATATCGACGCCTTGACCCTTCTGAATATGGAAATTACCTGGATCACCAAGCGCCTGGAGCAGATTAGCCTGGATCAGACGCAGAGGAATAACCTTATTGCCCTACAGACCTTGTTGGGCATGCCAGGAAATGGTACGGCCCAGCTCGATGATGTTTCAGAAGGAGACAAACAATAGTGAAACAGACAATGATCGTCTGCGCATTGGAGCTGGTGATAGCCATTTCGAGGGTGTGGGCGCAGGAACCCTCTGTGCTGATCCGACAGGCCAAAGTCGTGCAACGGCCGATCAGTGAAACCCTGACGGTATATGGACAGGTAGAGGCGGATCCCAATGCCGTGCAGACCATTTCTCTGTTGCATGACGGGCTGATTACCCGTGTGGCGGTAGTCCCCGGGCAGAGAGTAGAACGTGGCGAGATCCTGTTGGAACTGGCCACATCACCGGGTGCACACATGGACTATTTGAAGGCGCGCAGTGCGGTGGATTACGCGCAGGGTGAACTGGCCCGCCAACAACGGCTTTTGAAAGAACAGCTGGCCACCAACGCGCAGGTAGAGGCCGCACGTAATGCTTTGCAGGATGCCCGGGCCGGGCTGCAAGCGCTGGAGGCCCAGGGACAGAACAAGACAAGGGATAAAATGTCTTCTCCCACCGCTGGCATCATCACTCAGCTCAAGGTGAAGCAGGGCGACCGATTGCAGGCGGGCGCCGCAGTCTTGGAGATTGCCATCGGCAATCGTTTTGTGGCCCGCCTTGGCGTGGAACCGGAAGATATCCGATTGCTTAAACCCGGTACTCCCGTGAAGATTCGTTCAGTGTTCGTTCCGGATTACGAGGCAGACAGTCAAGTGCGGGAAATTCACGCCATCATCAATCCAGCGACCAACCTGGTGGACGTGCTGGTCTCCATCCCGCCCGAGCAGACCGACCGTCTGGTGTTAGGCAGCAGTCTGGTTGCCGATATCCAACTCAATGCACGCACCGGCATGACCGTACCGCGCAGTGCGGTCTTGCAGGATGAACACGGCGCCTATGTGTTTCGCGTTATCGGCGGCAGGGCACAGCGCGTTGCTGTTACAACGGGGTTGGAGGGAAATCAGTGGATTGAGATCACCAGCGGTCTGAAGCCTGATGAGACCATTGTCAGTATCGGCAACTATGAGCTCAAGGATGGTATGTCGGTACGGGAGGGCGGGTAAGTGGATATCGCGCACTGGGCGGCTGCGCATCGTCGCTCCATACTGTTCCTAAGCGCCATCTTGGCGGCTGCCGGCATCGCCGCCAGCTTGAAATTGCCCGTCGCCCTGTTTCCACACGTGGATTTTCCGCGCGTGGTGGTTTCGCTGGAAGCCGGCGACCGCTCCGCCGACCAGATGGTGATCGCCGTTACTCGTCGGGTGGAACAGGCGGTGCGCTCAGTACCGGATGTAGTCGCCCTTCGTTCCACGACTAGCCGCGGCAGTGCTGAGCTGTCGATCAACTTCGGCTGGGGTGACGATATGGTCGCCGCCATGCTGCAGGTGGAGTCCGCCATTAACCAGGTGTTACCGGAATTGCCGGCCGGCACTCGCTTCAGCGTTCGGCGCATGAACCCTACGGTATTCCCGGTGGCCGCCTACAGCCTGATCTCCGATACCCAGTCCCTGGTGCAGTTGCGTGATCTGGCCAGTTACCAGCTGGTGCCCCTCCTGTCGACCATCAACGGCGTGGCGAAGGTGGTAGTGATGGGCGGGGAGCAGGCTGAGTACCGCGTAGAGGTCGACCCTGAAAGGCTAGCCGCCTACGGCCTGACTTTCAGCGACGTGGCAAAGTCCGTGTCGGCCAGCAATGTGCTGCAGGCCGTTGGGCACCTGGAAGACCATTACAAGCTTTACCTGCTGTTATCCGATACCCGCATCTCCTCGCTGCAGACGATCAAGGGGACAGCATTGCGCAGCGGCGCCGATGGTCTGGTGCGGCTCGAAGATATTGCCCGGGTATATCTGAGCACCGCGCCGCAGTGGCTGCGGGTCACCGCCGACGGTCACGATGCGGTGCTGGTCCAGGTCTACCAGCAACCCGGCGGAAACACCGTGCAGATCGTCAAGGGCGTCAAAGAGCGCCTGGAGAGTTACCGGGACAAGCTACCCAAAGACGTGCATGTCGCCAACTGGTACGACCAGAGCCAACTGATCACCGACTCAGCCAAAAGTGTACGCGATGCTATCGCTGTCGGTGTTGGACTGGCCGCAATCGTGCTGCTGGTCTTTTTGCGCAGTGTGAGAATCGCCTTGGTCGCGATTCTGATTGTGCCCTCGGTGCTGGCCAGCACCATCCTGCTGCTCGACGTTTTGCACATGAGTTTCAACATCATGACGCTGGGTGGCATGGCGGCGGCTGTGGGCCTGATTGTCGACGATGCCATCGTCATGATCGAGCACATTATCCGCCGTCTGCGTCAGCGCAGCCGTGATGTGACACTGACCATCCGAGAGGCTGCTATCGAGTTTACACCGCCGTTGGCCGGCTCTTCTGCCGCCACCATTATCATCTTTGCACCGCTGGCGTTTCTAAGCGGCGTCACCGGCGCTTTTTTCAGGGCCTTGTCGCTGACCATGGCCAGCAGCCTGTTTATTTCTTTCCTGCTGGCGTGGCTGGCGGTGCCCTTACTCGCGGAACATCTGCTGAGCGAAAAGGACGCAAAAAGAAAAGATGTGGGCGCTCTTTTCAAGGGCCTGCAACACGGCTACGGGTGGCTGATGCAGCGCTTGATGAAAACACCCTCGCTGGTAATCATTGGCATCGCCCCACTGCTTATCGTCGGCTATATAGCGTACAAGCAAGTCGGTTCCGGTTTTATGCCTCACATGGACGAAGGTGGGTTTATCCTCGATTACCGATCACCCGAAGGTACCTCATTGACGGAAACCGACCGACTGCTGCAGCAGGTGGAGGCAATCCTTCGCGCCAACCCGGCCGTGGAGACCTACTCGCGACGTACGGGGCTACAACTCGGCGGCGGGCTCACCGAGGCCAACCAGGGCGACTTTTTCGTGCGTCTGAAACCCTTGCCCCGGCCTCCTATCGATCAGGTCATGGACGCCATTCGTGGCCGCATAGAAAACGAAGTACCGGGCCTGGAAGTGGAAATGGCGTTGTTGATGGAAGATCTGATCGGTGACCTGACAGCCGTCCCTCAGCCTATCGAAATCAAGCTGTACAGCGACAAGCTCGACGATCTGATGTCGGTTGCACCCCGGGTTGCCGCCGCTATCGGCAAAAGGTCCGGTGTTGTCGATGTCAAGGATGGGATCGTTATGGCCGGCGATGCGATAAATTTCATTGTTGATCGTGACAAGGCAGCCCTAGAAGGCATCGACCCCGACCTGGTCACACAACAACTCGATGCCTGGTTCAACGGACTGGTTACCACCCAGGTTCAGGAAGATATCAAGCTGGTCGGAGTGCGCGTCTGGGTGCCACCCTCCGCGCGCGATAGAATCGGCACCATCGATAAAATCTGGCTACGCGCCCTGGACGGCCACCGCTTCCCACTCAAGCGTATCGCCCATGTATCGGTAGAAACCGGCCAACCCCAAATAGCGCGTGACAACCTGAAACGTATGGTCGCTGTAACCGGCCGTATCAGCGGGCGCGACCTGGGTTCAACCATTCGCGATGTCAAACAGGCCCTGGCGCAGCCGGGTCTGTTGCCCAGTGACATGTATTATGAACTTGGCGGTTTGTACGAACAGCAACAGATCGCCTTCCGGGGGCTGATCGCGGTATTTGTCGCAGCCCTAAGTTTGGTCTTCCTGCTCCTCTTGTTCCTGTACGAGGAGTTCGCTGCGGCCGTGGCCATTCTTGCTATGCCACTGCTGGCCACGGGGATGGTGTTCATTGGCCTTTGGATTACCGGTATCGAGCTGAACATCACTGCCATGATGGGCATGACCATGATTGTCGGTATCGTGACCGAGGTCTCGATTTTCTACTTCTCCGAGTACCAAGATTTGGTGCGCCATGGGCGTGAAAAGGGTCAGGCTCTGGTCCAGGCAGGGGTCAATCGCATGCGCCCCATTACCATGACGACGCTCGCGGCCATTTTCGCACTACTGCCGTTGGCACTCGCCATGGGTCAGGGTTCGCAGATGCAACAGCCCCTGGCAGTGGCGATTATTTCCGGCCTGCTGGTGCAGACACCGCTGGTCACTATGGTGATGCCGCTAGTTTACAAAACCCTAGCTCATATTAAGGATGCATAAATATCCCAAAAGGACGAGACCCCTTTGTGGACAGGAGGCGGCAAACCGGGTCCTGGAAGGAGTTTGACATGTTTCGCCAGTTCGTTGTCTGACTGGCGATACCGTCGGCCCATGGGCATATCCCGAGTTCGTGCTGCTTGGCAAACGTTGCCGCCGCGCCGCGGGATTTTGGGCGTTGACGGTGCTTGGCGGTTTACTAGGCGTCCAATTGCTCAAGTAGTTGATCCATTTACCAGGGGGCCACGGCCTGCGGCTGTTCCGTGGTGGCGGTGCGCGCCAGCAGAGTCTACGACGTAATCAAAAACGGCTAACCCAAGAATATTCTCCTCCCCGTCCTCTTCATCCTTTCTTCATTTTGACCTGCTACATTCCAAATCAAACTCGGCCGGAAAGATGTGAGCCGTCTTTTTTGTGGCCAACCGTGAAATCACAGAATTCAGATGAAGGGAAAAGAATATACGGAGGGGATCACGAACTGACGTCTCGAGAACCTTTCTAGCCATTTGCCTGAGCGCGTGGCACAGGTGGCGGTATCCCAGGGTAATGCCGCGACATATGGAATCGGCATTTGCGTGGTCGCCTGGATCATTCGGCTGTTCACACAGTTTTTGGGCCATCACGAGATCGCCGTACGACTGCGCGCATTCTGTCTTTGGTGCTTAGGTGCTGCATATCATGACACACAAAAGCCATTTTCATAGATTGCCCATCTCGCAAAAGGAATATTTTATCAATAATATGGCCGCCAAGGAGGAGTTCTATGTTATCAACGAGGGATGAACTGTTTCGAGAGGAAAACCGTAAAGCGAAGGATTTCGATTTCAACGAGGACACGGCCAAGGTCTTTGACAATATGCTCGACCGCTCGATCCCCTTCTACACAGAGATTCAGCGGATGATCGGGGAGATGGCGGCCGATTTTGCTGTCCCCGGCACCAACCTCTACGATCTGGGATGTTCCACCTGCAACACATTTATCCAAATCGATCCCGTGATAGCCAAGGGCGTGAATTTGATCGGTACGGATGCGTCGGAGGCGATGCTTGCCAAGGCGAAAGAAAAGCTGGCGAGCTTTACAATTACGCACCCTTGTGAACTCATCTATTCAGATCTGAATAATGGTGTGAGCATTGAAAACGCCTCCGTGGTCATTATGAACCTGGTCCTTCAATTTGTCAGACCGCTTCGTCGCACGCGCGTGGTCGAGGAGATCACTTCTGGCATCAATAAGGATGGATGTCTCATCCTCGTTGAGAAGTTGCTCAGTCCGGACTCGACGATCAACAGATTGTTCATCAAATACTACTACCAAATGAAAAAGAGGAACGGCTACTCGGAGATGGAGATTGCACAGAAAAGGGAAGCCCTTGAGAACGTGTTGATTCCGTACCAATATTCCGAGAACCGAGATCTTCTTGTGGAATGCGGGTTTAGGCATTGCGAGTCGTTCTTCAGGTGGTATAACTTCTGCGGGATGATTGCCATAAAATGATCGCTGCTAAAAAGATCGCAAGAGGTCACTCTTCCGCGGATAAAACGCTTTGTGCCATCGGAGCTTTTTTCTTTCGCTTCCGAAATGGATTATTTCCCGTTATTTACGTGCTGGTGGCGCTTTTTGTTCGGCCTGCATTTTTTGCGAGGAATCCGAAATGGGATGCCTATGCAACCGGTATCGGCCTGGTGGTGGCTACACTTGGTGAAACCATCCGATGCCTCACGATCGGCCTCGTCTACTCCATTGTCCGGGGGGGGCGCCACGGACGGGTTTACGCAGAGGACCTAGTGACAGAGGGGATCTTTGCACATACGCGTAATCCGATGTATGTCGGCAATCTCTTTTTCGCCTTGGGGTTCTGCCTGATGTACGGCTCGCCCTGGACGTCCCTCGCTATTTTTCCTTTCTTTCTTCTGGTCTACGTGAGCATCGTCTTTGAAGAAGAGCGTTTCCTGAGCGAGAAATTTGGGGAAACATATGACGCGTACGTTCACGATACGAACCGCTTCGTGCCACAGCTGCAGGGTCTGGCGCAGACAATGAGACGGCAGCACTTCGACTGGAAAAGGGTGACCGCCAAGGAGTATGGGACCCTGTTCCTTTTTTGTTTCGGTGCTTACGTTCTTCTGATAGCCAAATACCGCTACCTGATCGGCCCGGTCGGCATACTCGGCCGTCCCGGACTCTTGGTTCAATTTTCAATTCCTTTCTTTATCCTATACGGCATTGCTCGTTTCCTGAAGAAAACAGATCGCATATAGGTTTTCCCCTTTCCCTCTGCCGTTTACTAACCAGGAATGGGGTGAAGGGGAGCGAAAAGGGGGGATGTTTCTTCAGGGAGTTGACCATTGTTGACCAAATTTCTTTCCTGCCACTTTGGAGGGCCTTTTTGTGATCAGCAATGGGCAACTCGCTCATCGAGCGCTGCGCGGCAACTCTTGCAGCGCACTTGAAGAAGCCTTTTAGGCCTCAAAGACGATTTGAGAACGACGAGAGGGCAAGGCGGGTACTTCCGCAGGTGCACCAAGAGCCCCTCTCCGCATGGAGACGGATTGCGCTCGATGGGGTCTCACGCATCTATAAAACCCAAAGAATCCTGGATCACAAGATCACCCTGGAAGACTACCAGGGCCCCCTGCGCCAGTTGGTGATTGCCGAGCTTGGCCACCTAGAGCCTACCTTTCTCCTGACCAACCAGCTCAAACGATCAGCCGCCCAACTCATCCAGCGCTATGCCCAACGAATACTGATCGAAAACAACCTCGCAGACGGGATCGATTTCTTCCATATGGACGCACTCTCTTCGGCGGTGGCCATGAAAGTCAACCTTGACCTGCAACTCACCCTCATGGCAAGCAGTCTTTATCGTTTCTTCGGCTCCCAACTCAGCCATGGATACCAAAGGGCCAAGTCCCGGCATATCTTCAGAGACTTCATTGACGCCACCGCTACGCTAATCATCGATGAGAAGGAAATCCTGGTTCGTTTTCAAAAAAGAGCTCACAATCCTTTATTGATTGCAGCGGGTTTTGACAAAACCGATATCCGGATACCATGGCTGGGAAGAAAAAGGCTCCGGTTTCTCTTCGGATAGCGCTCCGTGGTGTTAAGTCAAAAAACTAACATGGAAATCCAGGCCAGGCGTTCAATTGCTCAAGCAGTTGATCCATTTACCAGGGGGCCACGGCCTGCGGTTGTTCCGTGGTGGCGGTGCGCGCCAGCGGAGTCTACGACGTAGTCAAAACCGGCTAACCCCAAAAATATTCTCCTCCCTGTCGTCTTCATCCTTTCTTCATTTTGACCTGCTACATTCCACATCAAACTCGGCCGGAAAAATGTGGGCCGTCTTTTTTGTAGCTAACTGTGAAATCACAGAATTCAGATGAAGTGAAAAGAATATACGGAGGGGATCATGAACCGACGCCTCGAGAACCTTTTCAGCCATTTGCCTGAGCGCGTGGCACAGGTGGCGGTATCCCAGGGTAACGCCGCAACGGTGTATGAAATCGGCAATTGCGTGGTCGCCGCAGCCTGCATCGGTTGCGCCTTGATACTTCTTCGAATGAGCACACAGGGACTCGCATCCACCACGACTCGCATCACAGAGGGACGATAGACCAGTCATTCACAGTGATGGTCGGCTACGGGCTGAATGCGGGGCGCCTCCAATGCGCCCCCCAAGCGGCACAAAACATATGCCACGGCTACTCACACAGCACCCATCAACGGACAGCATCGATGGGATCCTCACAACGAAGTCCGCGGGATCGTTGTCAGAGCGACTCGTTGTCGGGTTGACATGCTTTTTCGGGTTGTTTCTTGACCTAATTCTCCTGATCTTCCTCTGCCGGACAGGGACCCCCCTTTTTATTGCCCATATGGTCAGTCTTCCGGTGTCGGCCGCTGCTATCTATTTGTTGTGGGTAAGGCACCAAGCCTTTTCTAAGGTCGTCACCGACCAAGCGTCGGCAACAAGGTTTGCCATCTTCGTGCTGCTTGCACTTTTCCTCCGAGGCGGCATGCTGGCCTGGGCAGCCCGTTGGGGCCAGATGTCTTTTACCCTCGCGGCGGCGTCAGGATCTATCGTTGCTTATGGGATGATCTATGGCTGCTTGGTTTATCTCTCCGATGCCCGCCTACTAGGTAGTTTCTCGGGGGTAACCGGGGAGACTTGGCCGAAACTGATCGCGGCCCTACTGGCGTACGCGGTCGCCCTGCGGATGGTCTACCTCGGATTGCCGGAACTTCTTCACGAAGAAGCCTATTATTGGAACTATTCCCGGCACCTGGACATCGGCTACCTGGATCACCCGCCCATGGTTGCCTGGATTATTCGGCTGTTCACAAAGTTTTTGGGCCATCACGAGATGGCCGTACGAATGGGCGCATTCTGTCTTTGGTTCTTAGGTGCTGCATATCTTTACCGACTTGGGAAAAGAATGTTCGATACGCCCACGGCCGCGGCCACCGTTCTGCTTTTCACGCTTCTTCCCGTCTACTTCATCTTCGGCTTCGTCATGCTGCCGGACAGTTGCCTGACAGTTTGCTGGGCGGCGGCCCTGTACTACATCTACTGTGCACTGGTCGAGGAAAAACCACGTGCCTGGTACGGCGTCGGCATTGCCCTGGGGCTCGGGATGCTGTCAAAATACACCATGGCACTGCTGGCGATCTCTCTGCTGGCCTTCGTCCTGCTCGATCCGATGGCACGGCGACGCTGGTGTCGGCACCCCGCGCCCTATCTGGCGATTCTGATATCCCTGCTTCTGTTTTTGCCCGTGATCATATGGAACGCCCAACACGAATGGGCCTCTTTTCAATTTCAAGGCCCACGCCGGTTCTTGGCCGAGTTTCATTTTGCATTTCAGGATTTGATCGGGAGCATCTTGCTGCTGCTGACCCCTGTCGGGATCGTGTCCATTGTCACGGCAGCCTCCGGCCGTCGCATATTTTCTGTCGAAAGTACCAGAGCCGAACCCGGCAAACAAGACCGCGTTTGGCGGCTGTTTATGACACTGACGTTCAGCCCGCTGGCCGTCTTCTTCATCTTCAGTCTTTTGCGCATGCACAAGCTAAACTGGACCGGACCCCTGTGGCTGGGTCTTTTGCCGTATGTCGCCCATCTCATGACGGTTCAACCTTCGACATCAGACGGCCGGCTGCGCCGCTGGTCCCATCACCCCTGGCCGGCGACAGCTGTCACCCTCCTTGTGGTCTATGGTGCCGGCATGCTCCATCTGACACTGGGGGTTCCGGCGTTACCCTATCCAATAAACCAACTGGGACTAGGCTGGTACGACCTGGCGGCGCAATTGGAAATGAAAGCGCGGGATGTTGCATTGGAGACCGGCATGCGCCCCCTTCTGGTCGGTATGGACATTGACCGAACAAGCAGCTGGTTGGCATTTTACACCGCCCGCGTCAAGGCGGACAAAGGCGATCGGGATTGGGATACCGTAGTCGAGGATATAGGCGGTCAGCACCTGTTCGGTGGCGACAGCCATATGTACCAGTTCTGGTGTCCTTCCGACCTGCAGATCAAAAAACCGATGATTTTGGTGGCAAACAACATCAATGAAATACGAAACCGCCAGATTGATTCGCGAATTGGGCGTTCGGGGCCTGTAAGAGAGATGGTCGCCGTCAAGAACGGTCGTGGAACAGCAAGATCTTTCTATCGGGTCGTGTACGGGTACAAGGGATCGGCTTTGGGGGGCAAACCGGAGTGATCGGCTTGGCCCGTGCAATTCTTGGACATGACCTAGAGGAAGGGGGTGGTTTTTTGGAGAATTATTATGGGGTAGGTAATTAGGTCAAGAAGGAAGGTATCGGAAGTAAACTGGGTTGATCGACTTAATGCGGTAGCCCGAAAGACAATCCTGGCGATAATCCTGGCCTCTTAAATTAGCTCACGCGGAGTACATGACCGCCCTGGACAATTTTGCCCCCTCTGAAATCGCCACGGTCACCGGCGAAGGGGCGTGCCCCCGGGTCTGGAACATTGAGTTCGGTTACAACCGGGACTGGGGCCATAACCTCGAGATCGCCTTTAAGATTGAAGGCTCCGATGATTGCGAGGCCTTCGGGTTCCCGGAACGACGGTATGGGATTGAATTCAACCAGACGATCTGGGAAGGAATTGTGGCCTTGATTGCCTATTTCCGCGACCATTGTCCTGATGGTCACGTGAAGGGACGCGACGAACGGGATATCGTTTTTGGTCAGATGGCAGTCGAATTCTAGTTTTCCAATCCAAGCTTGCGAACCAAGCAAAGAGGCAAGAGAATGAAGAATGGGATTTTGGATATCATCTTGGTGATGATCCTCTGCATCACCGCTCAGAGCAGGGCCGATGACATGGTCGAGGTGACAGGGACGATTCAAGGACTGCTCAGCACCTGTGCGGCCGAGACCTGCACGCCGCGGGAAGAGGTCATCATTGCGGCCATGGAGGATATCTTTGTCCTGGTCAGCGATGAAGGCAGGTACTATCTGCTGTCCAACATCAAGCACTCCGTTTTGTCAAGGCACTTGAACGACCCGGTCAAGGTCGTGGGGACCCTGACTTTGGAGGGCAACGCAATCCAGGTAGAAACTGCGGAAGTGCTTGAAAAAGGAGAGTGGTTGACCTTCTGGAGCCCGGAGATCGAGCAACAGGCCAAAGTCAGAAAGGAACGCCTGCAAAGAAGACGAACACTCCCCGGGACCCGCAAATGGACCCGCCAATTCGTGGGCGAGAGCGAGTAGTCCGTTTGACGGTCGATGGCTGAAAGCTCATAGCAGACCGCTTCGTCCGATTTCACCACCCCCTACTCTCGACGGAACGTGCCAGGAGAACACCAGAAGCAAGATGCCATGATCTTGATGGGACACGGCACTCAATTACCCAATAGTGCATTTTAGGCTGCCTCGATGTATCATCTCCAAAGGAGAGATCCCAACGTATTCGTCGGCACGGCCGAGAGGGCGCTCGGAATTGATCATAAAGAGGCCCCTCCGCTAGACTGCTTGATGTAAATTCCGCGACCCTTTTGATTGACCGAAACCGGGGCAAAACAGGGCTTATTGCCCAGGCAGAAAGGATTCGTGATTTGTGCGATACTCTGCCCGCCCCGGCCCATCAGGATGACAGCGGCCCTGAGGGGTATATGGTGTGGCGGTATTGACGGGTACTATTTCAACTTTTGCGGCAAAAGAGAGTGACAACAACCTGTGGGAGACGCTCGCTTATGAGAATTTTGATCGTCGATGATGAATACCCGCTGCTCGCACAATTAAAGGAAATCTTGGAAGACCAGCGTTATATCGTCGAGACGGCGATGGATGGAGAAGAGGCGTTGGACAAATTGTTCCAAATCCCTATGGATGCGATCATTCTCGATATTATGATGCCAAAAATCGACGGATTAGCCGTCTTGGAGCAAGCCCGAAAGGCGGGGATCGATACCCCGGTGCTCATGCTTACGGCAAAGGGTGATATCCAAGACAGGATTAAGGGACTTGATCTCGGAGCAGATGACTATCTGGCCAAACCGTTTTCCTCGGACGAGTTGTTGGCCCGCGTGCGCGCTTTGCTCAGGCGATCCGGCAGCCAGTCGATACCCGTGTTGCAGGTTTTGGACCTGCAGCTTGACACGGTAAGCCGCAAGGTAACCAAAGGGGGAAAACCGATCGAACTGACGCCCAGAGAGTTTTCCATTCTTGAGTTTCTCCTTTATAATAAAGACAGGGCCGTCTCACGCTTTAGCCTGGCCGAACACGTATGGGGAGATGATTTCGACCCTTTCAGCATGTCTAATTTCGTGGACGTCCATATCAAAAACCTGCGTCATAAAATCGGTGATTCGGGTCATGGCAAAATCATCCGAACCATCCGCGGCGTCGGATATATTATCAGAGACTCAGAATAGTGACTGTCAAGACAAGAATTACTCTTTTCGTTGCCGGGGCCGGCTTTATCGCCAGCTTATTGTTTTCCGTGGTTGTGTTTTTTGAATTGATGGAACAATCTATCAAAATTCTGGATACGGTGCTGGCAGAGGAAGCAAACATAGCCGCCAGAATGATCGTGATGGGACAAAGAGAATCGGTACCAGCCCCTTTCGACTCTGCTGCTCATGTATTTTATGCCGATTGGATCGAGATTTACGAGCAAGGTACCAACAGAATGCTTTACCAGTCCGACCTGGCAAAATTGGTAAAGCTTTCTCCGGTAAATCCTGGCTCCAGTGCTATTGTCAGCGTGGTCATCCCGCCCGAACACATCGACCCCGGACAGAACCGTAGCCGGGAAGTGAGCTTCCGGGTCAGAACCTTTTTGCTTACGTTGGATGGCAGAACGGTCATCGTGCAGATCGCTCGGCCCATGGAAAAATTGAAAGAAGAAATATGGGAATTGGGTCTCGGCATTGTCTCCGGGCTTATATTCTCCACCCTTGCTTTGATCGCCATCAGCCGTTTTGTAGCCGGCAAGATCTTACAGCCGATTGGTGCCATGAAGGATCTAGCTCAAGATATCAGCGAGAGGAATCTTGACCGGAGGATACCGGCCGGAGAAGGACGCGATGAATTCAATGAACTCGCGAGGACCATCAACCGGATGCTGGACCGACTGCAATATTCTTTCGCGAGGCAGAGAGATTTTCTGTTCGATACATCTCATGAATTGAAAACGCCGCTGACCACCGCACGGCTGGCTATCGATGAAATTTGCACCTATGATGGGGAAAAATTGCCGTCCTTTGCAAAGGAGAACCTTTTCCGATTAAACGATCAGGTTTTGCGCATGGAGCGATTGGTGAAAGATCTCTTGAAGCTGTCATCCCTGGAAACGTTAACCGGCATCGATCCAAAGCCGGTTCACATAACCGAGCTATTGTCATCCCTAGTAGCGGAATATCAACTTTTGGCTGATGCCCACAACATCAAGGTCGATATCCTCCTTCCCAACCGGCTCGTTATTCAGGGAGAAGCGGAAAAACTGAACCGCGCTTTCTCAAATATTCTGGACAATGCCCTCAAGTATAACGTGGATGGTGGACGGATTGAAGTGATGGGCAACCAATCCGCTGCCGAACTGATGATAACCGTTACTAATACAGGCCCGGGCGTTGCCGACGCTGAAATCCCCAAGGTGTTTGATCAATTCTACCGGGGCGAAAAGTCCAGGTCCCTCCGGTACGGCGGCTCCGGACTAGGACTGTCTATCGTGAAGAGAATCGTCGAGCTCCACGGCGGGAAGGTAAAGTTTGAAAGCAAACAAGGGGCTTGGACCCGAGTAACGGTCTGCCTGCCTGGGCACCGGGAGATGGCCTCGGCGTGAAAAGCGACGGGACAAGCTTATCGCAGGGGAAACGAGCTTTTTAGGGAAACGTCTTCGCCTTCGGCTCGGCCAGTTTTCTCACCGACCTTTCAACCGAGATGATCTATGCGCCCTTGCGGGTCTTTTTCAGCGGGCTCGTGCCGCCGGCTGCAGCAGCTGTGTATATCAGCCCGATGGAAGGTCTGGCCCTGAAATTGAAGCTTCAACCAATACACCATCAACAGATCCCTGGATGAAGACAACAAAATGAGTCCGCAATCCTAAAACTAACGTTTCGTGCAAAATCCAGCAAAAAGACTCATGACTCCAGATACCTCTCCAGACCCCCAAGATATCCGCTGGGCTCAAAACCTGCGATAAGTCTGACTGATTCTAGCCCGGCCGTGGTAGCAGATTCCACTCTCTGATCACAGAGTCGACCAAAATTGTGATCTATGAAAGATATGTCAACTGGAAATGATCGTTAAGAGGCATGACTCTGGGTCGGAGAGACTGAAAAATCGAAGGACGTCCTTCTTCTATACTGGCTTTGCCAGGTCATAGTCGCCGCCCGGCGTAGCGACAAAGCGTAGCCGCCGGCTTGAATTACTTGACCGTTTGAAAAATGGGTGGTGCTCCTTTAATCAGTTGATGAATTGAAAATTTTAATATTTTCAATAAGTTATGCTGTTTTCTTCCGTGGCTATTTTCCCCTAAAATTCAAAGGGTTATAAAATTTCAACCAATAAAAGGGACATTACCGAAAAATGCTAGGAATTTCAAGACCAGCATGTGCGGCCAGCTTCGACTGTCTGTCATCCAACGTCAGAAATCGATCGGCCTGAATGGATAAAGCCGAGGCAACGTGAAGGATGTCCAAGGCTCTCGAGCCCGAACTGGCAGAATGTTTATTGGATAATTGAATGGCTTGGACAAAGACCGCGGGCCAGTCCAGCGTCGGTCGATAATACACTCCCTTTTCTTCGTGTTCCTCCAAAGCCGCCTTGATTTGGTGGATGGTTTGAGGGGTTGTTTCATTCCTGAAGAGTTTAAGGTGAATCGCGTTGATGAATTCCAATTCATGAAGACTCGTCAACGGAATGGCTTCGTTGTTCGCCTTCAACCACGCGGATGCATCCCGAGAGTATTTCTCTCTGATATAGAGCTTAACGATGATACTGGTGTCCACGTAAACCACTTAAAACCGGTCCTCCCTGCCCTCAATAACGATCTCACCAACAGGTTTTCCCTCTAATTCGATTGCCTCTCTATGGAAATCAGGCCAGTCGATTTCTTCTTTGGGTCCGATAGCCGTTATTTTTGCGACCGGTTTTCCTCTCCTTGTAACTGCGATTTCTTCCCCGGCCTTGATTTGTTTTAAAATCCTGCCAAAGTTTTTCTGGATTTCCCCTACAGTTGCCGTCTTCATTTCGAATCCTCCGTTCGATATTTACGCATATTTTATGCGTAAAATGCAAAATGTCAAGTCCCCCACAGCTCTATAAGTCTTTTCCCCGGCCCGTGGATGCCTCCAGGGAATCAGCGAGTCGGACCAGTCCATCGAAGTCAAAGTCCTCTGCCAGCCTGGTAATCTTTTCAGCGTATTGCGAAGCACTGCCCTTCAGGTCAGCGGCGATCTGAGATAGCTCGGCTACATCGCCGAGATCGACCGCATGTCTGAGGCGCGATGCAATATCTCTTGCCATCTCAGCACTGATCGACGTCGGCTCGTCACCTTCCGTGCCGGCCGATTTCGTCTCGTCGCTCAGGGTGGACAACGAAGTGAGCACGCGGGCCAGCTCTTCTGAAAATGCCGCGTATTCTGACTCCGGCAGGCCTTCTCCGCCTTCCTTATACCACCTTTCAAGGCCCCCGGCCGCCCCCTGAAGCCCTTCAGCCCCGATGTTGGCCCCGGCACCCTTGATGGAATGAGCCAAAATTTGGGCCTCACGGTAATTCCCTTCAGAGGCCAGTTTCTTTACCTCTTGCGCGGCCTGCTGGAAATCCTCCCTGAATTTCAAGAGAATCCGGCGGTACGTCTTCCTGTTTCCGAGGAGCCGCCTTACGCCGGCCTCCACGTCGATGCCATCGAGATCGGGTAATTCCACATCAGCCTGAGACGTGTCTTTCTTGGCCGCCGAGGTCTTCGCGGGCCCCCCTCCCTCGGGGCTCCGCCTTTCCGCCTTGCCTGCCCAGCTAGCCAAGGACTCAAATAGGGCCTCCGGATCGATCGGTTTGGAGACATGATCGTTCATACCGGCCTCGATCGATTTCTCTCGATCGCCCGCCATGGCGTGGGCCGTCATGGCAATGATCGGCAAGTGCTTGAAGCGAGGGTCATTTCGGATTTCCCGGGTTGCCTCGTACCCGTCCATCACGGGCATTTGAACGTCCATGAGAACCGCATCGAAAACGCCTTCCTTAACGGCATTGACGGCTTCACGACCGTTGTTCGCCAAGCTCACCGTGAGCCCCGCCCCTTCGAGGATCTCCTGGGCGACCTGTTGGTTGATCTCGTTGTCCTCGACCAGCAACACCCGAAGCCCGCTCAGTTCTCTGGCCGTATCGGCGGCACTCAACTTCTGCTGAGCCCCACGATCCCGTTCAGGGATCTCGCCGCTCATCGCCTGCGCAATCGTGTCGAAGAGCACCGATGGGCTCACCGGCTTGATGAGAAAACCGTCTAGTCCCACTTTTTCGGCCTTTTGCATGACCTCCTCCCGGCCGTAGGCCGTGACCAGGACAATCGCTGGAACCTTGCTCAGATGGAAATATTCTTTGATCCGTTCGGACGTCTCGATCCCGTCCATCCCCGGCATTTTCCAATCCATGATCACCAACTCAAACGGGGCGTCTTTCGAAGCCCTCTCAACCTCCGCCAGTCCTTCCTCCCCGGACGCCGCTAAGGTGACCTCAAATGAAAACGATTCCAGGATCTCCTGAAGAATCCTCCTCGAGGTCGGGTTATCATCGACCACCAGGGCCCTCGTGCCCCGCAGGTCTGTGGCCGGCGTATAGCTCTTTGCCTTCTTTTCTTGCTGTCGTCCGAAGCCGGCGGTAAAGCTGAAGGTGCTTCCCACCCCGGGCTCGCTTTCCACATTGATTTCCCCGCCCATCATTTCGACCAACCGCTTCGAGATCGTGAGCCCCAATCCCGTGCCCCCATACTTCCGGGTCGTGGAGGTGTCGGCCTGCGTGAAGGCAGTGAACAATTTGGAGACCTGCTCCGAGGTCATCCCGATTCCGGTATCGCTGACCGAGAATTTCAGCCGAACGCTCTCCTCATCCTGTTCGAGCACTTCCGTGGAGACGACGATCTCACCCGAATCGGTGAACTTGACCGCATTGTTTGCTAGATTGACGAGGACCTGGCCGACCCTCAGGGGATCGCCCACGAGGGATCGTGGCACATCCTGGGATGTGGAAAAGAGGAGTTCAAGATCATCCTTCTCTTGGACCTTGACGTTGATCAGGTTGGCGAGGTTATCCAGGACCTCGTCGAGATCGAAGTCCACCGACTCCATATCCAACTTCCCGGCCTCGATCTTGGAGAAGTCCAGGATGTCGTTGATGATCCCGAGAAGGGAGTGGGCCGCTGTTTGGATTTTGCTTAGATAGCCGTATTGTTTGTCCGTCAGGCCGGTCTTGAGGGTCAAATGGGACATGCCGATGATGGCATTCATGGGTGTACGGATCTCGTGGCTCATGTTGGCCAGGAAATCGCTCTTGGCTCTGGTGGCCTCCTCGGCGATCTCCTTGGCCTCGACCAGCTCGTATTCCATGCGCTTACGCTCCGTGATGTCCGTATACAGGGCGAACGAACCGATCCTGTTGCCGTCTCCATCAAAAAGGGGCGTGCCGCTGACCAGGCAAGGGACCTGGCTCCCGTCCGGCCGAACAAGCGCCATCTCATAGTTACTGGCCTTACCCGCTTCCCGCAATCGTAGCTGCTTTCGGAGGAGTTCCCGATTCTCGTCGTCCAGAAAGTCGAAGATCGTCCTCCCCATGATCTCTTCACGGGGCCTGCCCAAGATGGCGCACATCGCGTCATTGGCATGCAGAACCTTTGCCTCATTGTCGATCATCCAAAAACCCTCGTTCGCGGTGACAAGAATGGTCTTCAGACGCTCTTCGCTTTCACGCAGCTTGCGCTCCGCCTCCCGACGCTCCGTAATGTCGCGAAACACGATCACGGTACCGGCGATCTTCTCGTCTTTTCGCACTGGGACACTGGTGTATTCCACGGGGAAAGAGGTCCCGTCTTTCCGCCAAAGGATCTCGTCATCGACGCTGCTGATCGTCCCCCGCGTTAACGTGTGATGCATGGGGCATTCATCGATCGGGTAAGGTGTGCCGTCAGCCCTCGTGTGATGGACAAGGGGGTGGACCTTGCGCCCGATCACCTCCGCGGCCTCAAATCCGAGCATAGCGCAACCGGCCGGATTGATGAAATTCACGAGCCCCTCTTCCCCCACACCAAAGATACCGTCGGCCGCCGACTCGAGGAGCAAGCGACTCTGCTCCTCCGCCTGCTTTAACTGCACCTGCTTTTCCCTTAATTCCGCCGTTCGCTCCTCGACCCTTCGCTCCAGGTTATCTCTCGCCAAGGCAAGCGCCCGGTTGGTTCGTTCTCCAAGCACCAAGACAAAGAACGTCGCACCGACCGAGAGGATCAAGGTCAATCCCAGTACGCCCACGACGGTCATCCGCATCGCATAGTAGGTCGAGAGGGCCTCATCCCTATCGATCTCGGTGGCCAGACCCAAGCCCAACCCCTCGTCCCAAAGCCAGGCGCCGAAGACCGGCACACCACGATAGTCCCGGTAGCCGCTTAGATCCGTCTCAATAGCGGATCGAAGGAACAATCCTTCCCCCTGCACCATACTTGATCTCAGTTGAGCTGCGCGGGCCGCCATCCGTGTCAAGGGCTGTTCGGCCCTCGGCAGGTGAGAACGATATCCCGCAACCAGATTCACACCAGGATCCCGGATCTCGACGTTCAAAATCTCATTCCGACCGGCCTCAAGCAATCCGATCCGCCGCAGCTGAGTGTCGAACCGACTCTCCGACAGCAACCTCCCATCCTGATCGAAGGCGTACGTCTCCATGGTTTCGCTCCGGCGTGCGGATTGGAGAACCTGGCTGAAGCTTTTAGATGGGTCCACACCTTGACCGAGGAGGGCAATGATCTCTCCATCCGCTTTTCGGACCGGCCCAATGAAGAAGAGCACCGCCCGATCCCGAGTCGCAGGCACGTCAGGGTAGCTCGAAACAGCCACCTCAAAGGGCGGCATAAAAACCACCTCTCCCTGCCAGGCGCGCTCCAGGGCCTTCTCCCTTTTGACCGTATTCAGCTTGTGAGCGACCGCCTCGAAGCCCTGACTGGCTCCGACCACGGCTTGGCTCGGGTCCATAATCGCAAAACCGGCTTCCTCAAAGATTCCTTCTTGCTGTGCGAAAAAGGCCCGGGCAGCACTCAGGGCGCTCTTCGAAACGAGACTGCTCTGGTCCGACCCAGAGGCGAGCAGGCGCTGCGCGATCGTCACCAGTTCGCGATCCTCACCGAGCCGTTCCAAGTATGAAGTCCGCTGCCCCACCCAGATCTCAAGCCGTTCCGCGGCGGTCTTGAGCCCGGTTTCAAGGTTGTCCGCCATGTCGGTGAGGATCCTCTCACGGTTGTACTGCAGGGCCAGCCAGCCCATAAAAGATATGATCGCCACGAAGAAGCTCAGACCCGCAATGATATTGACCCGAAACCGGCGCGATCCAAATCGGACCGCCATACTCTCTTCCTTGACATGCTTGACCAGGACCCGAATCACCAGACCAAGAATAAGGAAGATGGCGGCTCCGACGGCGATCAGCCAACCGGCCGTTTCCAGGATTGTCCGGTCTCCTTTTGATTCGGCCAGCTCCACCGGTATCCATTTCATGCGAAGGGCATTGATCTCTTTCTTGGTGACGCCGTCCAGGGCCTTTTCGAGGATCGACCAGAGGATCTCCTGGTCCTTGCGAACGCCCATCCGGAGCTTGATACGCTCCGGGTCATCAATCCCGGAGCGGCCGGCAATCTTGAGACCGTCTAGGAAGTGTTTTCTGATGGTATAGATCACCACGCTCCGGCTACCGATAAAGGCGTCCACCTCGCCGTCCAAGACCGCCTCTAAACCGTCTGGAAACCGAGGTACGGGCACGACTTCGATCCCTGGATATCTCGTCCG
>CAZAGT010000002.1:0-18589 GCA_964484515.1 uncultured Desulfobacteraceae bacterium | reverse complement strand
ATAGTAGTACCCTTTCACGATGGCGATTTTGCCGCCGCGCATGTCCTCAATGGTTTGGATGCGGTCTTCGTCGGCGCGGACAACGAGGACCGTGGGGTTGGTGAGGTAGTGGGAGGTGAATCGGGTGAATTCGCGGCGCTCACGCACATCCATAAGGGCGGGCATGATATCGATTTCGCCCTCTTGGAATTTGGCCATCAGTTCGGCCCAGCTGAGGCCATTAATGAATTCAAACCGAAGACCGGTCTTTTCGCCGATCAAACGGACTAGATCAATCGAGTAGCCCTTGGCTTTTCCCCTCTCGGCAAAATCGAAGGGCGCCCAGTCCATCGCATTGCCGACTTTCAAGACCGGATGGTCCGAGATCCAGCGCCGGTCTTGCTCTGAGAGCACCAGATCGCCCTCGGACCAAGCCGATCCGACTTTCAGGCACACCAGGCAAACAAGGAACAGCGCTAATAGCATTTTTCGTTTCATACGTAACCTTTCAAAGCCGTCAATCGGTAGAATCTTCCTCCTCGGGCAGCTCGATACCCAGCTGTTGCACGCGTCGTGCCGCCTCCTCGGCCTTGGCCTGGGCCTTGGCCGCCCGCCGCGACGCCTTTTGGGCCTCCGCCGCCGCCCCTTTCGCCTCGGCTTCCATCCTGGAGATCTGTTCTTCGTCAACCCTCGAGGTAGAAGCCACCTCCAGCTCTCTCGACTTCTGCTCCGCCTTCTCAGAGGCCTCGGCTGCCGCTTTCTCTGCCGCTTCCGCCTTCTTGCGGGTATCGTTCAGGGCGTCAAGGGCCGCTGCCGACTCGCCGGCCTTTCCTTCTTCGGGCTCGGCGTCTAGATCGACGTCTTTTGCGGCCATGACCATTGCCACGAGCCCGAGACGGGCGACGATGGCCTCGAGCGGGTTGCCGAAGGTATCCACCAATTGATGGCGTCGAAGTCGAAAGGGCAGAAACACAAAGGTTGCCCCGGCCGAGCACTCCGCTAGGGACTCTGCTGTAGCCCCCGAAATCACTTCAGGCTGGGCTTGGATCCGAACATCTGCGAGCGTCTTCTTCAATTCCTCGACCTTCGTTTGCGGTTCCCTTTCGTCGGCCGTGGCAAGAAGTCTTATGGTGGCTCCATCCCAAGCTTCATCGCGCGTCATGAGGTAGGCCAGCAACAACATCAAGTGGCTGGTCGCATCGCCACGCCACCAGACGTCGATGCGCCTGTCGACGCCGCTTATGGCCTCGAGCGCCCGCCAATTCTCCTCCGGGGCACCCAAGACGACGACGTTACAGCCCAACCGAAAGGCAGCCCTCAAATTCCTGGCATAGCTGATCTGCTTCAAACCGAGTATTCCGGGGTGGAGCTGCTCCAGCCAGTTGAACAGGATCGTGTTCGCTCTCAGCGGCCCGACCCCATAGGATTGGACGAGCGATTGCACCGCAAGATAAAAGTTGGGTGCAAATATCACCAACGGGAAGGCCGGCAACCGGCTTTCGGTGATGTCCTTTCTGAGTTCTGCCTCGGCCTCCTCCTGGAGCTTTAGCATCTTCGCCCCTTCTCCCTCCAGGACCTGAACCGACGTGATGATCCCACCGCCGCCACGTATCCACGAAGCAAAGGTCAAAAGCTGTTCGCGTCGTTCTGTTTGATTCGAAAATGCCAGCACTTGTGGACGCCAGTCGCGCGGATGCTCCGGCTCCTTGGCGGCGGCAACCAAGTGCTCCCGAGCGAGTCGGAGATGATACGACCGACGACTGTCAGCCCAGCGCGCCGGGCCTGCCGTGCGCTTGAGATATTGATGAATGGCAAAAAGGATGGAGATCGCCACCACCCCAGCGGGCAGGCTGATCGCCAGCATCCCGCCCAGGCAAGCCAGAAAGCCAAGAAAACTCAAGCGATAGTCAAACAAGCGGAAGGTCGGGCGGAAAGAAGGGCTGGCTGATCGCGCTTCATAAAACGTGGCGTAATTGAGGAGCCCGTAGGAGATCAGAAAAAACATCGACACGATCGGGGCAATCACATTGAGGTTCCCAAGGCCAATAGTGGCATAGGCAATGGCGGCCGCCAGGATGACACCTCGCCGCGGGTTTCCGCTCGGCCCCGAGCCTTTGGCAAACGGCAACAGAAAGGGAAAGACACGGTCCCCGGCAAGGGACTGCAGGATCCGAGGCGCCCCTAGGAATGAGGCCATCGCCGAGGAGAGGGTGGCGGCGATAACGCCGAGGTCAACCAGGAAGTCGACTAGGGCGACCCGTTTCATGGCGTAATAGTCGTGCATCAGGTCTTCCTGAGGCACCGTCCCTGCAAACACGATTGCCGCCGCGAAGTAGACCAGGATCGACATCCCTACCGCGGTGAGGGTGCCTACCGGCAGGCTCTTACCCGGATCCTCGAGGTCGCCGGACATACTGACCCCCTGTGTGAATCCGGTAACGGCGGGGAAAAATATGGCAAATAGCACCCAGAAGCCGTGACCGCCGGCCGGTGTGGCCCAATTGTGCGCAAGGGTCGCTGCGTCCCATTTGGCGAGTCCGCCTGCGAAAAAGGAAAAAAGGGAGACCGCAAGCAAGGTCATCACCACATACTGCAGCCGCGTAGCCCAGTCAGCCCCCAGCCATGCAAAGACAAACAGGAATGACGCTGCCAGGGCAGCAACGACCTGAACGGCGCGGGGAATCGTACCGGGAATCAGACCTACGATTGCCTCCCCAAAACCGATACAATAAAATGCAACCGATATCGCCTGGGCCAGGAAAAGCACAATGCCCAGGGCCCCACCGTATTCCACGCCTAAGGTCCGCGAAATCAGGTAGTAGTCACCGCCCCCTTTAACCCGCAAGTTGGTCGCCACGGCAGACAGGGAGATACTGGTCAGGAGGGAGATGGTGTTCGCCATGGCAATAATAATCAAGGCCCTTGAAAGCCCGGCCTGACCGACCACGTATCCCAGCCGCAAAAAAAGAATGATTCCCAGAATTGTGAGGATACTCGGAGTGAAGACCCCGCCAAATGTACCCAGTTGACCTCGGTGCGGAAATTGCGTCATGGCATCGGAATGGTAGGACTAGTTAGAACGGACACTTAGCTAACATAACCTGAGACCCCTTTCAATCCTGGAAGGGCCGAAATGCGCAAAAACCGTGTAAAGCCCTGGCCTGATTGATTTCAGGTCGGGGCATTTTTTTTGACTGCTGGCATCTTTTTTCTTGTAATGTATGAAAACGTGTGATAGTAATATCTCAAGTTCATATCAAGGAGGTATCTTATGTCTAAACGAAGGACCTTCAATCTGCCGGATTCATTGGATGCCAAACTCACACAACGGGCAAGCCAGGAAGGGGAGGACTTAACCCAGATAGCCGTATCCGCCCTTGAAGCCTACTTGGACACAGACCCTAATCTTTTGCGGATGGCCGCTTGGTTAGGGGTCGGCATGGCCGGAGTTCCACCGCACAGAGTGATTCAAAACTTGGCCCTGGCTCATCTCGCATGGATGAATGCCAAGCAAAATGTGTGGGGCTCCGATTTAGACCTTCTCGAATTCCCTTCAGATGAGAATGGCCCGCTTGTCGGCAAGGCTTACTACGAATTCCAATTCGAGAGATATCACCAGGACGAGAGGGAGCGCCGGAGGCTCATCGAGGCGGAGCGTCGCAAGAAAAAGGACGTCCCTAGCTTTGAAGAGGTAACCCGCGAACAAAAGCAGGAAACGGAGCCAAATAAATAAACGCCGGAGGCCTGCAGGAATGAAGGATGAGGATTTCCTTTCGGTCGAGACCTTAGCCAAACGACTGAACCTCAGCAAGAAGAGCGTCTACCACTACGCGGCGACCGGAGCCCTGCCCTTCTACGAGCTCGGAAAACACAAATTTTTCGTCTGGTCTGAAGTCGTCGCGAGCATGAAGACCCCCGCAAAGCGGGAAAGTAAAGAGCTCAAGGCCAAAAGATGACGAGTAACGTTCGATGAAATGGTTCCGGCTCTATACGGAAGTCAAAGATGACCCGAAGATTCGAGACCTGACCGCTAAGGAGTTCCGGATATTCATTTACCTACTCTGTTTGGCGGCTGAATTTGAAGAGGACGGAGACATTCCTTTGAACCTAAAAGACATCGCTTGGCGGCTCCGAATTGGCGCAAAAAGTTTGGAAAACGTCGTAAAAAAACTCGTTTCGTGTTCGATTTGCGTTCGTTTTGATGAAAAAATGTCGTTCATCAACTGGAAAAAAAGACAGTTCAAGAGCGATGACGTTACCTCAAGAACGCGAAAATACAAGGAAAAGCAAATTGGAAGTGAGAAAAGGGAACGTTCCCCGGAACGTTCTAGATACAGAGAAGAGAAGAGAAGAAAAGAAACAGAAGAGAGGAACGTTCCCGACGCAGGCCAGACGCCTCCGCCTACCGCCCCTAAAAACGGGGCGGAGGCGTCCTTGAGACCAAAGGAAATATCGGAGGACGTAAAAGCGGCAATCAGGAAACTTTCTGGCAATGTGAAGAACGTTGAAGAGTTGGACGAGGCCGAAAAAGAAAAGCGCCTGGCTAAACTGAAAGAACAGGCCGAGCAACTGAAGGCGACGGCTGAACAACAAAGTTGTTAAGAAACATTTTGGGGGACAATATGCGTGAAGAGTTCCAAGCCGAGTTTATCGAGTTTTTGAGAACAAACGGCTTTGACAAGGGGTACGCGCTCCTCTTCGACGCCGAAACTGGCGGGGCCTTCGAGTTTTTTTCGATGACGGCTATCGATGGATATGCAGTGATGAAAAGATTATCAGAGCATTTCTTGAGCCTAAGCGCCGACGCGGCCGACCTGCGGGAGCGCTGCAAAGACCTTCGACTTTGCAAGGACTGCAGGGAGCAAATCGCTAAGGTGATGCATCCAGGAGAACCCCATTGACTTTTGTAGGACCTTTCGCATATCATTTTGACCGAGACCCCCGAAGAGCACATTATGTGCACCGAAGGGGTTTTTTTATTCAGTTTATGCAGTATCAATTTGAGCGAGAATACTACCAGACGTGGATTTGAAGAGCAGGACCTTTGACAGACGTAAAACCAAAGAGACACAGGCTCAAGACGCAACTGGACGTGAGACGGTACCTCGCGCGGATTGCGAACAGCGTTGAGGGTGGCCTGATTGAGCCACAGACGGGCGGGCGCCTTGCGTATATCTGTAACATCCTGCTCAACGCGATACAGGGGGCCGAGGTCGAGCAGCGGCTAAAGGCCCTGGAGGAAAAGCTCTTAATTTTAACCCATGAGCGAGAAAGTCATCAAAATGGTCAGCTACCGGGAAAGTCTGAAGAGACTTGAGGCCTTAGAAAAACAGGTCCGATATGAGGCCATCAGTCTTAAGAGTTGCGTTGACATGGTCTTGCGCGGGGCCGTAGGCCCGGAATACGAGGACTTTTGGGAGACGGCTAGGGAGAAATTCACGGGCCGGGAGATTATCGACGCCTTGCCGGAGCCCTTCAGGTCAGAGGTCAATGAGTTGATTCGTGAGGCCGCGCGAGAGCGGCATGAGAGAAAGAAGGAAGCCTTCGACGCATGGCGCCATGAGTTGAGACATCCGAAGTATGAGCCCGGCCACGGCTTCGATTACTATGCCGAGTTTGAGCATATCTATGACCTGGAGTTCTGCCCGGCGTGCGAGAGCCGGAAAATCGCCGGGTATGCGACCGATGCGAACCATTTTGAGGATAAGAACCTAATGCTCATGACCTGTATGGATTGCAGGACAAAGTTTGTAGCACACATCAAAGAGTGGTCCCTTGACTATTATCAAGAACGTCAACGGGACTTTATGGAGTCATAAGTTATCTTCCAACCTTAAGCAACTGCTTCGGCAGGTCGGTAAGGGCCGGGTCGCTTGACCCACTAGGCAAAAACACGTTCCCCGCTCTAAGGCGGGCGCAGTTTCATTGTTCCATATCTTTCTCCCATAGGCCCCGGTTTTCGGGTTTCCGGGGCCATGCAATCAACGTCGATGGCCTAGGCCACCATCGGCTCACACAAAGGGCACTCCCCCGGGGGCTCGTCGGGAGTGCCCTATTTTTTTGAATTGGAGGAATCAAAAATGGATGACCGACATATTGTTGAACTATGTGAGCGCGCCATTGGCGAAGCTCTGGATTATGAAAAAATCAAAGGCTTACTTACACCTATGGTCAAAGAGATGTTACGCGGAACGCACAAGGCCGACGCGATGACTGGGGAGCAATTCGCCCCGATACATGAAAGTTCTACTAGAACATTTTCCCAATGGCTCGGGGATTCGGTTCGCGTGCAAACCGGGCAGGCCCCGAAATGGGCCAATAATCCCGAGCGCGATTTCGTCAAAATGGCAGGTGAACGCGACCGAGGCAGTTTCACGGTGCAGGATCCTAGAACCAAGCTGCTTTACTCAGGAAGTGATGCAGCCGGCGGGTATTTGGTACCTACAGAAGAATCGCGCCGGCTACTGGACTTGACGAGCGGTTGGGAAATCGTCCCGCCTCTTTGCACGCCGGTTCCGATGCGAACGGCTTCAATCACGTTTCCTACGCTCACATCGGGTCTTGTGGCCTATTGGATTCCCGAGGCCACGAGTACCAGTCCGAGCGGTCAGAGCGCGGGCGAGAAGCAACAGAGCACGCCGACTTTCTCACAAATGACCGTGACGTGTCATGTCCTTGCGGTTCTGGTCTATGTCAGCAATCAACTGTTAGACGATTCAGACCCGGCTATTGATAACGTGCTGTTTCGGATCTTCGCCAAGACGCTGGGCAGTTATTTCGACCTTGCCTGTCTGAGCGGCGCCGGTTCGACCACGGACCCAATTACCGGACTGGATAATCTAATCAGCACAAATTCGACTCCGGCAGGGGCCCAGCTGGACTGGTCAGACGTGCTAGACTTGATTTACAACGTCTATGACCACAGCACCGGGCCGGGAATGAACGAGGTGCCTGTTATCGGGCACAGCAAGGGCGAGAGGCAGCTATTGAAGGTGAAGGACGACCAGGGCCAATTCATTTACAAGGGTCCCGACCGGATGGAGAAGTTCGGGCGCGTGTGGGGTGAACCCTTTAAGAAAAACGGAAACGTGAGTATCACGCTCGGTGGCGGAAGTGAAACAAAGCTCTACGCGGGCGATTTTGCAAATCACGCTTTCGTGGGAATACGTGACCAAATCGTCGTCAAGGCAAATCCCTGGATGAGCTCGGTCTTTACCGCGAATCAAACCGCGTTCCTGGCCGAATTCCGGCGCGGTTTCCAGGTCGATTCAGAAGTCTTCTTTTCTGAACTGACGAATATCGAGACGGCGTAGTCCTCCACCTGCGCCGCAAGCTGGGGGATGCGCAAGCGCTCTAACACAAAAGATGAACTTATACCTTTGGGGTGAGCGCTCCCCCGGCTCTTATTGCTCGAAAAAACTCTTAACTCAGAGCGTTAAAAAATAAGTAGCAATACCTGAGTATAGGCCGGGCCGAGATTGTTGAAATTCAGCGGCAAAGCGTGCGCCGTTTATAGGAGAAATAACTCATGTCGTACATGATTTTGGATGATAGCGGAGCAATCAAGCAGCAGTCCGGTAAGCCGATGATGGCGAGTGACCTTCAGGTCGAAGAGAAGTCGATTGATAAGAAAAAACGTATCGTGGAGGTAGCAGTAAGCTCAGACCGCCAGGACCGGGACGGTGACCGAATCGTCCAAGAAGGCATCGACCGTACTCATGCTCATTCTGTGCTTTATGGTCACAATTACGGGCGAGACGGACAGTTACCGATTGCCAAAATCGTGAGCTCACGGCTTCAAAAGCGAAACGGCTATACCGTAACCTACGAGAGGCACGCTTTCTCGCCTGAGGGCCGTAATACGCTTGCAGACGAGGTATGGAACGCGATTGAGGACGGCATCCTTGCCAGCACGTCTATCGGATTCATACCGAAGAGCGTGAAAAGACCGATGACCGATGACGAGCGGGCCAAGCTCGGCCTAGGTCCTAATGGTGTCATGTTCGAAGCGATTGAACAGCTAGAGACGAGTTGGGTCCCCGTCCAGAGCAATCGAGACGCCGTCCTTGAGGCATTACAGCGGGGCATCGTCAGCAAGGACTTGTTTTCGTTTCAGGACCCCCCGCGCCATTGGCTCACCCTGGATGAACAGGCCGGGGGCATCCTTGAGGCAATTCTGAATGAGACCCGCGAGGAAGAGGCCGTCAAGGAGCTCATCGACCGAAAGATAGCCGACCGCTTGCCGCGGGTGCTTTCGAAAGCAATGGCAGACTGTGTGCGATACGAGCTCGGTATCGTGGATCCGAGTTCGTTGAAGTTCAAGAAGATGAAAAGTATTTGAGTAACGTTTTGGTAGCTTTGTAAATTTGGTGAAAAAAGCGCTGCCGAAGCGCCGCTGATGTTCTTTGAAAACTGAAACCGAGGTGAGCTAATTCCCCACCCGAAGAGGAAATAAGTCACGGAAGAAAACTTGATGCAACACCGTGTCCTGTCAAGGCAGGTAGGGAACCTAACCGAAAGTTGGTATATTTTTCCAATAATGGGAGGTTAATGAAGTGGGTCAAAGTCAGCTCTAATCTGATTCCAAGATGAATTCTTTGGATGTTTTTTGAAAAATCGGAGGATCTCCCACAGTGATATTGTCAGCTATATAGTTTTCGTTTGGGCCAATAGAAATTGAGGATTTTTCTATTAAGAGACGCTGAGGAACGCAGGTAAGATTTATCATATGCGGGCTTTCCGCGTAAATCACCCCATTCCCTCTCTTGTTCGTTGAAATGCTCATTTTGACCCTCCTTGTTAAGTTAATTAGCGTTAGCTGGCAACTCAACCTTTTCCCATTGCGCTCTTAGCTGCACGACACTTGCCATAAATTTCAAATCAGGCAATCTCATTCCTAGAATTTTGGACTCAGAACGGAATGCTGACGCGTGCCTCGTGCTTTCAACAAGCCCGTGTATATTGTCCACTGTGATATCGGGAACTTGTGCCTGTAATTGCTGATTCAGATAATTCTGAATCATCTGCATAGCCACTTGTTGAGGAATCTGTGGGGGAATGTTTAGGGGTGGGGGTGAACTTAAGTAAGGCTGAGCATCGGGATGTCGGAGAAAGGTCGAAATCGGATCGAAAGGCTCCCTTACTCTAAGATCGTTTGTCACGTCCTCGTGAACTGCCCATATTAACTCCTCCAATCTCGAATCAGGTTCTTTTACAGTTAGGCCGATCTCCTTTGCCTCACCTCTCGATAATGCGTGGCCATGACTGAAGAAACTCTCGTTCAACTTTCTCGCGATAGACGCAGCTTGAATTCTTTCATCTGCGCGTGTCATGTGAGTCTGGAGCAGTTTTTCACCCATTGTGACAGATAGCGAGGACGCCCTCCTGGACGAGCCTAATACCGACGGTTCCACTTGTTCACACAGGAACTTGAAGGCAGTCTCAGTGTATGATTGCTCTGTAAGTCCTGCCTCTTCTTTTCCGAAATCCAAATATGAAACAATGTCCTGGTAGGCGAATTTGTCCGTTGTCCCGTCTTTCTTCCTAACAGATATCTGAGGGTCAATCGGGCCCAGGCACCCGTATCTACCCATAAATATTTCATTACAACCGAGTGAAAGCAGTGTCGCTGCGCTGAAAGCGGCATATGGAATCAAGGCCGATATCTCTTGATATTGCTCTCGCATAAGAGACATCACCCGCCAAGCCACCAAAGCGTCTCCCCCAGCGGACTCAATGAGCAGGTCGATCCTGCCGTTTCCCTCGGGAACCTTCACGAGTTGGTCTATAAACTCCGGGATGACATCACCGGCCATAGTGCCTCCTAAGCCGGATCGCTGACTGGTGACATAAACGATTAGTGGGCGCTCCCGAAGTTCTTCGATTTGACGGTACAATTCGAATCTTTCAGCTATTCCCATAGAATATCGGCCCTCTTTGATAATTCTTAAGCGAAAGCTATGCCAAAAAGAAAGATCCCGCCAATACTTACGCTAAACAGATGTTCAGGTCTCTTTAGATCGGTGTTGGGAAAAGTTTTCCTCGTCCGTGGATTGTTGGTAGGAAAAACGGGTCATTTGTATTGTACGGAATCGAGATAAATCCTGCAATATCATTATATTGTGATCCGTTTCTATTATGACACTATATCTTGATTTATCAAACCCACAACGTGCAGGGTCGGATTCCAAAATCAAGGTTACCATAGAGTTGAGCGGGAGTGTCTCTGATCTCCTTTAATATTAACAAACGAATCACGAAACCTCAATAATCTGACTAAGATGATTCGCTTGACACGGAGGAAAACGTTTTGATAAAACGTTCACCATGCAAACCACTAAGCGGGAGGACCCCCGTAATGGTCCATTGTCCTAAAATCCTAAATAGAAATCGCCCAAGGGTGCCGGTATCCGTGAGGACCGGGGGCTTCTTAGTGAGCCTGCATAGCCCTTGGGCATTTTTGTCTAGGAGGACATTATGAAGGGAGTAACGAAACGTAAGGTCAACGGCTCCGTCTACTGGTATGCCACGGTGGACGGAAAGCGGGTCGCTTGCGGGAAGAGCGACCAGGGGCGCGAGGTCGCGGAGTATCAGCGCCGCGAATGGGAACAGAAACAGCTTCGGAGAAAGCTCGGCTTCGTGGACGAGGAGCCCGAGGAGCCCGAGGTTCAGACCATTGCGGAATTGGTCGACTGGTATATGGGGCTCTCTTCAGTCCAGGAAAAGAAGTCTTTTTGCAGGAAGATCAGCGGGGTAAAACACCTGCTCGATTTCTTCGGAGACAAGCCCTTGAAAGGTGCCCGGCCCGATGAGCAGGAAAAATACCGGCAATGGCGCAGGGACCAGGGAGCGGGCGACGGAACCATTGATTACGAGCTCGCCTGTCTGTGCACCATATTCCGAAAGGCCGAGCTCAGGGATAAAATCCGACCGGGGGAACGGCCGAAGGAGTTCGTCCTCAAAAGGGATGTGAACCCCCGAAGGACGATTACCGATAAGGAATACGCTCGGCTTCTTGACGCGGCCAGCGGAGACTTTCGGGATATCCTCATCATCGGCTACGAGACCGGGATGCGCTCAGGCGAGATTTGCGGGCTCTTGAGAAAGCAGGTCACGCTTGACGAGGTGCGAATTGTGAAGGGGGAAAAACGCATTGTCAGCGCAATCACCCTCAGCGTGAAGGACACGAAAACCAAAATGCCCCGCGTAGTCCCCCTGAGCGAAGAGGTCAAGGCCGTCTTGAACGCGAGAATCAAGGGCTTGAAGGGCGAGAGCCGGGTATTCCCCGCCTGGAGCAATGTCAGAGTTGCCGAGTATTTCAAGCGGGCTTGCAAGAACGCGAGGGTTCCCCATGGGGACAAGCTCATGGACTCGAAGGGCGGGCGGCGAGGCGTCACGTTCCATTGTCTGAGACATACCCGAATCACGAAATGGGAAGATGAGGGTATGCATCCGCTCCATATCATGATGGCCACGGGCCACACAGATGTAAAAATGCACCTCCACTATTCCCACCCTGACACTTCAGGCGTCATGTCCCTGGTTGCACCGAAAAGTGTGCAAAACCGTGTAAAGACGTCTGAAAGCCTTGCCTGACGCGGGGTCAAACGTACCCAGTTGACCTTTTGCACGCATCATGAACCTGCTGTCATTACAGCCTCAGTTAGTGTCCATCCAGAAATACAAATTAGACGCCAGCGAAGTTTCCAGATCAGAAACGAGGATTTTTTCGTAAGATCAAGGAAATCAAGGGATTGCGCGGAGGCGTACATGAAGTACGTCGCACAAGGAATCCCGCAGATTGACGCTGAGATTGCGGAAAAAGGCCGTTTCTGGATGGAAACTAGTCAATCATCTCAGCTTACCGTAAAGGGCCTCCGTACGTTTTCGACTTCATGGGTTTTTATCACAAGAGAGCCGAAATTTCATGTGTTTCGGGGTCTTCTTGCTTATGGTTTCAATATGTTCCTGCCTTTCGTTTTTCCGTTGACAATCCATAGTGACGTGCTAATGCTCTTCCTAAAAACTCAACCAAATGAGGTAGGCTTGCCTTGTACCCCTCATCCTATATCCAAATCTTGAGTGGTCTTCTGCTCTTCATCCTTTCAACGTGTTTAGCCTCGGCTGCCCGTTCAGAAGCGCTCCTCGGCGAAGCACAGTCGCTGGCCATGAAGGAATCATTGGTGGGCGAATGGATTGCCGGCGTCGGTAAGGCCAAACTGAGTCTTCAGATAACAAGTGATGGCCGCTTTTTACTTCGTGGTCGAGAGGGTCAGTACACGATCGAGAAGAATATCCTGAAACTTCGTGTCGACGGAAAGGACGTGGAGTATCAGTTCGACCTAGCAGGCGACGTCCTGACGCTCACGGGGGGTGACCTGGGACAGCCTCTGAAACTCACTCGACGATCCGAGATTGGCGGTTATCTCGGCCAGCTCTTTGATTTCTCCCTGCGTTCCGCAAGGCTCAAGATCCAGCGTATCCTAGTCATTCTGGGAATCATGGCCGCGAGCGCCCTCCTCATCGCAGGCTTCAGAATGCTGAGCCAACTTGTGATCTACTCGAGTTGGGGGCCCTTGAAGTATCTCTTCAAACACCATAAGAGCAGGATTATGACGATTCACTCGCTTGTCCTCAATCTGCTCAAATACGTCGTCTACTTTACCGCCTTGGGGTTCATTCTCTCAGAGCTTGGCGTCAACTACAAAGCCTACCTTGCATCCCTTTCCGTTGTCGGTCTCGCAATCGGTTTCGGCTCTCAAGGCCTGGTACAGGACGTTGTCACCGGCTTCTTTTTGATCTTTGAGGGTCAGTTCGAGGTCGATGATATGGTAGAGATCTCAGGACAAACGGGCATCGTGGAAGAGCTCGGACTCCGAGTGACCAAACTCAGGAACTATCTGGGTCAACTTATCACGATACCGAATCGCAACATCGCTTTGGTAGGCACCTACACGAAGGGGGCCCTCCAAGCCTATATCGATGTCGCCCTTTCTGGAAAAGATACGGCCGCCCATTGCTCTGAGGAGCTCCAGAAGATCAGCGATGAAATAAGCCGCCAATTCGAGGGCGTTATCCTGAGAAACCCACAGGTCATGTCCCCGCTCTCACTGGAGACCGGAGAGCATTTTGCGCGAATCCATTTCGAGATTTGGCCTCAGCAGCAGTGGGTGATTGAGCAACAACTAGTACCCCGCGTCCGAGAGATTTTGAAACGCGAGGGTATTGAAATACCCGCCGATCGCATCGTTACCTTCTATCACGCCAGAGAAGAACGTACCGTCTTGGGATTGCGTGAACTGCTGGGCAGGTCTCAAAGCCCATCCTGAAAAGGAAACACAGACCGACTCTTCCCCTCCCCCTTGACATGCGCATAAGGATGATTACTTTTGTCGGAAGGAAGGTCAAGCAATTGATTTTATTGAACAAATGTATCTAGGCATCTCTTCCGATATGGGTCCAGGGAGGATTAAAGGGTTGATGCCCCTTGCAGGCAGTAAAGACTAGAATGGGATTACAAAGAAATGATTAAGAAAGGGAGGGAATAGACATGATTATACGAAGATTGTCAGATTGGCCGTCCTGGAGACTGCGAAGTCCTTTCGATGAACTTGACCGCATTCGGCGAAGGATGGAGCAATTATCCGAGAGTCTTACTGAGGGAATCTATAGAGAGCCTTCGGCCGGCGTGTTTCCCTTGATCAATGTCACCGAAGATGATGACAAGTTCTATGTGCGGGCTGAGCTGCCGGGGGTAAAGTCCGATGAACTCGATATCTCGGTGACCGGCGACACCCTGACGATAAAGGGAGAACGCAAGATCCCCACTGAAAACCAGAAGTCGATCTACCATCGGAGAGAGAGGGAAGCCGGTTCCTTCAGCAGAATCATTAACCTGCCCACTCAGATCGATACGAAAAAGGTGGAAGCAAAAAGCGCAAACGGCGTTTTGACCTTGTTGCTGTCCAAGGCCGAATCTGCCAAAGCGAGGCAGATACAGATCAAGGCGTCTTAAATCCGTGAATGACAATCAGTCAGAAGGAGGAAATGACCATGGCTGATACCCAAAGCAGGACCTTACAGGCCAAAGAGAAGGCGGAGGTGGCTACTCCTGCCGAACCTACGAAGCCGGGGCTCGTCTTCAGCCCCGCGGTGGATATCTTTGAAACCGAAAAGGAGATTACTGTACTGGCGGATATGCCGGGCGTTAAGCCGGATGATCTCTCGATCGACCTTCGTGACAACGTCTTAACCTTGGATGGTGATGTAGCAGACCCGCAAGGTGACAAAGAGGCAGAAGTCTTGCGAGAGTATCGTGTCGGGAAATACCACCGAGAATTTACGCTTTCGCAGGTGATCGATCAATCCAAGATCGATGCCGAATTAAAGGACGGTGTTCTGCGAGTGCTATTGCCCAAGGTGGGCGAGGTGTTGCCACGGAAGATCACCGTCAAGGCCGGTTAGTCGGGTTGTGAGCTAACGATCATCGATCTCTCTAAACCCTATCCAAAAAGCGGGCAAAAAGCCCGCTTTTTGGATCCCGCCGCTACACGTTTGCGTTTTCAGCCAAATTCCTTCTTGCTGCCGATCCCAAAGCTCAACGGTCTCTTGGCGTCCCCCGCCAGGTACAAGGTCTGGGTGGGGAACGCGAAATCGACGCCTTCTTCTCCGAAGCGCTGAAAGACCTCCCTGTTGAATCGTTCTGAGAAGGCCATAAAGCTCCAGTAGTCAGGCGGATGGTACCAGTAGATGACCCGGATATTCAAAGACGCCGCATTAAAGTCGTTGAAAAAGACGCGGGGCGGAAAATCAGGATGCATCCCCTCGTGATTGTCCAAGATGCCCCGTACAATCTCAAGGGCCCGATCGATCTTCTCAGGGGGCGTGTCATAGGTGATCGTTAAATCGGCGATACGCCTAATGTAGGGTCGTTTACCGATATTTTGGATGGTCTTATTGGCGAGCTCCCCGTTGGGCACCGTGACAAGATGCCCCTCCAGGGTCCGTATCTTGGTGGAGCGAAGACCCACTTCTGCAACAGGCCCATCATGGCCGTCCACCACGATTCGATCACCCATCTCAAACGGTTTGTCAACGAACAAGACGATCGAACCGAAGAAGTTCTTGATCGTATCCTGGGCGGCCAGTGCGAAGGCCAGGCCGCCTATTCCCAGCCCCGCGATAATCGACGTGATCGGCTTATCACTCAAGATCTGGGCAATTTGGACGAGCGCGAGAATAACCACCGTGACGCGTAGACTCTTCCGAATGATGGGGACGAGCATGTCATCGAGACGACTCTCGGTCTCCCCGGACACTTTCGTCAACCACGTAGCGGGAATGTCGACAAGCCAATAGAGGAAGTAGCCCACACCTAGCGCCAGAAGGATATCACCGACGGTTCGCGCCAAATCAGCTACGGCGAGTTTCAACTCGAGAAACGCGAGACCGGTCGAAATTCCGAAGGCGGCGAAGAGGAAGACGACACCGCGACTGACCGCGTTCAAGGTCGTTGCTGTCATGGGGCGCTGCCTGGTTTCGAAACTACTCGCCGACTTCTGCAAGAGGGACTTGGCGATCTTCCCCAGAAGGAGGGCCAACAGGATGATTCCGAAGAGCGCCACGATTCGCCAAAGCTTGTTACCAACGATTTCGATTCCCGTGATCATACTGAGAAGCTCCATGATTACCTCCGAGATTGGATTCGTGCCGTCCCGCCTTGTCACCGTTTTTTCAGCGTCGTAAAGCTGGCGCCAAGATCCTGGAAACCCTTTCTTCAATGACCTCCTGTTTAGCACCAATCCATTTCGTGAAAACGGGACGTCGAGAAGCCATCGGAGCCGGCCCCACCTGGATGCTGATCATAGTCACGTTTTCTGATGAATTCGGTTTCGCTTGCCTTTTTCGAGCATTTGGTCCTTAATTGGCAGGTTCGTTAAACGTCGTCCTATGCTGTCCACCATCTTTGGTTGCCTATCCCTTCTGCCAGGGGATCTGAACCATGCAGGCGATGTAATCTCACCATATCCTGAAATGCAACTCCAAAATTGAGAACTATCTAGTCCGAGGGACCATAAGACATGGGGATCGAACAGAGCGCTCCTATGAGGGATCGCAATAGCTCTGATCATTTGAATGGCGGAGTTGTGATCTCCGTCAGGGGAAGCGTCGTCGATGCCAGATTCTCGCAAAGGCTCCCGTCGCTCAATCATGTCCTCCTAGCCGGCGAGGACAATCAGATCGTCATCGAGGTCATCAGCCATATCAATTCAAGAACCGCCAGAGGCATCGCCCTTACCTCCACGCAAGGCCTGGCACTCGGTTCGAAGATCACCGATACACGTCAACCCCTGAAGGTACCCGTCGGAGAAGCGTTGTTGGGAAGGGTGTTTAATGTCTTTGGAAGAACGATCGACGACAAGGAGCCGATTACCGACGGAGAATGGCGGACGATCCACCAAGAGCCTGTGCCGCTGGAGGGGCAATCCACGGCGTCGGAGATCTTCGTGACGGGAATTAAGGCTATCGATGTCCTCTCGCCCCTGGAACTCGGCGGAAAAGCCGGGCTCTTTGGAGGCGCGGGCGTCGGCAAGACCGTCCTCATCATGGAGATGATCAACAATATGGTAGGACAGTACGAGGGCGTCAGCCTCTTCTGCGGCATTGGGGAGCGCAGTCGAGAAGGCGAGGAACTTCACCGCGAGATGAGCGAATCCGGTGTCCTCAAGAATACGGTTATGGTCTTTGGACAGATGAACGAGCCACCGGGAGCGAGGTTTCGGGTTGGGCATGCGGCGCTTACCATGGCCGAATATTTCCGCGATGACGCCAAGCAGGACGTCTTATTGCTGATCGACAACGTCTTCCGCTTTATCCAGGCTGGGATGGAGGTCTCGGGGCTGTTGGGGCAGCTTCCCTCGCGACTGGGCTATCAGCCTACTTTGGCGAGTGAACTGGCCGAGCTTGAGGAGCGGATCTGCAATACAGCGTCGGCTGCGATCACCTCCGTGCAGGCGGTCTATGTGCCGGCCGACGACTTCACCGATCCGGCCGCCGTCCACACATTTGGCCATTTGTCAGCCTCCATTGTACTCTCACGAAAAAGGGCCAGCGAAGGCCTTTACCCTGCGATCGACCCCCTCCAATCGGGATCGAACATGTTGGTTCCTGGGGTGGTCGGCGAGCGGCACTACCGCATTGCGCAGGAGATGCGCAAGACGTTGGCGGTTTATGAAGAGCTCAAAGACATCATCGCCATGCTGGGGATGGAGGAATTGTCCCAAGAGGACCGTCGCACCGTGCGCCGCGCTCGAAGGCTGGATCGTTTTCTGACACAGCCCTTCAGAGTGACCGAGCAGTTTACTGGAAATGAAGGGCGGATAGTAAGCCTCGATGACGCCCTTAGAGGATGTGAACGCATCCTCAACGACGAATTCTCCGACCACCCGGAAAGGGCCCTCTATATGATTGGGGCGATCGACGAGGCCGAAAAAGAATGAAGCTGAAGGTCCTGCTCCCCACCGACGTGTTCCTTGAAGAAGAGGCGCGAAAGGTCGTCGCGGAGGCCCCCAACGGATCCTTCTGTCTTCTTCCAAGACATGTCGATTTTGTAACGGCGCTCGTCCCCGGACTTCTATCGTACGAAACGAATCAGGGTGAAGAACTCTTCATAGCGGTGAACGAGGGGATTCTTGTCAAGTATCGGCAGGAGGTGCTTGTATCGACAAGCCACGCGGCCTTGGGCCGAGAGTTGGGCACGTTGAAACAGATCGTTGAAGACGAATTTGAGGTCCTGAACGATCGCGAAAAGACAGCGCGCTCGGCCATGGCACGAATCGAGGCAGGCTTCGTCCGCCGTTTTCTGGAGATAGCGGGGCGTGGTTGAGGAACGACCTAATCGCAAGAAAAAACTGATTGAGGCGGTTGGGACCAAAGAGGACCGTAAAAGGCGGGCTCGAGAACAGAAGGAGCGGAGTGTCTGGTTCGGACTTGGAATGTTCGGTCTGGTGGGCTGGTCGGTGGCGATCCCGACGTTGATTGGCATTGCGCTGGGCCTGTGGCTGGACGCAAAACAGGAAGACCCCTATTCCTGGACCTTGATGTTCTTATTCATCGGTGTCGTCGTTGGGTGCATCAATGCCTGGTACTGGGTCAGACGGGAAGGCAAGGAACGCTGAGATTCAGCAGCCTGACCTGGTACCCTTGCGCGCAGAGGCCCATCGGGGGGTGTCCTTTCAGAGTCGCAACCCACAATTCTTAGTAGCTCTTTGACGCTCCCATGACTTTGTCGGCGATCCCCGGGTAGGCACAGAAGATGGACGCGGTCGCGAGTACCCTCCTATGGAGCTGCCACCATGGAGCCATCAAAGATTTGGTGCCGTTCCACATGCTTTGGGGCAATGGTTGCGACTCTGAAAGGACACCCCCCGATGGGCCTTCAGCAATATAACGCGCGTCAAAGGTCGCTCTGAAATACCTGATTCAACAGGAAACAGAGACATGACGATCACGGTAGTCGGCTTTTTGATATCGTTCCTGATAGGTGTCGGCATCGGACTCTTCTACTTCTATGGGCTCTGGTGGACGATTCGAAAGTTGCCCACCGTGAGAC
>CAZAGT010000001.1:16504-47674 GCA_964484515.1 uncultured Desulfobacteraceae bacterium | reverse complement strand
TGCTCCGGCCGCCTTGCTTGCACGCTTCTTCAGCGTTCGAGCAGGTAACGTTTCGCTTTTGAAAAGAGACCCCCATGGCCGGGCGTTATGGTAGCGGGTACCTCATTTAATGAGGTTTCATGCCAGCATATCTAGGCTCCTCATGTTCGACTGCAAAAGCTGTCAAATTCCCTGCTGACAGCCAAAATCTCAACGACAATGACCGGCAAAATGTACGTCAGCCCGCCTCACAAGCTCGGCATTTCAGGTCCTTTTCCGGATTCTAACGGTCATTCGGTGGCATGCATCTTGCTTTCTTAAAAGCAGGACTATTCCTTTTCGCGGGATTATCGAAACCTTTACTCGGCACGGGCCGGATTTCCCACAAGCGCAACACAATCCCCGCAACCACGGCGAACCTGGACGCGTGATCCGGTCCGGGGCGTCGCCGGCGTCTATCTGCACTGTTCAGAGGCCGAGACATTTCTCTTGGGGGGAGGCCAACATGCCAAGAATCCTTGTTGTGGATGATGAAAAATCGATCCAGATCCTCTATACTGAAGCGCTCGCGGAAGAGGGATATGACGTGATCGCCACTTCTGACGGCTCCACCGTCATCGACATGATTACCCAAGAAAGACCCGACCTCGTCGTCCTAGACATCAGGTTAGGTGAATACAACGGCCTCGATCTCCTCCAGGACGTCCGCAACAGCTTTCATGACATCCCCGTTATTTTGTGCACCGCCTATGCCACCTTCAGGGATGATCTCAAATCGACCGCCGCCGATGACTATGTCGTTAAAAGCTCTGACTTGCGCGAACTCAAACAGAAAGTAAAAACGGCCCTCGAACGGGTGGCAGCCTATGTCCCTGAAGCAGAGACCCAAGACACAAAATCGATGGTCACACCCATTCACTAAGGGCCTCTCGGAGGACAAGCTCCTGATGAGGCTGATGCAACCTGGCCTGCCTGACGCATGTTGGGCTCCGCGAGCTTTTATCGACTGCGGAGCCACGCAACGGTGCCTTTGAATGGGGCGGGGATAGGGACGCATGAACCCTATCAAAGAGCCGTTTATCCGATCGAGCACATGGGCTTTGCCCAAAGCCCACGGGGGCAACACGACGTTGGGGGCTTAGATGATCAAAGTCTTCATTATGAACGGGGACGATAAGGGACTTTCCTACGACCTGAGGCTCGACACCATTTACTTAGGGCGCTCTCCCGAAAATGATATCCGCATTACGGACCATTCGGTCTCGCGCAAGCATCTCAAGATCAGCAGCAAGCGCGACAACGGCTCTACCTTTCTGATCGAAGACCTGAATAGCACCAACGGTACCTTTGTGGACGGCAAGCCCATCAAGCCCGGCACGAAAGTGGAGGTCAAAGCGGGCCTCCCGATCGCCGTCGGGAATATCCTGCTTTCCTTAGGTAAGCTGGACAGGGAGGAGGAACTCGTCGTTCGACACTCCATCGATGTGGGCCGCGAGGTCCGTGAGAGCGGTGTATTCTACCGACCGATTACACCCGCTAAGAACCTTGAACTCATGTACAAAGTAGCCGGGGTCCTCGTGCAATCGTTGAATATCCAGGAGACCCTGGAACGGATTCTCGATTATATCTTCGAGTTGTTGGGCCGCACCGACAGGGGAACAATCATCCTACGGGATGAAGAGACAGGCGAGATTTCGGAGGTTACGTCCCGATCCAGGAATGGGCTTAGTGAAGGGCCCACAGCTTATAGCCGCACGATTGTGGACCGAGTGATGGGTGAAGGAAAGGCGGTGATGCTCTCAGACACCCGGATGGCGGACCGGTCTGATCTTTCTGAAAGTATGGAGTTGATGAAGATCAAATCGGTGATGTGCGTTCCTCTGATCAGTCGGTCGCAGACGAGGGGCGTCATCTATGTTGATTCGGTCGGGAAACCTTACGGCTTTCGTAAGGAGGACCTCTCATTGTTGACGGCGCTAAGCAGTCCGGCCGCGATCGCGATTGAAAACTCCCTCCTTTACTCCCGCCGGGAGCAGGCTGAAGCCGCCCTTAAAAAGGCCCGTGATGAGCTGGAGGATCAGGTCGCAAAGCGAACCAAAGAACTCTCAGAGGCCAATGAGCTGCTTCGGCAGGAAATATCGGAGCGAAAAGAGCTTGAACGGCAGCTCTTACAGGCTCAAAAGATGGAAGCGATCGGCACCCTCGCAGGCGGTATTGCCCATGACTTCAACAACCTGTTGATGGGCGTTCAGGGCAACGTATCATTGATGCTCCTAGATGTGGATAATGCGAGCCCCCTTCATCCGCGCCTGAAACACATCGAGCAATATATTCATAACGGGGCGGCCTTGACCAAGCAATTACTCGGCTTTGCGAGAGGCGGTAAGTACGAGGTTGAGCCGACCGACCTTAATGAGCTTGTGCGAAAGAGTTCGGAGATGTTCGGTCAGACAAACAAGGACATCAAGATCCATCGTGATTTCCAGGCCGGTATCTGGTCCGCGGACGTGGATCAGGCCCAGTTGGAGCAAGTCCTGCTGAATCTCTTTGTCAACGCCTTGCAGGCCATGCCGGGCGGGGGCGAACTTGATCTTCGCACTGAGAACGTTGACCTGACGGAGCAGGATACAAGGGGCTTCGATGTATCGCCGGGTCGATATGTAAAGCTGTCGGTAGCAGACACGGGCGTCGGAATCGATGCCAAGACCCAAGAGCGGATCTTTGATCCTTTCTTTACGACGAAAGAGTTGGGCCGGGGTACGGGTCTAGGTTTGGCCTCCGTTTACGGGATCGTCAAGAACCATGGCGGAATGATCCAGGTGACCAGTGAGAAAGGTCAGGGGGCCACGTTTACGATCTACCTGCCAGCTTCAGGGGAGACGACTGCCGCAAAGCCGGCGCCCGCCCGTGGAGCCCTCGACGGGACCGAGAAGGTCTTGCTGGTCGATGATGAGGAGATGATCATCGAGGTGGGGGCTGAGATGCTCAAAAGCCTGCACTATGATGTATTGACCGCCAAGAACGGCCAGCGGGCGGTAGAGATCTACCGGGAAAGCGGCGGTGACATCGACGTGGTTATCCTCGACCTGGTCATGCCGGGGATGGGGGGCCGCGAGATCTATGAACAGATGAAGGCCATCAACCCGAATGTCAAAGTTCTCCTCTCCAGCGGGTGCAGGATCGATGACCAGAGCCTGGAAGTGATGGACCTGGGTTGGAGCGGTTATCTCCAAAAGCCGTTTGACCTCAACGAGTTATCCCACAAAATGAGGGAGGTATTGGACGATCTCGAAAAGCTACCGTAAGCCTCCCGACCTGCCCTCCTAGACTCTCAGATAACCAGCTTCCACTTCTCTCGCCATCAACCCGTCCCTCTGTCGGAACCTTCGACCGCACGTGCGCCCTCAACTAACCTAGTCCTCTTATTGACCCTCCCAAGGCATAATCTCTTACAGCCGACAACCATTTTCCAGGCGTTCCGCGAAAAATGCTCAAAGCGCCCCCCGACTCGACCTGAGCCACTGCGCCTGGAGGCTGCGGGGAAAACCACCCTCCGCAGCATACTTTCGCGGGGGTCGAAACTGTCTCTTTTCTTGTTCAGACCCTCCATGACTGTGACCTATTGTGTACGGGCCTGAGAAGAGGGTAGGGTGTCGTTATTTAATGAAATAGTCTGATTTCAATATGTTACACACTATAGGGCTCGGGCTTGAGACTTGCTATCATGCTATTGTGAGGTTCCCGACACTGATCACCGTAAGGAGGAGGGCCTCTTGAGCTCAAAACAGATCACGCTAATCCTGGTTCCTCAGGGCACCAATCGGGTCATCCAGTTCAGATTCCCTAAGGTGCTGCTGGTCATCCTCTCCCTATTTGTCTTCTCCTATACGGCCTACCTCTGTTGGATCACGAAAGAGTACCAGAGTTTGAAGTCTCGAATCCCCCAACTCGAGCAATTGCGGAAAGAGAACGATCGCCAGAAAAAGCAGTTCGTTTCTTTGGGTAGGCGCATCAACGGCATTTTTCGTGAGATGTCGGAGCTCAAGGTCATGGATCATAAGCTGAAGACGATGATGAACCTGGAGCTGGAAGAAGATGAGGACGAGTTTTTCGGCATTGGCGGCTCCGGCGGCGGGGTCGACTATTTCGCCGTAGACCCTATTACCGATCATTGCCGAGACATGATTGAAATCATGCACGGGTCGCTGGATGTCCTTGAAGAAGAGATCGCCCTCAGTAGGCGCGATAAGACAGAGCTCGAGAAGGTGCTCGAGGATCAGGTCGCATTACTCGCCGCGACCCCCTCCATACGGCCCGCTAAGGGATGGATCAGTTCGAAATTTGGATATCGTATATCGCCCTTCACAGGAAAAAAGGAGTTTCACAGCGGGTTGGATATCTCCAATAGGTTGAATACTCCGATCCTGGCCCCATCCAATGGCAGGGTTATGTCTGTTCGATGGGACCCCAGCGGATATGGTCGGATTATGACGATCAAACACGGTTATGGAATGGCCACCCGATTCGCTCACATTGATAAGGCCCTGGTGAAAAAGGGAGAATACGTCAAGAGAGGACAGAAGATCGCCCTCATGGGTAATAACGGCAGCTCCACGGGCCCACATCTGCATTACGAGGTCCGACTCAACGGGGCGCCTGTCGATCCCTTGCGCTATATCCAAGACTAGCGTGGGAGCAATGATCATGACCGCCGGGGAGGGCTTTCACCACCTGGCATAAGGGAAATAGGTCGAGGCAAAACGTACAAAGGCTGAGACGATGAGTGGCACTATAGAGCTAGAGCCGAAGGCGAGCAACAATCAACTTTTTGATATCTTCGACATTCAAGGACGTTTCCTGGATATCGCCGAGGGAAGCGCGAACGGGCGCGAACTCTTTGCAGCGCTTCAAGATATACGGATTGCCGGCCGGTACGAGATCATCAGCAAACTGGGAAACGGTGCCTCCGGCACGGTCTATCAGGTGATGGATCACTACATCAAGAGGGAAGTGGCCGTGAAGGTCTCCAAACCACACCCCGGGTTATCGCGAGATCAATTCCTTGTCGAAGCACAATCCTCCGGCCAGTTAAATCATCCCAATATTGTCGGCATCTACGACGCCATCGTACACGGTGATTACTGCTTTTTGACCATGGAATATGTTGAAGGGGTCAACCTGGAGGGATTTTGCCGCAAGGATAATCTGTTACCGGTAAAAAAGGTCGTCGAGATCATGCTCAGCCTCTGCAATGCGCTGGAGTATGCCCACAGTAAAGGCGTCATCCACAAAGACATCAAACCATCCAACATCATGCTTGACAAGTTTGAGATCCTTAAGGTCACCGATTTTGGGGTCGCTCAGCTACCCCAAAGAACAGTACCCTTTGGCATTTTCGGGACCCCCAGCTACATGTCGCCAGAACAGCTTAGGGATGAGCCCTTAAAAAGCGCCAGCGATATCTTTTCTCTCGGGTGCGTCTTTTATGAGCTCCTGACGGGTGTGAAGGCCTTTCCCGGCGATAGCTCCTTTTCTGTCATTTATAAGGTCATCAACGACGAACCCGTCAACATCCTCAAAATTCGGCCAGACCTTTCTGAAGTGCTTGAAAAAGTGACGAAAAAGGCGCTTGCCAAAGACATCAAGGAAAGATACCCGCGCTGCCTTGATCTGGCTTACGACCTCAGGGTCGCCCTGAGAGGACTCTTAGAAACCAACAAGGACGAGAGGATAACCTCTTTCGTCGACTTTATTCGCCTCTTACCCTTCTTCCGTGATTTCACAAAGGAGCAGGTGGAAGGACTCCTCTCAGCGAGCGACATCGTTAGGATACCCAAAGGCAAAATCATTCTCTCGGAGGGCGATGTCAATGATACCTTTTACATCATCCTGAGTGGCAGGGCCAAAGTCGTTCGAGAGGGCAGCGACATCGGAATTATTGAAGCCGGAGAGTGCCTTGGAGAAATGGCCTGTATCGGGGGTCAGCCAAGGGTGGCTGATGTCGTTGCCGACGTGGATTGCATCCTGATGAAGATAAGCGCCTTCCTGCTCGATAAATCGCACGAATCCATCCGACTCCTCCTCTACAAAACCTTTGCGACAACCCTTGTTCAACGCTTTTCAAAAACAGCTTAGATCTTACCATCCTCCCAAACAGCCTTCTTGACAAAACTCGAAAATGGATTAATTTATTTATTAGTGTCAGTTATTAACTGATATTCATTCTTTATAGAATTTCATGCTTATAAAAGACGAGGACTATTCTATCCGGGAATCGGCGATGTGGACTGACCCCCAAGCACGGTATGAACAGGTCGTGGCTAAACTGCGCGAACAGGATTTTCGGCTGACCCCCCAAAGACTGACTGTGGTCAGGATACTGACAGAGAGCAAGGATCATCCGAGTGTCGAAGAGATCTATTCACGTGTCAAGGCTGATTTTCCCACGACCAGCCTGGCGACGGTTTACAAGACGTTGAGCTTGCTAAAGCAGATGGGGGAAGTCATGGAGCTGGCCTTTGGGGACGGTTGCAGCCGGTATGATGGAAACAACCCTCATCCTCATCCCCATATGATTTGTGTCGAATGTAAGGCCATTGTGGATCCCGGCGACATAGAAACATTGGTTCAACTCACGCGAGACGTTGCTCAAAGAACCAATTTTCAGATCTTAAATCACCGCCTTGATTTTTTTGGCGTGTGCCCGCGATGCCAAGAACATGCTTAGAGTGACTGTGGCTCGCGGGGTGGGTTATGGATGGAGCGGCTGTTTAAGCGAAAACCTCTTACACACGGAAAATAGAAAAATTATGGAGAATGCGTTAGCAACTACCCGTATTGGAGAAGGTATCAGTGAACCGGACCCGGTCAAAACCGTCGGGAAATCGCGCACGGCATCCAAATCAAGAGAGAAGACCTTCTCTTCGTATGATCCGTTGCATGCCTATCTGTTCGAAATTGAGCAGTATCGGCTATTGACGAGGGAGGAGGAAGTCGAACTCGCGACCCGAGTCAAAGAAGAAAAAGACGAGCGGGCGGCTCACAACCTGGTGACTTCAAACCTAAGATTGGTCGTTAAGATAGCGATGGGTTATCATCGTTATTGGACAGAAAACCTCTTGGATCTCATTCAAGAGGGAAATCTGGGACTTATACAGGCTGTCAAGAAGTACGATCCCCACCGGGGAATCAAGTTTTCTTATTACGCTTCTTTTTGGATCAAGGCCTACATGTTGAAGTTCATCATGGACAACTGGAAACTGGTCAAAATCGGGACGACTGAGAGCCAACGCAAGTTGTTTTTCAACCTGGCCAAGGAACGGGACCGGCTGATCGCGGAAGGCTTCTCGCCGCGACCCGGGATCCTGGCTAAGCGTCTCAATGTCAAAGAGGAGGAAGTTGTCGAAATGAGTCAGCGCTTGGAGGGGTGGGAGCTATCTCTCAATGCACCGGTGGGCGATGATTCGAAGGAATCCTACGGGGCCTTTCTGCCGGATCCGACCAGCGATATTGACGAGCTTCTCTCCGATGAACAGCTCCGTCAGATCCTGGCGAAGAAACTGAGAAACTTCCGCGGACGACTCACGGAAAGGGAAGCGGACATATTCGATAATCGCATCATGGCGGAGAAACCCCTTATCCTTCAAGAGTTGGGAGACAAATACCACATCTCCCGCGAAAGGGTGCGCCAGATTCAAAAGGAAATCATAAGCAGCATCAAAAAGTGGTCCAAAAAAGAGATCCCGAACTTTGAAGAAGAGTACTCCGAACTCTTAAACTGACCTCCTTCCAATCGCTTGAAAGAGGCCCCGATGCCTGTATCGGGGCCCCTTGTCATCTCTCCAATACCTATTCCCACCTCGTTTGGTTCGATGCTATCCCCAAGGTGAGAATCTTGCCAAAAATGGATGAAGTCTGGTTTGCCTATTCCCTTCATCCATCCGTGTTTGCTTGCGGCAAAACGGGATTAGGTGCTAGATTCGTTTCATCGCCATTAGAAAGGACTTGCACCATGCTAAAACCGGAGGAGCATAAACACGCTGTCGTTATCGGGACGGGATTGATGGGCCCCGGGATTGCCTACACCCTGGCATCTGCCGGGTGCCGCGTATCCCTCTTGGGCCGCAGTGAATCGAGTTTAACCAGGGGGTTGCGCTCCTATGACGCAGCCATCGACACCTTGTTGCGAGGGGGATGTATCTCCGAGCCGGATGCTCGAAAGGCCCGGGAGAGAATCACTGGAACCCTGGACATGGAGCCCGCCGTTTCAGATGCCGATCTGGTGATCGAATCGATCGCGGAGGATCTCGCTGTCAAACAGACACTCTTTCAGAGGATTGAAGCATGTTGCTCCACGGACACGCTTCTCAGCTCCAATACGTCCGGACTCCCCGTGGGACAGTTGGCCGCTGTTTTGAATTACCCAGCGCGGTTTGCGGTCACCCATTTCTGGAATCCGCCCCATCTGATGCCGCTCGTGGAGGTCGTCAGAGGCGAAAATACGTCCCAACAAACAATTGAGGCACTCGTTGCCCTCTTGGAACAGGCCGGCAAGAAGCCCGTCGTCGTCTTGAAGGACACCCCGGGCCAGCTTGGCAACCGCCTCTTCCACGCCCTCCTGCGAGAGGCGATTTGGATTGTTCAGGAAGGGATTGCCTCAGCTGAGGATGTCGACACGGCTGTCAAGACCAGCTTCGGCCGACGGTTCCCCGTCTATGGCCTGCTGGAGCATCAGGACGTGGTCGGTCTTGATATGGTCCTCGCCATTCAGGGCTACATGTGTAAGGCCCTGTGCAGCCATACCGAAGCTGGCAAGCTCCTGCAAGAGAAGGTCGCATCCGGTAAGCGGGGTGTGAAAACCGGTCACGGTTTCTACGACTGGACCCAAAGAGATATCGCGTCGACGATAAGACAAAGGGACGAGTTTCTGCTCCGGATGCTCAAGTCCGAGATGTCTTGAGGCCCCAGCAGGCTTGCCGCCAGAAGACCGTCGCATTGCGGCGAGTTCAGTCTTCTATCCGCTCGATCTTGAATATGACGGGCCTGAATCCATCCGTGCAGCAGGCGATACCGACACCCTTCTCTTTCATCCAGGGAAAGTAGCCGCCGTAAAGGATATGCACGAGGTCTCGCTGGATGTCGGCATAAGCCCAATTGCAGAAGCCGGGCGGGCAATTGTGGTTATCCACGATAAATTCCTGGCCGTCTTCAAACCGGTTGCAGGCCGCCGTTATGCGCTCTTCATCATATTCGGCTGGAGGATTGTCACCATACAAATCCTTTACGTTTAACCTCTTGACCACGGTGATTTTCGCCTTTGCCATCTGAGCCTCCTTTCAAGTCCATCGTGTACTCGCGTTTGTGTGCACGGGATCAACAACTCGCTAATCCGACCGAGCGCGGCGCAGTACCTTTAGGGGGGTCTGTTAGGGTACGCGGACTACGTCAGATCCCGTTATCGCTTTACTCTGCCCGTGGCCGGCACGGCCAGGCCCAAGTAGCGCTCCCGCTCCTCAAACATCAACCGTTTGGCAACCATCATCGCCAAGAAGGGACGGATCTTCTCCGCGCCGAAACCAGGGAACCGCTCGACGATGGTGTCGAACGCTCGGGCGGACTCGCAGAAGAGATAGATCTTTCTTGAGGTGCCTTGAAGCCGGTGGGTCACGTCGGGGCCATCCAGACGCCGCTCCCGAATGACCAAAAAATCCCCGCCATCGAGATAGGAGAGGATCGGCTCACTTGCAGGCTCTCGATGGAGCCTTTCATAGCGCGTCTTCCACTCTTTGACCTTTTGCTCGACCGGGCGCCAAAGATGTTTTTGCGCCCGCACGTCTCCCACATACCCCTGCATCATCAGGGTCAACCCGTCAAGCACTTGCCGTGGAAGAAGATGCGCGTAGAGTCGATGGTTGTAGATGCGCTTGAGGCCAAAGGTCTCTGGAAACCCCCAGACCGGACTGCCGTAGCTGAGCCAGAATGGGATCCCATTCAAAGGCCGAAACGGAAGGACGAATTCCAGGGTGCTCAGGGTCTCGGCCACCTCATCCTGAGTACTGCCCGGGAAGCCGAGAATCAGATTACCGGTCAGAAGGGGCAGGCCGGGGGTCTCACAGGTCTTCATGATTTCGAGGTTCTCAATCGCTGTGGTCCCCTTGTTGAGTCTTCGAAGAAGGCGGCTGCTCAAAGCCTCGATCCCCACCTGCACCTCTCGCATACCTGCCGCCGCCATAGCCGTTAGGTCGTCGCGTGATGTGGTAGCCCGAACCTCCGCAAAGAGACGGAAATCCTTGCCGAGACGAGCCATCCCCTTGAAAAGCCCGCCGATATCTCTAGCCGGTAGGAGGTTATCCATGAAGGAGACAGCGAGGACCTGGTGCCTTGTGGTCAGCGTGTCTATTTCGTTGAGGACCCTTTGAGCAGATTTGGATCGGTAACCACTCCATTGAACGTTGAGACCGCAAAAGACGCAGCCCCTAAAGCCCTTTTGCTCTCCCTGTTTCTTCCCCTTGCGCCACCAACAACCCCTTGATATCTCCATCGGCAGCTTGGGAAGAAACGCCTTTCGGAAATCGAACGACCTGAGACGGTCGAAATAGTCGCTGTAGTCCGGGATGGGTAATCGATCCAGGACAGGGACTTGACTGGACTGCCCGGTTCCGTCGCAGGCATTGGCACGACTAAAAAGGCCCGGCACCCCATCGATCTTCTCAGAACCCTCCCGGCCGAGTCGCATGAGGAGTTGAACGAGCGGCAACTCGCCCTCCCCGCTGATGACAAAGTCTATCTCGGAAACGGCGTTCAAGAGACTCCGCCCCATAGTGCCCGCACACGCGGAGCCGCCGACCACCACCTTCAATTCAGGGACCCGTCTTTTGATCTTTCGTATGAAGTAGAGCGAGCTTGCGAGTTGGCTAAAACAGATCGTGAAACCGGCAAGACGGTAGGCCTGCCAATCGACCTCACTGAGGATCCGTGAGGAGGCCTCCTCCAACTGGCGGCAAATCCGCGCGAAACCCGATCTTTGATGAGGGGAAAGTCCTCGCGACCGGCGGTGCCAAAGACGGGCGATACGTTCTTCCCGTTCCGGATAGAGGAGCGCCGCATAGGGCGATTCCGCAAGCCAAGTCCGCTGTGAGATAAAACCATACAGATCGTAGCCCAAGGCGGCCGCCACATCGAGATACATATGATAGGCCTCCACTCTTATCTCTGGCAGCTCGCTATTGATAAAGGCCTTAAGGGAGCCGAGCTGAATGGAAGGCCGGTTAAAGAGAGGCCATGGGGTCGAAATGAGGGCCATACGAAGGGGTCGCGGTAATGGGTCCCTATGCTCAAGTTGCCCATCTGCCGCGGAACCCCCCATCGGCCGTCTCACGGACTGTCTACGAGCTTCAGGGTTTGCTTGACAAGATCCTTTTCGCGCTCGTAGTCCGCCACTCTTTGCAGCATGATCTTCTGGGCCATCACCGGGCCGGCGCCGTGCCAAGTCCCCACGCCGTGGAGGCCGGCGGTCCAATTCTGCAGGAGCTTGGTCACTTTCATGATGTGTTCGGTAGGTTCATCTGAGCCGAAGCCGTAATATGCATTGACGTAGTCCCTGACTTCGGGGTTTCGCAGCTCTTTCAGAGACGGCATGGTGACGATCAAGCCACCCCCAATGTCTCCGGCCAGGGCCATCACCCGCCAGAAGGCGTTGCAGACATTGAGCTTGGCCACATTGCCCATGAGTTCATCGGGCATAAACACGCCCGAACCCTCAGGGACCTCTTCACCCTTGTTAGCGGCCGCCAGCCCGCAGGCGCGGGCCGTCTCCCGCAATACGACCATCTCCGCCAACTGCTCGTTGATATGGGGGACCTTATCAAGTCCCTTGTACTCCTGAATGAGTCTTGCGGACCCAATAATCTGGTTCATGAACCCGACTTTGCACGTCCCGCCACAGGTCATCCGATGGGTTCGCGCAAAACGGGTTACGAGTTTGACGGAATAGGGGGACTCTCCACAATGAAACACCCTTTCCCAGGGGATGAATACATTGTCAAAGACCAGCAGGGAGGTCTCCCTTTGACCGAAGACCGGATTTCCCAGTTCATCAAGCTCATCGGCCTGATCTCTCTCCGCGGAAAACGGGGTATATTGGCAAACGAAGGTGATCCCCTCGGCATCCGTCGGCGTGGCGAACGCGACCGCATAGTCCTCCTCGCCTTCGTGATGGGCCGATTGCGGCAGCACAATGACCTCGTGACTGGCAAAGGCGCCGCTGATATTGATCTTGGCCCCCTTGACGACGATGCCGTCTTTGTTCTTGTCGACCACCTTAAGCGAAAGATAGGGGTCCGACCACTCCAGGGTCTTCTTGTTTCGACTCCCCCTGGCCTCGGTGAGGGCGCCGGCCACGGCGAGATCTCTTTGCTGCACCATTTTCAGGTATTCCTGGAACCGAGGATAGTATTCCGTTCCCAGATCCTGATCCATCTCCCACGTGGTGGCAGCCAGAGAGTGGAAGGCGTCGTAGCCGGCGCAACGGTAAATGCAGGTCCCGAGCATCTCCGCCGTGAAGGTCCCGGCTTCGGCCTTCTTGAGGAGATCCTCCCTGCTGGCACTCACGTAGGTATAACGATTGACCACGTCATCCACCAGCGGTGAATAGATGCTCATGATCTCGCTATACCTTGGATCCAACGCCCAAGCATAGCTGGCCTTGTTGGCCTCCACGACGGTGCGCGTATTCCTGTTCGTAAGGATGTCCTCAACCCGTTGGCCGTTCATAAAGACACGCGGATTGCGGGCCTTGAGGCTTTCTTCGTACTGCTCCGGTTTCATTAGGGGCATCGTTTTTCTTCCTCCTTGTTGGCATTCCGCACGAACTCTTATCGCCAAATCCGGCTGACCGCAACCGTTTTCCGAAAACTGACAGCCCTTTTTCAAGCGACCGCCAATTAGGTGTCTCGGACGGGATCCTGAGCTGACTTTTTAGGCTGCTCACAAAAATTTGCAGGTCAATAGGTTGATATCGAAAGCACAACGCATTGAAGTACCATCATTTATCGATCGACATCCGGATTTTCGAATCTCAATCTGATTGCCCTGGAGTCTTGTGGGAGGCCTGCGATATCTTTTCTTCGATTCCGGGGCTCCCGCCAGTCACTGCGAAAAGACATCACCGTCCTCCCACCGCAGAGGCTGGAAACGGTTTTTTCCCTCACAAATTCTTGTGAGGAGCCAATTTTTAGATTCGAGCTCCGACGCTTGAGGTTTACCCGCCTCCGGCGGTGTTCGAGGAAGAACGGCCATGAATTCTGTTTCCGCCATTCACCTTCGGGCTTGCGTCTTGAGCCCTTTATGCACGGAGCCGTGACTTGCCCTGTTCACTCGGCTTCGCCGTTTCGCATAGCGAGAATTTGACGGGACGAGGCTGAAGGTAATCCTGATGAAATCGGGACGAATGGGCGTCTTCCACCAGCCTCAGCAGGAATCGGGAGGGTTCAATAGACATGAGCGCGTATCGTCGCTGTCAGAAGGTGACACCGCTTTCAACGGTCATGGTGTGCGACGATGGAGACAGCTGGAGGATTTTGTAGCCCTGTTGGGAAAAAACGCTGCCGACACCGCTGGGAAGATCCAACTGGGTGGCAAAGATGGGACTGCCGGAAGAATTGCGAAACTTGATACCCGGCACGGTGATTTCGACGTTTCTTGCCTTAGTACGATTCATGGCCAGAATCGGGTGGGATTCGGCATCGAACTCAGCACCGGCAAAGTCGAGCGTCTTGGTCAGAACGACGGTCGGATTCTCTTCTCCTGCCAGGGAGAGGACCGCGAAACGGTGATCCCTCAGGAGGTTAATGACGTCGTCTCCCAGTCCCGTAAGGTCAATGATGCAGTCGACACCTTGCCGGTTGTACAGAAAATCAGTCTTAATGATCAGATTGAAATCCGATGAACGATTTTGGTAGACGGGGATTTCCTGGTTCTTCGCAAAACGCTGGCCCAGCAAGTTCAACAGGACCTCCACCAGACTCGACAGCTCATTTCCCGTGCTGAGGATCTCCGCTCCGTCAATCGGCTCATCCGCCGCCTCTTCTGATGGCGGATAATCGATGACCTCGATGCGATAGCCCGCCAAGAAGTCGATGACGAAGCCAGGTGTTCGCTCGGTAGGGCTCTCGATCATGTTCACCATCAGGAAGTGGGGCGACGCTTCCGAAGATACCGTCCGTTTCTCGATAATCCAATCGGCCGTCAGTCGGATCGTGATATCTCCTCTGAGCTCCAGGGGCTGACCCAGCGTGTACAACTTCGCGTAGTTGCAGAGTGGCAGGATCCTATCGATGGCCGCACGAAGATCGTCGTTTTTCCGCAAACGAAAAATCCTATAATTCTCCCAGCTCGATTCGATCAGGTCGACCATCTTATCCGGCAGTCCATGGTGAAGGTCTATCACGATCCGTCTACCGTTCGAAAGACTTATGATCGGGTAAGATTCGGCCTTTAGATTAACTTGGCCACCCTGTCTAAGCGGTATGAAATGCTCGCCCGTCTCCACCCATTCCTCCCCCATAAGCATGAAGATCTCTTTAAGCTGAGCCTTAAGATTGACATCAACAACGGGTGTTTCCTTCTTTGGTTCGGGCTCGGAACGGGGGGGGGCTTCGATGGACTTTCGGACCACCTGGGGCGAATAGATAGGCAACCGGACCTTTTGGCCCGGGTAGACGGTGTCAAGGTCTTTGATCGAAGGATTGAGTTTTCTGACCAGGTTCAGGTACTCCCCCTGGATGTCCTCCAGGGAAACATTGTAGCGCCCCTTGATGACTTTCGTCAGGCTATCTCCCGGCTTGATGGTATAATATTCGAGATTGATATCCTTGAGGGTCTCGATCGAAACGGGCTCCGCTTCTTCCGCTTCGGTGTCGTTAGAGATCTTTTCAGCTCGCTGGGCCAGCCCGTCAATCGGAACAATCGTCAGAGGGATAAGGATCTTTTCACCGGGATGTACCAAATCGAGGTTTTGGAAAGAGGTATTCAGCGTCCTCAAGACATGCAGGGTTTCCGCCAGGGTCTTCCGTTTGAGGAGCCCCCTTTCGCGCAATAACTGCCAAACATGATCCCCCTTTCGGATCTCATAGGACTCCGTCAAGACCTTCTTGTTGTCGACCTCGATGATCTCCTTGTCCACTTCTGCCGTCTGAACCAGGGATATGGAATAGGTCTCTTCGTCACTCGGTTCTTGAGCGGCGGTGGCTTCAAAGGGGTAAACCAACAGCAGAAAAATGATAAGACGAACGAGGATCTTGATGGGCATAGGGGTTTCCAGAGGCTCCCGGACTTTAGGAAAATTCATATTATTTTAGATACTTAGGCTCTGTTTTGTCAATGTTTTTCGGTTGATTGGTCCTAAGGCACTACATATTGATACCCAGACCCATCCATATACATCATGTAGTATTTATTCTTTACAATTTTTTGGGAAACTGCTAAAGATAAAGGCACCTGCTCTTTGCATCCTGTCTGGCAGGGGAGGCTTTTATGAAAATCAAGAAAATTTCCATGATCGGTTTCAAGTCCTTCATGGACAAACTCGCGATTACTTTTCCCACCGGAATCAGCGGCATTGTGGGACCGAATGGATGTGGCAAGAGTAATATTGTAGATGCCATCCGATGGGCCATGGGAGAGCAAAGCGCCAAACAACTCAGAGGCCGCCAGATGGAAGACGTGATCTTCAATGGCGCTGGTGAGGCCAAGCCCCTGGGTATGGCGGAGGTCTCCATCGTCCTTGAAAACGGAAACGGACTGTTGCCGGCTGATTTCATGGATTCTCATGAGATTAGCGTAACCAGAAGACTATACCGTTCCGGCGAGAGCGAATACCTGCTCAACAACGTCCCCTGCCGATTGAAGGATATTCAAGAAATCTTCATGGATACCGGTCTGGGAAGTAGACCCTACTCCATCATCGGGCAGGGTCGAATCAGCTCAATCGTGGAGCAACGGCCCGAAGAGACCCGGACCATGATCGAGGAGGCGGCCGGAATCACGAAGTATAAGAAGAAGATGGAGGAGTCGCGCCGTAAACTCGAACTCACCCGCAGAAACCTTGAGCGGGTTGAAGACATCATGGGCGAAATCCAGCGACAGATGAGAGCCCTCAAGAGACAGGCATCCAAGGCCCGTCGTTTCAAGACGATCAGCAAGGAGATCCAGCGGCTCGAATTGATCCTGAATGCCCATCTCTATCAGGAATTAAAGGCAGACTCCACCAACAGATCAAAGGCCGCCGATGACCTCCTCCAAGAGGAAGTTCGGCAGAGTACAGAGCTTGCTTCGCTCCAGGCCAGGATAGAGACCATGAATTTGGAGCTTGCGGAGAAGGATGATGAAATCTCCGGCCTGAGATCAGCCCATTTGCGTTCTCAGGAAAAGGTCAGCAAGAAGGAGACCCATCTGGAGACGATAGCTGGCGAGAAGCGCATGCAACGGGAAATAGAGACGCGCCTTGGTGTGGAAAAGGATGATCTCCGCCGCCGCCAGGGGGAACTGCAGGAAGAAAAGGCCATCCTCAGTCAGAAGATCGAGAAGGTGAAACTGGGCTCCGCCGAGCTGGAAGATGAAATCGCCCTCACTGAGAAGCGCGCCCGCAGCCGAGGCGAGATGCTGAGACAATTCAAAGAGGCCTACGAAGAAGCCAGGACCCAGTCCCAATCGGGGATGTCTCACGAAATAAGCCTTAGTCAAGAATCAGGCTACCTGAGCCGGCGTATTGGAGAAATCACGGACAGCACCTCTCGGCTTGAGCAAGAGAAGGCCGTCGTTCGCGAAAAGATGGATAAGCTCACCAAGGCATCGGAGAGAAAGAGCCGCACGAGGGAAGCCCTAACGTACAAGCTCAGCGAGATTGACGAGGATATCAAGAGAGCAAAGCTCGCGTTTGAAGAGCTCGGTCAGAAAAGGCGAGATCTTGAGTCCGACCAGAGATCCGTTGAAAGCGAACTCCACAAAGATCAGTCTCTTTTGACCAGCCTGCGGACCCTTACGGAGAATTACGAAGGCTACAAGGTCGGCGTGCGTACGATCATGCGAGCCGACGATTTGGAGCCCCGCCGTAAGGGCCGTATCTTGGGGCTGGTTGCCGACATGATTCAGGTTGAACGCCGGTTCGAGCAGGCCTTCGAGGCCGTTCTTGGGGAGAAGCTCCAATACATCATTGTTGAACGGCAAACGGACGGGAAGGAAGCGATCGATTATTTGAAGGTACGTACCAAGGGCCGGTGCAGCTTTATACCCCTGAAAGATCTCAATGGGACAAACGGCGTTTCAAAGCGGGCCGACGGACTGCCCCTCCTGCGCGATCTAATCTCGGTGAAAGACGCCTATAGACACTTACTAAATGCGCTCCTGGGCGATGCGACTCTCGTGGAAAGCCTTGATCAAGCCATATCCATCTGGGAAGCCAATGGACGGTCTCAATGCCTGGTCACGCCGGATGGGGATATGGTGGACAGCCGGGGAATCATGAGCGGCGGCAAACCGACGCCGAGTTCCTCTGGCCTGCTCGCAAGAAAACGGGAGATTAGGGAGCTTGAGGAACAGGTGTCTCGGAAGCAGAAACGGGCGGAGCGCATTGCGGCGGATCTCCAGGAGATAGTCGGTCAAATCGAAGCCAAAGAGTCCTCGCTGCAACGTTTGACGGACGAAAGACTCGACTGCCGAGAGAAGTTGAACGAAGTCGACAAGACCGTCTTCCAGCTCAGTCACGAACTGGATCAGCTGCAAAAGCTGAACGACCGGATCGCCAACGACCTCGAACGCAAAGGCCAGGAGCAGCAGAAGCACGCCGAGGCCCTGCAAAGAATAGAATCCGAGCTTGTGGCATGCCAGACCAAGAGAAAGGAAGAAGAAGCCTACCTGCGTCAGAAAGAGATCGAGTTGAAGGAGAGCGAGGAAGAATTCGAACAATTTCGAAATGAACTGAACAGGCTCAAAATGGACTACAACCTCGCCAAAGAGGAAGAGCGAGGTCTCCAACGTGAGATGCAAAGGGTCGATGACTTCAGCTTTGAGGGCCAAGAAAGGCTGAAGAAGATAGAAGAGGATATATCGCTGTCGCGCGAGCACTACGAGACCTGCCGCCTCAAAGAGGGCGCCTTGAAAGAAGAGTTAGAGGGACTCCGGGCCGCACTGGACGAGGCTCAGAGAATCCTCGATACGGCCGAGCAGGATCGAGCCGGGCAGAGACACCGAATTCGAGAAGAGGAAGACAAGGCTCAATCTAAACGGACGGAGCTGGAGCTGGTCCGCGAGAAGATAACCCGGGCACGGATGGAGCAATCCGAGATCAGGTTCAAACTTGAAAACCTGGTTGTGATGGTCAAGGACAAATTTGACTTGGATTTGGCCGAGATTTGCGGCGAGTACCTGGAAGAAGATGTATCGCCGGCTGAGGTGAAAGATCGGCTTGAACAGCAAAAGGCCATCAAAGAGAAGATGGGGGAGGTCAACCTGACAGCCATTCAAGAGTATGAAGCCTTGAAAGAGAGACACACCTTCATGTCGGGACAACGTGAAGACCTGCTTCGTTCGATCGACTCCCTCAATCAGGCCATCCGGAAGATCAATAAGACGTCGCGCGACAACTTCCTAAAGACATTAAAGGAGGTCGACGCCAAACTCAAAATCGTCTTTCCGATCCTTTTTGACGGCGGAACGGCCGGCCTTAGACTGCTCGACGAAGACAAACCGCTGGAAAGCGGGGTCCTCGTCGAAGTGCGCCCACCGGGGAAAAAGCTTAGCCATATGGGTTTGCTGTCCGGCGGCGAGAAAGCCCTGGTAGCCATGGCCTTCTTGTTCTCTATTTATCTGATAAAACCGAGCCCATTCTGCCTGCTCGACGAAGTCGACGCCCCTCTTGATGAGGCCAACATCAATCGCTTCAATGATCTCCTCCATGAGATCAAGAAGCATTCCCAGATCATCCTTGTGACCCATAACCGTCGATCCATGGAGATCGTGGATCGGCTCTACGGCGTCACCATGGAAAAGGCCGGGGTTTCAAAGATCGTTTCCGTAGACCTCCAGGGTTTCGAAAGGAACTAATCGCCGCCTCCATTCCATTGCGGGCGCAGCCTCCGTTTGCCGCCCCTTCTCCACTACAGGAGGCCCTCCTCCTTCCTGTTTGACCTTTCAACGGAAGCCTGGTAATCATGCCCCCGCAATGACGCGGGAGGGTATATGATCAAGCTATTCGGGAAAAGGGCCACCTCCGACGAGCAAACAAAACCCGGGATTGTCAAGCGCCTGCGACAGAGGCTCTCAAAGACACGATCAGGCCTGACGGATCGCCTCGACAGGCTGGTACTTGGCAAAAAAGAAATCGACCAAGACCTCCTAGAGGACCTCGAGGAGATCCTCTTCACCTCCGATCTGGGCGTGGCCACGACCCAGGAACTCCTTGACCTCGTTCAAAATGGCGTCGCCCGCAAAAAGCTCGACGATCCCGAAAAACTCAAGGGCGCCCTCAAGGATCATATCCAGGCCTTCTTGACCGCACCTGACTCTGGGCCCGGGACCCCGGGACCCGGTGAGCCGCTGGTGATCATGGTCATCGGCGTGAACGGGGTTGGGAAAACGACGACCATCGCCAAGGCGGCTCGTCTTTTCAAGGAGCAAGGCAAAAGTGTGATGCTGGTCGCCGCCGATACCTTTAGGGCGGCTGCCATCGAGCAGCTCACGATTTGGGGCGAGCGGGTCGGTGCTGAAGTCATCAAGCAGAAGCAGGGATCCGATCCATCCGCCGTTGTCTTCGATGCCCTGGGCGCTTCGTCGGCACGGAAAATCGACGTGGTTCTTATTGATACCGCCGGCCGTCTGCACACCAAGGTCAATCTGATGGACGAACTCGAAAAACTGCAGCGGGTCGCCGGGCGAAAACTGAATGGCGCGCCCCACGAGGTTTGGCTGGTCCTCGATGCGACCACGGGTCAGAATGCCATCGCCCAGGCGGAGATGTTCAATAAGGCCTTGGGAATTACGGGTATCATCCTGACAAAGATGGACGGAACCGCCAAGGGCGGGATCGTCGTGGGGGTTTCCCATCAGTTGCGTATCCCGATCCGCTACATCGGAATCGGGGAGGGGATGGAGGACCTCTGCCCTTTTGATGCGTCTGATTTTGTGGAGGCAATCTTCGAATAGAACTAAGGAGTGAGGTTCGAGGTTGGAGGCAAAAACAAAAGACTTCAGGTACTTTCTTCTTCTTTTCTGTTTTGCCTTCTACCTTCTACCTTTTACATTTGCCCTTTTGCGTACGTCGCAGGCGGAAACGCGCGGAGGACGCCGCTCATCTGGAAAAGGCCCTTTCAAGGCCGGACCCTGCGGACTGTCAAAAAGTCTCCAGATGCTAGGCGCCCGTGCTCCCGAGGAGTGAGGCGTACATACGAAGTACGTCGCAGCGACGAGGGACGCGGGCAACGCCACAGATGGACGCTTTTTGACAGCTCGCTAGAGGGCTCGGAGCCACTCTGGTTTTAGTCCCACCTCCCCCCGTAACGCGGAGTCGATCAGATTCAGGGCCTCCTGTTTGCCGTTGGGCAGGCGGGCCTTGACAGGCAGGTAGTTGGAGGCGTGGTTTGAGAAGAAGAGGCCCCTGGTCAGATCCGTATAGCTTATCATTTCCCGCAGTTCCACGAGAAGTCCCTTCTCGTCCGGCAGTTGATAATCCCCTTTGCGATACGCCTCATAAAGGGGGGTCCCCGGAATCACCATGACGGTTAGCGCCCCGACGTAGTTGGGATCCATGGCGCTCAAAAGCCGACCGGTGGCCCGCGCGTGTTCGAGAGACCTTTCGACCCCCGCAATCCCTAGCAAGACCGTCACGGACAACTTGATCCCAGCCTCCCTGACCTTTCTACCCATGTTGACGAGATTCTCGGCCGTGGTCCCTTTGCATACCTTCCGGAGGGTTTCCTCATCGCCGCTCTCCACGCCGAGATAGAGGATCCCGAGTCGGTTTGCCCTCAATTCGGTGAGTTCCACCGGGGATTTCATCTTGATGCTCTTGGCGTTGGCATACGCCCCGACCCGTTTCACCCAGGGGAGGTTTTCCCGGATCTGCTCCAGGATCCACATAAGGCGCTTCTGGGGAATAATGAGGGCATCACCGTCCATGAGAAAAAGACGGTCCTGCCTTTTCATGACCTTGGATGCAAACCGAATGTCACTCAAGATGATCTCGTCATCCTTGATGGTGAAGCGTTTATCCTTGTAGGTGCCGCAAAACGAGCACTTATTGTGCGAGCAACCCAGGGTGACTTGCAGCAGGATGCTATTGGCCTCACTGGGGGGCCTGATGCAGTTCCCTTCGTAGTGCATGCCCTCGTCTTCAAAAGCAGAACTCATGATTGCGCGATCTCCTCTTGGGGACCACAATCAGAAGCCGGAAGTCAGTGGTCAGCACCGCCACTTGCCGCGTGCCGACCAGTTTGATCAACCCGGAAACTTCATGGACTAGTACTCGAATTTGACATTTTGAAATTCTTTGATGTCTGTTCACCTGTTAAAGTTGAATAGACCTCATTTCAAGGAGTTTCATACGAGAATCCCGACTTCTTTGCAGGTTCCCTTGGTCAATCGGCAAAAATCTCTCTCCTCTCCAAGGTCAATCTTCTCGATGGGTTGGATTTTCCTTATGGCAAATGCACTCCCTTTCTCCACATACATCACAGACGTAGCTCTCGGTCGGGGGCTTTTCATCCTTCTTCTTCAAATAAGATATCGCCATCCAACCGACTAGAATCAATACGAGCAGGATTATTCCCATCGTCATTGTCGTCACCCATCCCCTCGGCTATCCTCCTTGAATTCGCTGCAGATATTACGCCAAATAATAGCGAAGCGCAACAAACGATCCCACTGGGCACGCCCGCCAAAGAAATCCCGGGCAAAAACGGTTGTCATTGGTATTCTGGTATGTTAATCGACAGAACTTTGCGAGTATTCTGGTATCGTAGAAGAAATGCCCTCGCTTCCCCCCCGACGGGAAGTTGGCATCCCTGATCGGTTCATCGTCAGCATTGAAACATCACATAATATTTCGGGCTTTTCTGCAACAGACAACAACCAACACACCACGAACAAATCTTTAGGAGACATCGATGGAGATCAAAGTCACACCTGCCGGACCCGGTTTTTCAAAAGACAAACCCAAAGACGAGTCTACCCTCGGCTTCGGCGATATCTTTTCCGACCATATGTTCCTAATGGATTACGAAACCGGAAAAGGCTGGTTTAATGCCCGAATCGAGCCCTACCACGATCTCACGATCAATCCCGCGGCCATGGCGCTCCATTACGGACAGGAGATCTTCGAGGGACTCAAGGCCTACCACGGGGCAGACGGGGGGATTTACCTCTTTCGGCCGCGAGAGAACTTCAAAAGGTTCAACAGCTCCGCACGCCGGATCTGTATGCCGGAAGTCGATATCGACCTGGCGATGGAAGGAACGAAGAAGCTCATCCTCTTGGATAAGGATTGGGTGCCCAAAAGCCAGGGCACGTCCCTTTATATCAGGCCCACGATGCTTGCGACTGAGCCCCATCTCGGTGTCCGGCCCGCGCATGGTTATCTCTTCTTCATTATCGTTGGGCCGGTGGGCGCCTATTACAAGGAGGGGCTGAACCCCGTCAAGATCTTTGTTGAGGACAAATACGTTCGGGCCGCGATTGGCGGTACCGGAGAGATCAAGACCGCCGGCAATTATGCGGCCAGCCTCTTGGCTGCTGAAGAGGCTAAGCAGAAGGGGTTTACCCAGGTACTCTGGCTTGATGCCGCTCGCCGCAAGTACATCGAAGAAGTAGGCACCATGAACATGTTCTTCGTGCTGAATGACGAGGTCATCACCGCTCCGCTCGATGGCAGTATCCTCCCGGGCATCACCCGGGACTCGGTCATTCGGATGGTCAAGGATTGGGGACTGAAAATGACCGAGCGTTCCCTAGCGATCGACGAGTTGATCGAGGCGGCCAAGGACGGCAGCCTTCAAGAGGCATTCGGCACCGGAACGGCGGCCGTGATCTCCCCCGTCGGGCAGGTGACCTATAAGGGAGAAGACTACGTTGTAGCCGGGGGGGAGATGGGAAGGCTCTCGCAGCGTTTATACAATGAGATCGTCGGTATCCAGTACGCGGAAAAGGAAGATCCCTATGGGTGGCGCGAAAGGATCACCTAAGAGAGCTCATAGCTCGAAGCTGATAGCAGTCAGGTCTAGCTCATTTCCTTTGAGCTATGAGCCTTTCAGTACGATACATCCCAACGGAAAACGACCTTTTCATAAAACGATTAAAACAAGGTCTTAGAATCCAGAGGCATGATGGTTCCCACTATTGAATGGCACGGCAAACAGATCCGCATGATAGACCAGCGCAAGATACCTCGCCGATTGGAGTGGTACACCTGCCGTGGTTACATGGATGTGGTCAGGGCCATCGAAAAGATGGTCATCCGGGGGGCTCCGGCCATCGGTGTAGCGGCCGCCATGGGACTGGCGCTTGGAGCGGAAAATATCCAGGCCGCTTCCTATCAAACCTTCAGCTCCCGGTTTAGGAAAATGGCCCAGCGGATGGCGCAAGCTCGACCGACCGCCGTAAACCTCAAGTGGGCCGTCGACCGAATGACTCGCCTGGTCGAGAAGATGGCCGGCCGTGACCCGGCCGAGATCAGGACCGCCTTGAGGCGGGAATCGGAAGAAGTCCTTGCCGAAGATATCGAGATCAACCGCAAAATAGGGGCGCACGGGCAGAAGCTCGTGCGCCGGGGGGCGAGTATCCTGACTCACTGCAATGCCGGCGCCCTTGCCACTGGAGGGTATGGCACGGCCCTGGGTGTGGTCAGAGCCGCTCACCGTTCCGGCAAAGGTGTCACCATCATTGCCGATGAGACTAGACCATGGTTACAGGGTCTTCGCCTCACGGCCTTTGAATTGATGGAAGACGGGATCCCCGTAACAGTGATCACCGACAACGCCGCCGGATCCTTAATGCGTCAAGGGAAGGTGGATATGGTCATAACCGGTGCGGATAGGATTGCCGCCAACGGGGACGTGGCCAACAAGATCGGAACGTATCAGGTCGCCGTACTTGCTAAGGAGAACAAGATACCCTTTTATGTGGCGGCTCCCTTATCGACCATCGATCCGAGTATCGCATCGGGCGATAGGATCCCGGTGGAACAACGAAACCCCCAAGAGATAAGCCACTTTGGAAAAACGGCCATCGGCCCCAAGGATGTAAAGACCCTCAACCCGGCCTTTGACGTGACTCCAAATAAGTACGTGGCAGGGATTATTACCGAAAAAGGCATCCTCCGACCTCCCTATCGGGCTGAAATCAGGAGGGTATTCGAGAAATAGACCTGCTTGGATTCGGATTGGGAAAAGATTGACATCTGTTCAAACGCCATTCTATATTATGATCCCAAATTCTTCCGGGTTCCCGGGCAACCGGCTGTTCGAGGTTGAATCGAAAGGGGTTGGGAAATTCAACACGTAAAGCAATAGTGGGGGAGATGCATTGACATCCCTTTTGGACCTTGTGCTTATAGACCTCTATGATTGCAGGCATGAGACCCTCCTCAATGCCGGCTGGATCAGGCAGGGCATGTTGAAGGCCGCCGAGCTCCTGGGGGCCGAAGTCATCGCGGATTCGTTCAACACCTTTGAACCCTGGGGCGTCAGCGGGACGTTGACCATTGCCGAATCCCACCTGGCCGTTCATACCTGGCCGGAGTACAACTTCGTCGCCGTGACCTTCGAGACCTGCGGTCCCAACATGGACCACCAAAGCGCCTACCGATTTCTCGTCAATTTCTTCGGCTCGCAACGACCCAAAATGGTCTGCCAGAAAAGAGGCTTCATCGAGTCTCTTGGAGGTGAAGTGCGTTATAAACAAGAGCCCGGTTGACTGACTATTCTCTTCGCGGAATGCTTCCGCTCCCCGCAAAAGCCCGCCATTTTCTCGCCAGAGCGCATCGCCGCCTAAGACCTACACTCTGCATCTGGCCGAGGAGCCCGATGCTAACCCACCGTTATCTTAAGAATCCTCTCCGTCCGCGGAGTGACCTTGAACTTCTCATCGATGCGATGCCCGCAAACGCAGACGGGAGTGGCGCCCCGCACCAAGATGGGCGTCTTGGCCCTTTCCTGCGAGGGTACCTTGAGATCGATGAAGAAATCTTTCAGTTTTCTGTGACCCACCATCCCAAGGGGCATGAATCTATCGCCAGGCTTCGGGCTTCGTAAAATGAGGGGAAAGGGCACTTTATCTGCATCCAGATACCCGACCCACGTCGGGTCTGAGAAGTTCAAACGAGAATCCGCCGAAATTTCTTCTATTGTAAGCCGCCGTCCTGTCTCCTCCAGATAGAACTCCCCCGGCCCCTCCAGGGAGAGGTGAAACGGTCGCGGCTTTTGCTGGGCCTGTTTCGTCAGAATCAATCTGTCGTAGGCCCTTCTGACTCGTATTCCGTGCGGCAGGCTGAGGGCGCCCTGTGGCCTATCTCCACGCGCCAGGGCCTCAATGGATGCAATATGGCTGCGCCCTACTCGCCGGTGCGTCTTCTTGACCCGGATCAACAGTCTCCTCGTTACCCGTCGCCTAACAGGCTCCGGACATCTCAGGAAGGATGAAATGGATACCGAGATGTCGCCGCGATGATCCCGCTGCGCCTCTCTTTCTATCCAGGCTTCGGCTGTGGCCTCCAGGTATTCGCCATCACTCCTCAAATCGGATGAAAGTCGTCCAAGGTGCTCGACCAGCCGAGGCTGGTACGTTCGCAACGCCGGTATCAGTTCAAGTCGGATTTTATTTCGCAGGTGAGTGGTCTCAAGATTGGAGCTATCCGTTACGTACCTGAGCTCCCTTGCCTCCGCATAGATTTCGATCTCTTTGCGCCTGGTCTCGAGGAGTGGCCGGATCAAGATCTTATCCCTGTGCGGCGGGATTCCGGCCAGGCCCGTCGGACTGCTGCCCCGCAGTAATCGCATCAGGACCGTCTCAGCCTGGTCATTCAGGTTGTGGCCCACGGCTATCTTCTGCGCGTGATGTTTTTTCCTCACGGACTGAAGGAAGGCGTATCTTGCATCCCGGGCCTTCTCCTCCAACGAAGCCGCTCCGCCCACTCCATGAAGAGCACCTTTTTCGACCTCGAACGGCAGCTTCATCCGGACGGCAAGATCACGTACAAAGCGGGTCTCCATTTCATCCTCGGCGGGCCGCAACCCGTGATCGAAATGTGCAACCACCAGCTCTATCCCCAGCTCCGTCTGAAGCTCGGAGAGGATATCGAGTAGGCATACCGAGTCGACGCCACCTGAAACGGCCACAATGACGACGTCTCCGGAATGAATCATGCCGTTACGGGCAATAGTGGTCTTTACCTTCCTGATTGTGCCTTCAACCGAGTTCATCACGCCAGCCCGTCCGTGTTCAACTCCGATGCTCGCTATCTAAGGAGTGTCCAGGTTTCATGCTTCGGGTTTCACAACTGGAGGTTCACCGACACCTGAAACCGGAACACCGAAACCTGAAAGTGTCACCTTCAACAAAACACCTTCGCATCCTGCACAAGAGTTGCGAGCTTGAACTCGAATGATCGTCGCTCGCCAGGGCGATAATAGCATAGTTGGCGTTCAGAGGCCCATCGCTTCTCTCAAGGAATTCAGCTATGGGACTGAGGTCTCTCGTTCCATCGCCTCCACCCCTCGACCCGGAGAGCTGAGGCAAGGGCCCCGCCTACTTTTCTGTTGACAGGCAGGGGAGCTAACTGTTTAATGTTCCATAAAAATTCAAGGAGGTGGAGGGGGTATGCCCGGAAGAGATAGATGGCCTTCGCGCTGGGGTTTCGTTTTTGCGGCAATCGGTTCCGCGATCGGTTTAGGCAACGTCTGGCGTTTTCCGTATCTGGCCTACAAGTATGGCGGTGGCGCCTTTCTGATCCCTTGGCTCATCAGCCTCATTGCCATCGGAATCCCTTGGTTCATCGCCGAAATCGGGATGGGGCAGCTCATGCAGCGAGGCGCCCCGGGCACCATGGCACGCATCGGCAAGAAATGGGAATGGACGGGATGGCTTTCAACCCTCATCGCCTTTGTAATTTCCTGCTACTACACCGTCATCATGGCATGGTCGATCGTCTACCTGGTCTCATCGGCGACACTGGCATGGGGGCAGGGCGCCGCAGCCGCCGACCAGGTAGGGCCTTTCTTCAACCAGACCCTCGGCCTGACCGGGGGGCCTGGAGAATGGGGCGGATACCAGATATCGATCATCGCAGCCCTCATCTTCTCATGGGTCGCGATCTACTGGTTCATTTATGAGGGTCCGGAGAGGCTTGGCAAACTGGTCAAGTGGACGGTCATCATTCCCTGGTGTTTGTTGGCCATCCTGTTTATTCGGGGGATCACCCTTCCCGGCGCTGTCAATGGTCTGAATTTCTATCTGACGCCTAATTTCGCTGCCCTTGCAGACGGCGAGGTCTGGTTTGCAGCAATCAGCCAGATCGCCTTTACCCTCTCGCTGGGGATGAGCATCATGTTCGCCTACGGCAGCTACAACCCCAAGGAGGAAGACATCAACAACAATGCCATCATCACTTCCCTGGCGAATTGCGGAACGTCCTTTTTTGCCGGTTTTGCGGTGTTCAGTGCCCTCGGCTTTCTGTCTCTGCAGCTCAATCAGCCCATCGAAAAGGTCGCCGGCGGTGGGGTAGGACTGGCGTTCCAGACCTTTCCGATTGCCATCTCCATGATGCCCTTTGCGGGCCAGGTCGTTGGGATCATCTTCTTTGCCTGTCTCTGGGTGTTGGGCATTGACTCCGCCTTTTCTTTGGCCGAGGCGGTGGCCACCCCCATATCCGACAAGTGGGGGGTCTCCACCAAAAAGGCGGCCCTTTCCGTTTCCATCGCCGGATTTGTGATCGGTGTCATCATCTTCACGCCCGGCTCGGGACTGTTTTGGCTCGATATGGTCGATCGGGCAGTCTCCTTTCACGGTCTACTCATCGCCGGACTCCTGCAGATCCTGATAATCGGCTGGGTTTACGGTGCCGAGAGATTGCGTCAAGAGGCTAACGCCGTCTCAGATATCAAGATTGGGGCCTGGTTTGAATGGATGGTAAAGATTGTCGTGCCGATCGGGCTGATCTATGTGCTCATCTGGGGTCTTGTTAGTGACTTTCCCAGTTATAGCGGTTACCCCGTGTGGGCCACCTTGATTGCCATGTGGGGCACCCTGGCGGTGATCATCATCCTGTCGTTGATACTGGGAGCCGGTGGCAAGGAGGATACCAGCCAATAAAGAAGACGGTTGGCCCAATTGAGCGAAGACGCGCAATAAGGGTATCACTTTGGGTCTTTAGTAAAGCCTAACGCTACGACGAATTTTGAAAAGTCAGACTCTTACAAGAGAAGGAGGCCTGAGACCGATGTTAAATGCGAGTGCCATCGTCGTCCTGATTATCGGGACTGTCGTCCTCTACGGACTGTTGGCGTATTTCCTTTCCATTGCGCTAATGAGCAAGAAAAGGACAAGTGAAGAATCAACGGGCCAACAGCGGGAATCCTAAAGGCGGGAGCCGACCCTGCATTCTGCTAATCCGAATATAACAACGTGCGACCGACGTTCCAACATGTTACAGCAGCCAAACGGCTACGAACGAGGAGATATTCATGGAGATCAAAGTAACCCTGGCGGGACCGGAGCAGCTGAAACAAAAGCCGGCCGATGAATCCAAACTCGGTTTTGGCAGCATTTTCACCGACCACATGTTCTTGATGGAGTATGAGGATGCAAAGGGGTGGTTCAACCCGCGCATCGAACCCTATCGAACCCTGGATCTCGACCCTGCTGCCTTGGGAATCCACTATGCTCAAGTCGTTTTTGAAGGGTTGAAGGCTTACTATGGCGCTGACGGAGAGATCTATCTGTTCCGGGCGGGAGAAAACCTCAGACGCCTCAATAACTCGGCTCCCAGGATCTGCATGCCCCAAGTGGACGCTGACGTGGTGAGAGAGGGTATGAAAAGGCTCATCTGGTTGGACCGTGAGTGGATCCCGAAAAGCCCCGGTACCTCCCTTTACATCAGACCCACTATGATCGCTTCAGAGGCCCATCTGAGTGTGCGTCCCTCCAAGAACTATATCTTCTATATCATCATCGGCCCAGTGGGTGCCTACTACAAAGAGGGCCTCAATCCCGTAAAGATCTACGTCGAAGATCAATACGTTCGCACCGCACCCGGAGGTACGGGTGCCACCAAGACATCCGGCAATTATGCCGGGAGTCTGCTTGCGGCTGAAGAGGCCAAGAAGAAGGGCTTTACGCAGGTATTATGGCTGGATGCCGTCGAACGGTCGCATATCGAAGAAGTCGGCACCATGAACATGTTCTTCATGATCGAGGACGAGGTCATCACGGCACCCCTCGATGGTTGTATCCTTCCCGGGATCACCAGGGACTCCGTGATCGAGATCGTGAAGGACTGGGGAATCAAGATGACGGAACGCTCCCTCTCCATCGACGAAGTGATTCAGGCGGCCCAAGACGACCGTCTCAAGGAAGCGTTCGGCACCGGCACCGCAGCCGTCATCTCGCCTGTGGGTGAGATTGCTTACAAGGGCAAGGACATCGTGGTCGCCGGTGGCAAAATGGGAGATCTCTCCCGCAGGCTTTACGACGAGATCGTCGCCATACAGTATGCCGAAAAGGAAGACCCCTACAACTGGAGAGAGGTCATTCGGTACTAGGCGGCTGCCGCGTACTTCTGTGTACGCCTCATTCCTCAGGACTTCGGAAGCCTTGCACCAGGACATTTTCCGGCAGCCTCCGAAGGAGCTAGCTCTCCGATGAGCTCCTAGATTCCCCCGAGTGTGGCGAGCTGGGCTGCGGGATCGAAATCATAATCGGCCGCCGACTTGACGAAGAGCTGGTCCGTCAGACTCGCGGGCGGCTCCCCCTTGATCGTCTTGACGAGTTCAAAGGCTGTTTTCACCGCCTCCTCGCTCCCCTCCAGGGTCAGGTGCACCGACCCTTCCGAGCCCCCAACACCGCCGGAGCCGATGTGGTAGGCCTTGACTCCCGCCAACACGGCGAAGGCCTCGATCTCGGTGACGACCGCTCCCAGGGGCACCGGCATGAGTTTGATCGGCAGACCGGTGCTATAATTGAAGTAGTGCAGGCCGGTGTGTTTGGCCGCCTCAATGACCGACGGCACCATCTTCTCCAAACTCACCGGAATGATGAGATTGGAGCCTCGCGGGGTAACCACGGGCCAGGCCATGCCTATGGTCCCGCCCTTGAAGGAAGCGACATAGATGCCCGCGTTCCCGTCCCTATCAACGGCGTTGGCACCCTTGATAAAGACGTCTTCGTGGGTGAAGTTGAGGATCTCGGCGTTCGAGTCGGCACCCTCAACGACTTCCCCGTTCTTGATCACATGCCACGTGCAGGGAGGCGGACCGGAGTGGCCGGTGGTAATTCCATTCCAGACCATCCCCACTGTTTGGGCCGCCTTGGGCTCTATCTTGATATTGAAGAGTTCCTCGGTGACGTAGGCGTTTGTGATGCCCCGGCCGATGATGATCATCCCGCCCTTCCAGGCGTTTTTGACTTCGGGCAGGGCCTTGACCGCCTTGCCAAGCAGCCGTCGTGACTCCGACGGATTCAGAATTACCAGGGCCGTAGCTCTCTTCTGGCCGGGTTTTAACTCTGGGACTTCAGCGTCGTAGAACATGACAAATTCCTCCGCATGGGTTAGTACCTCACCGACTCTCAGATCAAGAGCCGTTATGTATAGGGCCTCAAAGAGGCTGTCCGATAACCTTGCTACTGCCGAAACAGGGGGGGGGCCTGGACCGCCCAAGATACAGTTCTTTTTCGCGGGCGGAGTATAGGTAAAAGGTGATCCGCTGTCAAATCGAAATGACTGCTTATAAATCAGTACAGTCATGGCGATGCTTGTAAAACAACGTTGTATGCCGTATAATTCGATGTCGTTCTTGTTGAGCGTTAGTCTTTCGGAAGCCTTACTCTAACCGGCTCCGGGACGCCGGCCATATCGAGGTAAATACGTTGAGGGAAGTGAAAGAGGGAAATCCCCAGAAGTCCAAGCACTCGAAGCCTCCTGTTCAAGTCAGGAAG
>CAZAGT010000001.1:10352-16494 GCA_964484515.1 uncultured Desulfobacteraceae bacterium | reverse complement strand
ATCAGACCGAACGAAAGAAGAAGTATCTCCAATTCATCTTCAAAGATTGGTGTAAAGGTTGCCGGATATGCAGTTCATTTTGTCCCCGCGGGGTTTTAGGCTGCGCTGAAGATGGCGTTCCCCGTATTGAGCACCCTGACCGGTGCATCGGTTGCAGGTTCTGCGAATTGCATTGCCCGGACTTCGCCATCACCATCAAGGAGCGCTCAGACCTGGCGGGCAGGAATGGTATATGAGAACGAAGAAGTCGAAGAAGAAACGCCTCCTGCAGGGAAACGAGGCCATTGTCGAGGGCGCCCTTGCAGCCCGCTGCGGTTTCTTTGCGGGTTATCCGATTACGCCGGCCTCCGAAATCTGCGAGATTTTATCCGTAAAACTACCCCAGATCGGCGGCACCTTTATTCAGATGGAGGATGAGATTGCCAGTATGGGCGCCGTCATAGGCGCCTCACTGGCCGGGGTAAAAAGTATGACAGCCACGAGCGGGCCGGGCTTTTCCTTGATGCAGGAAAACCTGGGATATGCCTGCATTGCCGAGGTCCCCTGTGTCGTCGTGAACGTGATGCGGGGCGGCCCCGGCACGGGCCTGCCCACCAATCCGGCCCAGGGCGATGTGATGCAGGCCAGGTGGGGGACCCATGGGGATCACCCGATCATCGTCTTGGCGGTTTCGACCGTCCGCGACTGCTTTGACATCACGGTCAAGGCCTTTAACCTGTCGGAGAAATTTCGCGTACCCGTCATCATCCTCTCCGACGAGATCGTCGCGCACACCCGTGAAACGGTCCTGTTGCCCGCCCGCGACGACGTCGAGGTCGTTGACCGAAGCCGACCCAGCATGCCCCCGGAATGGTATATCCCCTATGAGGACATGCATCGGGGGGTCCCGCCGATGGCGGCCTTTGGGGATGGATACCGGTATCACGTGACCGGTCTCGTCCACGATGTGCGCGGCTTTCCCACTCAGCGACCCGATGAGATCGAAGGTTTCATGAATCGTGTCTTTCGCAAGATCACCCTGGGATTTGATGAAATCCAGATGACAACGCCGTTTATGTTGGATGATGCCGACGTCATCGTCATTGCCTACGGCTCCGTTGCACGATCTGCAAGGCGTGCCGTCCTGAATGCCCGTGAACGGGGCATCAAGGCCGGGATGCTCCAGTTGGTCACCCTCTTTCCGTTCCCCCGTCGCGCCCTGGAGCAGATACTGCGGCATGGGCGAATCGTCTTGGTGCCCGAGATGAATATGGGCCAGATAAGCCGGGAGGTTAAGCGGGTAAATCCGGACGGCTGTCCCGTTGAGAAACTCTCCAAAATGAATGGACAGTTTATTACGCCCCAGGAAATTTATGAGTCCCTGCTGAGGATCTGATTATGCTTGGCGACTCCCGAGGTTTTTTGAGATTTTTTCGCAATCCCATCGCAGGGCCGAGCGTCGGGGGGATTTACTGAGATCCAGGAGCAGAGTATGCCCGTAGAAGTCACGAAACTCATCCACAAGTACCTGCGCCACGATAAGAAGTTCCCACACGTCTGGTGCCCCGGATGCGGCAACGGCATCGTCCTGGGGGCGCTCATTCGCGCTATTGATCGTTCGGGGCTGTCCAAGGACGAGATCGTCCTCGCCTCAGGCATCGGCTGTTCCGGACGCATGCCCGTCTACGTCGATTTCAATACCCTTCATACCACCCATGGGCGCGCCTTGACCTTTGCCACCGGTGTCAAGCTCGCAAAGCCTTCGCTCACGGTGATCACCATCATGGGTGACGGAGACGCAACCGCTATCGGCGGTAATCACTTCATCCATGCGGCGCGCAGGAATCTGGATCTGAATGCGATCATTATCAACAATCAGATCTACGGCATGACCGGCGGGCAACACTCACCCACAACCCCTTACGGTCGTTATGCGACCACATCCCATTACGGCCATATCGAACACGCCTTTTCGATCGCGGAGCTGGCGGTGACCGCGGGGGCCGATTTCGTCGCGCGCGGCACGGTCTATCACGGCCAACTCCTTGAGGACCTTATGGTCAAAGGACTGCAGAAACGGGGGTTCAGTGTCCTGGAGGTCATGTCCAACTGTCACGTTCAATTTGGAAGACGAAACGACATGGCCGATCCGGTGACGATGATGAAATGGCTGCGGGATCGCGCGATTAACATCCAGAAGGCCCAAGCTATGGCACCGGACGATCTCAAGGACAAATTCACGATCGGGATCCTGGCTGACGAGGAAAAACCGATCTACACCGAGGAATACCAGAAGATCCGGGATCGGGCCAGGCAGGCCCCCGAAGGTGGACCCTGATGATGCAAAAGCTGAGAATGATGCAGATTCAAGGCGTCATGGGTGAAGCCGTAGTACGCTACTGCGAGCCCTTGACAACGCCGAAGATGCGGCACTATCGGCTTTCCCGGCTTGCCACGCCGAAGCCATAGCGAAGGCGGGAGGGTAAACAACAGGGCGTCTTTTGGGTCGCTTGAATCTCATTGCCAATAACATCCAAGATTAACATCTAAAACGACGTAGAGTTCTGCCATTTTTGTCTTCTCACAATTTTCGCCGTGTTGTTTATGCTGCATTAGGGTTAATGCCAATGGAGAAAGATCGCTACGAGATTCGATTCAGTGGTTCGGGAGGGCAAGGGATCCTCATGGCCGCCCTCGTGCTGGCGGAGGCCGCGGGCGTCTATGACGGCAAGTATGTCTGTCAAACCCAAAGCTATGGCCCGGAGGCCCGGGGTGGAAGCAGTCAGGCCGACGTCGTCATCAGCAACAACGAGATCGACTATCCCAAGGCCATCAAGCTCGATATGCTCGTGGCCATGAATCAGGCCGCCTGCGACGCCCATTTTCCCGATCTCAAGCCGGACGGACTGCTGGTCGTCGACTCCTCGCTGGTGGAGCAGGCCCCTACGGACCGCGTCGTGGCGATCCCTTTCACCCCTATCGCCCGCAAGGAAGTGGGCAAAGAACTCGTGGCCAACATGGTGGCCTTGGGAGCCGTCTCCTTTCTCTGCCGGGAGGTCTCGTTGAAGAAACTTGAGGCCGCCCTGTCGGCCCGGGTCCCCCCGAAGACCCTGGAGATGAACGTGAAGGCCCTCCGTGCCGGGGCCCGGGCGGCCAAAAAGGTCTCGCTCGGGGCCCTACCTCGATCCGTAATCCGGCAGGAAATTGAGCTTTAGACCCAGGGGCGCTGTTTCAACTCTTGTTGACTTGCGCCGCTCAGGGGAGTAGTCTTCGAATATTCACCTTTTGGCCTGGAACCTTCAGCAAAGGAGGAGATCCATGAGACGCTTCTTACTGCTTTCGCTCGTTGCTGTAGCGACCGTGGCGCTGGTCGCAGTTTGCACCGATACACCGGCTGCAAAGGACGATGAAGCTGGCGACGCTCCCCGAATGCCGAAAGAGGAGCTCAAGGCCATGCTTGGGAATCCTGATCTTGTCATCATCGACTGTCTTGTCGGCGATCAGTGGAAGACGGTCAATCAGAAACTACCCGGGGCCGTGCACGAGGATCCCGACAACGTCGACGCGTGGGCCGACAAATACCCCAAAGACAAGACCATTGTTACGTACTGCGCCTGACCGGGTGAAGCTACCAGCGCCCGGGTGGCGCGTCAACTGATAGCCAAAGGGTTCACGAAGGTTTATGCCCTTAAGGGGGGTCTCAGGCGGTGGATCAAGGCCAACTACCCCACGGAGATCAAACTGGTCCAAAAGCGCGAGTGCGTCACCTGCCACCTGGATGTGACGCCCGGCATCGTCTCCGATTGGGAGCTCAGCAAGCACAGCAAGAACCTGGTGACCTGTTCGGTCTGCCACGGCGTCTATCATATGTCCGAGGACGACGTCGACCTGGTGCGTCCGGTCGAGCCGAACTGGTGCGGCAAATGTCATGAGCCCCAGTGGAACCAGTTCAAGTCCGGCAAACACGCCATGGCCTGGTCGGCGATGAAGGCGATGCCGACGGCCCATTGGCAGCCGATGGCCATGATGGAGGGGATGAAGGGCTGCGGCGGCTGCCACAAACTCGGCCTCAAGAGCAAGGCCGATATAGCCGATCTGATGGAGCAGGGGAGCATTTTCGGTCTCGCCTCTTGCGACGTGTGCCACACCCGCCACACCTTCTCCGTCAAGGAAGCTCAACAGCCGCAGGCCTGTCAGACCTGCCACATGGGTTTTGACCATCCCCAGTGGGAGATGTATTCTACGTCCAAGCACGGGGTCAGGTTCCTGTTGAAGCAACAGCGACTCCTGCCGGAAAACGCATCCGCGCCGACCTGCCAGACCTGCCATATGCAGGACGGCAATCACGAGGTCCGCACGGCTTGGGGATTTCTCGCCGTACGACTTCCCATGCCAGCGGACAAGGTGTGGGCGGAGGCTCGCAAGAGTATTTTGCAGGCTTATGGCGTGCTTGATCCCGAGGGCAATCCTACGGAGCGTCTTGAGGTGGTCAAGGCCGCTGATGTGGTGCGTCTCACGCAGAAGTCCTGGGATGAAGAACGTAAGAAGATGCTGAAGACCTGCCGCCAATGCCACTCCGGCAAGTTCGCGAATGGGGAGCTGGAAAAGGGCGACAAAATGATCAGAGAGGCCGACATCCTGCTGGCTGAGGCGATCCGAATCGTAGCCAATCTCTACGAGGACGGCATCCTCAAAAAGCCCGCAAACTATGCCCACCCGTTCCCGGATCTTTTGGCGTTCCACGACGCGCCGACGCCTATCGAGCAAAGGCTGTTTCTGATGTTTATGGAACATCGCATGCGGACCTTCCAGGGGACCTTTCACGCCAACCCGGATTACGCCTTCTGGTACGGATGGAGTGAGCTACAGCGGGATTTGACGGATATCAAGGAGATGGACAAGGAAATGCGCTGGAGGGCCAAGGAGGACGCCGATTAGGCGTACGCTGAACGAGCTTTGGTAACAATAAAAGGGCCCCGCTTCGCATCAGCGAAACGGGGCCTTTGTTTTCGTCGACGTCCTGATCAATTCAACAGCTTTTCTGCAGAAACAGGGTATTTCCCCTTTTCGAGGGCCTTCTTCATTGTCGCCAGATCGGTCTTGTCTTCATCAAAGGTCACCGTAGCGGTGTGTTTTTCATAATCAGTCACCACCTCGATGACGCCATCAATGCCCTTGAGAATAGAACTTATTCTCCTGGCGGTCCCCGGTCAGCTGCACCCCGGCACAGTGAACTCCACGATCCGTTCAGCCGCCAAGACCGCCTGTGAAACTGCCAACAACACGAGTATACTTCCCAATAGAACCATCCGAACCCATCGCCTCTGTCTCATGCATTCCCCCTCTGATTTGATCGCTTCCTTCACATCTTCTATCGCGTTTTTCGTCTTATAGACGTTTGCGAAGTCAAAGTTCAACGTCCCTGAGCCTGAACGTCAAACCTTGAACCCATGAACGCTTACCTTCCACCTTCCGCCTTCTACCTTCTACCTTTTACCTTCTACCTAATCACCTATAGGACCATAGGGGCCGCGCGGCTCCCTGTCAAGGAGTGATCCCCATGCCCACATCTGTTCACACCTGGCGCGGCTTGACACCACCGCCCTTTTGGCATAGGTTGCACCGGAATTCATCAAAGGATTAAGGAGGTCATGGTATGACGCTTTTCAGCACGGTCTCCGACGCGGAGGCCACGGGAAAGGTCAAGGAGGTCTATGAGGACATCAAGGCAACCAAGGGGATCGACTTTGTGCCCAAATTCTGGCAGGCGCTGGCTCACAACCCGGATCACCTGGAGGCCACCTGGCAGAAACTGAAGGTCGTCATGAGGCCGGGAAAGCTTGATCTCTTGACAAAGGAGATCATCGCCCTGGCTGTGTCGATTACGAACAACTGCGAATACTGAATTCACTCCCACAGCGCCGCCGTGAAGCGGCTCGGGTTGGACAATGAGGGTGTTGCCGAAATCGTCGCGGTCGTGGACGTATTCAACGGCACCAATCGCCTCGCAAACGCCTATCAAGTGGAGCCGGACGTATCCCCGGATCCGGACTAATCAATCGCCGCCTACCTTCGAGGCCCCCCAAAAGACGCGTGCCACGAAAGGCGCCCCCCATTTAAACGCCCCGCCCATACAGAAAACCACGAAGCGCCCAAAAACCAT
>CAZAGT010000001.1:0-10342 GCA_964484515.1 uncultured Desulfobacteraceae bacterium | reverse complement strand
CCCCAGTTTTAACGGAGCCTCACTTCCTGAACACCTCTCTGCGCCTAAAACCCTTTCCTACATGCAAGACATTCAGGAGCCCTGCATCGATTGCGGCGGTGCAATTGCGGAGAAAAGATGGACGTGTACAAGACATTTGATGAACTCAAAGAAGCGGAGCACGAAGGCGTCGATTTCAGCGTCTATGTTGTTCCCAGAGAAGGGTCGCCTACTGCCGTTTTGGCGCCCCATGGAGGGAGCATTGAGCCGGGTACGTCTGAAGTGGCCAGAAAGATTGCGCAGGATGATCTGTCCTTGGCCACATTCGAAGGGAGGAAGACCAGCGGCAACGCACGTCTTCACATCACGAGCACCAACTTTGATGAGCCCCGGTGCCTGGAGATCGTTCGGGCGGCCGATAATATATTGGCGATCCACGGTGAAGCCAGCAAAGAACTCGTTGTCTTCTTGGGAGGCAGAGACACAGGGTTGGGTGCACATATCCGGGCCGCACTCGAACGGTATGGATACGAGGTCGCGGCACACAAAAACTCCGAGTTGCAGGGGAAGGCCACCGCAAATATCTGCAATCGCGGACGCCGCAGAATGGGCGTCCAGCTCGAACTGAGCTCCGGAATGCGCAAATTATTTTTCGAGTCGTTAAACGCAGAAGGCCGTAAGAGGCCTACCGATGAACTCGCAACGTTCGCCGCCGCGGTACGGGAAGGTCTGCGCGGGGGTGGCGCTCTCTAATCCCGGCATCAACCGGAGTGCCAAACAGCAGCGTTCTTCGGTTTCCGACGCAGGTAGGACGAACACGCGTTGGGACTACTCCGAACCTTGAACCATCCCGGCCTTGTCGGTAGAGAGGCGATATTATCCTGCTTCAGGCGCTTGCACTCTGCTCCCAAAGGACACAGAAATCCGCATTCTCCTCGGGCAGACATGTCTTTGTAACGGCCCACTTCAACGATATGGGGGCCACGAGGGTGGTCATAAACGCCATGAGGACAAGCCCTGAAAACTGCGTCTGAGTCAGCAGGGGCTCACTTATGATCTTGGTCTCCATGAGTCCGGCGCTGAGATTCAGAACCACTGTCGCCACCACCAGTTCCACGGCCCCGCGGCCGTTCATGCCAAACCCAATGATCATCGATTCCCAGTAACTGTATTTGAATGCCGCCGCCCCGAGACCGCACCCGATGAGTTTACCGAGGATGGCTACCAGGATGAGGGCCACCGCGAATACCCAAAAAGACCAACTCCACGTCAAGTGCAGATGAAAAGAGAGGGAGGCAAAGAAGATCGGCACCAGGAAGCCGTAGCTTATTGCATAGAGCTGGTTATTCAGGGACTCGTATATATGCTCGTCCACGACCTCCCTTCTCACAAACTGCCCGGCCAGAAATGCACCTATAATGAGGTGGAGGCCTGCCAGTTCAGCCAAGTAGGCCATGGCCAGGGCCGACGTCATGGCGAACATAAAAGCCTTTTTGCTTTCATTCATCAATCGCCCCACGAGCCGCGGCATGATGAATTCACCGATCAGAATGGTGACGCCAAAGAAGGCACCGACCTTAAAGAGGATCTTGGCCAGTGCCACGAGCTGAATGCTGCCCGTCTTGGCCAAGCCCAGCAGCGTGGATAATGCGATCAGGGCCAGGATGTCATCCGCAATCGCGGCCCCCATGATGATATGCCCGATCGCGGTCCGATTAACCCGCATGGACTGGAGGATAACCGCTTGCACCGCAATGGCCGTGATCGAGACCCCCATCCCCACAAACAAAGATTGATATATCGTTCCGTCAAAAAGGCGGGTCACGAAATACCCCAGGGCAAAAGGCAAGACGAAACCGCCCACCGCAACGGCGAGCGAAGGCCAGATATGCTCGGCAAGCTCTTTGGGATCCATTTCCATGCCCGTATGAAACATGACGAAGAAAATCCCCAACTCGGCCAGCATCTCTATTCCGTGTGAAGCAGTGACTACTCCTAGTAAGGGCGGGCCCAAAATGACGCCGGCCAGGAGTTCGCCCAGCATCACGGGTAACCCGAAGCGGCTGAATATGACCCCCAAGATCCACGCCACGGTGAGAATGAGTAGGAGATTCAATATGAGCGAGAACGTAATCATTCATTCCTCCATCGCCCTAGAAAGAGTGTACGGCTAGGTTTGGTTTTCTTGCTTGGCGAGACGGTCGAAGTCCCTGTGGCCTGTTTGATAGATGCTCCCCAAGAAAGTGAGTTCATTGGCCTCATTTGTGAATTCCATATTGAGCTTGATTCGGCTATCCTCTTTTGCGAAAGTCAATACCAAGACTGCACTGCAAAATCAAAGCTTTCCCAATACCGTTCGGTTCGCGGGAAGAGTTCGATAGGCAAAGAATCCTCAACATTGAAAGGAGGCGTCAAGTGACAGCGTGGGGAGCATTGATGCTCTCGGAAAAAGACAATGTGGCCACCCTCCTCCAGGATGCGACCAGCGGTTCGGAGGTCGTCGTGAGGCTAGGTAAAGAGTCCCAACCGGTCAAGGCGCTAGAGGATATCTCCTTTGGCTTTAAGATCGCTGTGGCCGACATCGTCAAAGGAGCCGGGATCATCAAATACGGTGAGCCCATTGGTCTGGCCTCCAGGGACATCATGAAGGGTGAGCTGGTCCATATACATAATCTGGAGGGAGCAAGAGGCAGAGGAGACCTGGATCCTAATGTTGCTTAAACAACACGCCGGAAAGCGTGGAAAGACAATAGTATCAACGTGGTCTGCTGTTATTGACTTGCGTCCTGCATATCACCAGCAGTGAAATCTTGCAAAACCCAAAAGACGCCGTGTTGTTTACCCTCCCGCCTTCGCTAAGGCTTCGGCGTGGCAAGTCGGGAAAGCCGATGATACCGCATCTTCTGCGTTGTCAAGGGCTTGCAGTAGGTTACTACGGCTGCACCCTTGACGCCTTGAATCTGCAGCATCCTCGACTCTTGCAACTTTAGGATGGAGAAAGGAGATCGCCGATGAACTTCCTGGGGTATGCCAGACCGGATGGCTCGGCGGGGATCCGCAATCACGTGCTGGTGATACCCTGGGGGTTCCTGGCCGCTAAAGTATGCGACCTGGTGGAAGGCACGCGGACCCTATTGACCCCGGACTCGGGGAGCGGACGCACCAGCCGCGACCGGGCAACCATAGCCCGTACGTTGATCGGCCTGGGTCGAAACCCCAATGTGGCCTCCGTTATCGTGCAGAATATAAATCCGGGGGCCGGATATCCCGAACTGAAGCCGACTCACCTCGCAGACGAGATTGCGAAATCAGGCAAACGAGTTGAGTTTATCGATGCAGGAGCTGAGGGAGGCATGCTGCGGGCGCTGGAAAAGGGCGTGCAATTGGCCCGCGAGATGGTGCTTGAGGCCTCCCGACTGCGACGTCAACCCTTTGACCTGAGCCACCTAGCGGTGGGTGTAAAATGCGGCCATTCAGACACCACCTCGGGTATCGCCGGGAACCCGGTCATCGGCAATCTTTTCGATAGGATCGTGGCCGGCGGCGGCTCTGCCTTCTTCGGTGAAACCACGGAGATCATCGGAGCCGAGCACGTCCTGGCGAAGCGGGGCGTCAACAACGAGGTCTCACGACGCATCCTGGACGCAGCCGCCGAAATGGAGACCATCGCCAAGTCCACCGGCGAGGACATCCGGACGGTCAACCCCGTGCCGTCCAACATCGCCGGTGGGATCTCCTCGCTGGAAGAGAAATCGTTGGGCGCCATTCACAAGTCCGGCTCCGCTCCCATCCAGGGCGTGCTCAAGTACGCACAAATACCGGAAGGCAAGGGGCTGTACTTTGTTGACAATTGGATGAGCATGGGCTCAATCTTCGCCGGCTACGCCGCTTCGGGGGCCCAATTGGTCATATTTCAGTTGGGTGGCGGTGGAGTCGCCGGCAACGACCTAATGCACACATCTACAGCAGTGGTGTCACCACTCATGTGGACCACTGCCAATCCCAATACACTAGCCATGGCCCCTGGCAGCATCGACTTCTATTCGGGGACGGTCATCGAGGGACAAGATACCATCGAGGAGGCGGGAGAGAAGCTCCTGCAAAAGGTCTTGGACATCGCCTCCGGTACGATGACCAGGGTGGAGACCATCCGCCACACCGACCCGACCCAGATATATCTCCGGGAGCCGTGCTTTTGAGCTGGCCTTTGTGCATATCGAAGAGGAGGACAAATTGTTCATCAATAATACTCTAATGGAGCGAAAACGCTCCATGTCCGTTGTCTGTGGTCCATTGTCTGTTGTAAAAAACGAGGTACCGCACTCTGAAACTATATAACCTTGTAAAGTGAGTTATGGAAACGGCTTAATGTATCTCTTAGCTGACAGCCGAGAGCTGATCGCTGAAGGCTCCCTAATTGACGCTTCGCTCAATTAGGGTAATACATAATACCTAAAGGCTGTTTCCGAACGAAATATGCAGGAGATTGAAATCGCCTCGCTGTTGTTGGTCAACCGGCTGTTCACCCCGTGCCGCAGGATGCAGATTTACAGCATGAAGGATCTGCTCCTATCTCAGCAACAGATCAATAATTTTGACAGGGCCATGGACATGAAGGAGATCATGGATGCGGAAAAAGCGAAAGCCCAGGCGAATCCCCACCTGCCTGAACTCACGGTCGAGGAGATAGAGGGGGCAAGGAAGAAGAATCAGGAAGAAATGGAAGCCCGATACCAAAGCTCGAACCAGCCGCTGCAGCGCCCGCCCAGAGGGCCGAACGCCGTATTGGGCGTGAACTATGATTTGAAATCATAAGGATGAAACATCCTATGTATTTTGAGGTAATTGGAGAAATCGAGGAAATTGAAACCATTTCCATCGGCGGTGGGATCCGTGATATAATGCGCCTCCAGAGGCAATTTGGTCGTGCTCGTTGGCGAAAACTTAAAGGGTTTGCAGTGGTTAGGCTTCAGCGTGGGAATATGCGTAAGGCTGAATTGCACTGGTACGAGGCCCACGGCATCGGTAGAAAAAAGATGAAAATCAAAAGATTTTTGGATTAGAATTATGAGAAATCAAAGGGAAATTCATAAATTTGCACTTTGTGTAGAGAACAAGGATTGTGAAGATTTGGAGAAGCGTAAGATTTATCAAATTTTGCCGGATGAGGAGTCTGAAAAGGAGGGATATCTGAGAGTTGTTGACGAGTCCGGCGAAGATTACCTATACCCCCAGTCCTATTTCATCCTTCTTCACTTACCCCGCGAAGCACAAGAGGCGCTACAAGTATCAAAATAATCTATAGATCGCCCAACATGTCAACGCCGCGGGTGCGGTAAACCGCGCCCTGCTGATTTCGATCGTTGAGGCGGTCGGAAAACGCCGGCGCCTCGCTCAAGGCTATCGCTCCCCGTGCTTGCACGCCGTTTTAGGCCGCCACTTGACCCACTACCCACCCCTTTACGACTCATCCCCTCGGTCGCTCCAGCCTCTCGTTTTTACCCCCACGACTGCTTGGAAGCCGGATGCTCGGGGTCGGTCAAAAAAACCCTTGACTAAGTCAAATATATATTTAAAATATATAATTGACTTAATTGGGGGAGCCCCTATGAGAAAAGCGCGCAGCGACGGTCAGCAAACACAACGGCAACTGCTGGTATCAGCCAGTGAAGTCTTTGCCGTGCGGGGCTTTCGAGATGCCACCATCGCCGAGATCTGCCGCAAGGCCAAGGCCAATACTGCCGCGGCCAACTATCATTTCGGCAACAAGGAGGCGCTCTACGTGGAAAGCTGGCGTTTTGCCTTTGAGCAGTCCCTGCGGACGTACCCGCCGGACGGAGGCGTGCCCGCGGACTCCTCGCTGGAAGAGCGGCTGCGGGGGCGCATCTTGGCGATCATGCGCCGCATCGTGGATCCGCAAAGCCACGACCTGGACATCGTCTACAAGGAGACGGCCAATCCTACCGGACTGCTGGCAGGCGTCATCCAGCAGGCCCTGGAACCTATTCTTCACGGGTTTACCTTGATCATCCGCGAATTGCTGGGGCCGGAGGCGACCGAACAACAGGTCTTGCTGTGCCTGATGAGCATCCGCAGCCAGTGTTTCGGTCCGCTGATGCGCGAACGCCGGCGGAAGTTGGATCCCGCGGGCCCGCTGCACACGACCCAGGACCCGGTGATACAAGATGTCGAAGCGCTGGCCGACCACGTCACACGGTTCAGCCTGGCCGGCATTCGGGAGGTCAAGTCACAAATTGCGGGAGGAAATAAGGGCTTGAGTCTTTAGGAGGGTGAGAAGTCTGTAGACGAAACACGGATATGAGTCGTCCTATTGGATGCGCAGCGGCAGTGATGGCGGTAAAGCAACCGGTAGGGTGTTCACGAGCCCTGAAGACCCATAACAACCGCAGCCGATACCCAAACGGTTTTGGCCCCGTTCGCCTGCGTAGGACGTTCACAGCGGCCTGATATGAAACGACTTATCCAAAAGATGGCCACGGTCCTGGCGCCCCTGGCACTGATCGGCGCGACAGCGGCCTGGTACCGAAATCACAGCGAGGAAGCTGTCGCGATCTATCAAACCGCCCTGGTCACGCGCGGCGATTTGCTGATCACCATCAGTGCCACCGGGACGGTGGAACCCGAGGAGGTGATCGACGTGGGCGCCCAGGTCGCCGGGCAGATCCTGTCGTTCGGCAAGGATGCCAACGGAAAGACGGTGGATTACGGTTCGAAGGTGGCCGAAGGCACGGTTTTGGCTCGCATCGACGACTCGCTCTACGCGGCAGAGGCCGCCAACGCCCAAGCCCAGGTGCAGGCCGCGCTGGCCGGTTTGCAGCGTGCTGAAGCAGACCTGGGGCAGTCGAAGGCCAAACTGAACCAGGCCGAGCGGGATTGGCGGCGGGCAAGAAACCTTGGCCCCTCCGAAGCCCTGGCCCAGTCCAGCTACGATGCCTACCGCTCGGCCTATGAAATCGCCAAGGCCAACGTAGGCGTGGGTCAAGCGGCCATCTTGCAGGCCAAGGCCGCGCTGGCCCAAGCCCAGGCGGTCCTGAGCCGCGCAAAGCGCAATCTAGGCTATTGTACGATCACCTCGCCGGTCAAGGGGGTCATCATCGATCGCAGGGTCAACATCGGGCAGACGGTGGTAGCCAGCCTCAACGCGCCCAGCCTCTTTTTGATCGCCAAAGATCTGACCCGCATGCAGGTCTGGGTGGCGGTCAATGAAGCGGACATCGGAAAAATTCATCCCGGCCAGCCGGTTACATTCACCGTGGACGCCTTCCCCGGTCAAACCTTTCGGGGCACGGTCGGCAAGGTCCGCTTGAATGCCTCCATGACCCAAAACGTGGTCACGTATACGGTGGAAATCGTCACCGACAACAGCGACGGCCGCCTGCTGCCCTACCTTACCGCCAATGTAGAGTTTGAACTCCGGCGTCTCAAGGACGTGCTGCGGGTACCCAACGCGGCCTTCCGCTGGAAGCCCCAGTCCGATCAAATCGCCCCCCAATTCCGCGAGGCGATCAGGCGAAGGGCTCAAGCCGGCTCGCACGCCGACCAGGGCCCCAGGTCGGAGACGAAGACCGACCAGGCGGCCTCCGAAGGCGGCCTTCAGCGCTTGCTGTGGACGCTGGACGGAACATACGTGCGCCCATTATGGGTACACGCCGGTACCAGCGACGGGATGATGACCGCGGTGGAAGGCAGCGCCCTGACCGAGGGGATACCGATCATGACCGGCATCAAGGCCCGCGATCGCGAGCCAAGCGATACCCAGAACCCCTTTGCGCCGCAGTTTCTGCGACGCAACCGCGGCCAGGGATCGCGCTGAACCAATCGGAGATAAGCGCATCGATCCATGGAAACCGTCATTGAACTCCAGGATATCCGAAAGACCTATCAAATGGGCGACATCGTGGTGTCCGTGCTCAAGGGTGTCTCGCTGACGGTCGCCCGCGGTGAACTGGTCGCCCTGATGGGGAGCTCCGGATCGGGCAAGAGCACGCTGATGAACATCCTGGGATGCCTGGATCGTCCCGATTCCGGGTTCTATCGGCTGGATGGCGAAGAGTTGTCCCATCTGTCCGCTGACCAGCGCGCCATAATCCGCAATCGCAAACTGGGATTTGTTTTTCAAAGCTTCAACCTACTGCCCCGCACCAGCGCCCTGGATAATGTGGCTATGCCGCTGACCTATACGGCCGGCCATTTATCCGAACGCGAAGCGAGGCGCCGCGCGGCGGAGATGTTGAGGCGCGTGGGACTGGCAGAGCGCATGAACCACGAACCTTCCCAGCTTTCCGGTGGACAGCAGCAGCGGGTGGCCATTGCACGCGCCTTGATCAATCAGCCGCCTCTGCTTCTGGCCGACGAACCCACGGGCAACCTCGACTCCCGGACGAGCGAAGAGGTGCTGGCCATGTTCCAAGAGCTCAATCAGAAAGAGGGTATCACCATCATCATGGTAACCCACGACGCGTTCGTGGCCAGCTATGCCCGACGGGTGGTCCATATTCACGACGGCATGATCATCGACCGCGCCTCCAGGCAAGGGGGACGCTATGTGGAGGGAGCGAGATGAGATTCGCCATGAAGGCCTATCGTACATTTCGTACGGCCCTCAAGGCACTGCTGCGCAACCCCCTGCGGGCCATGCTGACCACACTGGGTATCGTCATCGGCGTGGCCGCCGTCATCGCCATGATGGAGATCGGAGCGGGATCATCGGCGACCATCCAGAAGACCATTGCGACCATGGGCGCCAACGTCCTGGATGTGAGGCCCGGGGCCGCCTCGAGCGGTGGCGTGACTTTCGGATCGGGCAGTGCCACCACCCTCACGCCGGCAGACTGTGAGGCGATCTTGCGGGAATGCCCGGCCGTTCGTAACGCCACTCCCCTTGTCCGCACCCGCACCCAGGTGGTCTACGGCAGCCGCAACTGGGTACCGACCTTCATCTATGGTTCCTCCCCGGCTTATCTGGAGGTGCAGAACTGGACTGTGGCCGAGGGGTCCCTCTTCACCGATCGCGATGTGGACAACGCCAATAAGGTCTGCATTCTGGGCCAGACCCTGGTGCGCGAGCTTTTTCAGGGGGAAGACCCCATCGGCAAAGACATCCGGATCAAAAACGTCTCCTTCCGCGTGCTGGGCGTACTCGGTCGCAAGGGCGCCAACATGATGGGCATGTACCAGGACGACATCATCGTGGCGCCCTGGACCACCATCAAATACCGGGTCACCGCTGCCGCGCTGGCCGACACCAACCAGAGCGCCAGCAGTAGCTCGAGCAGTACGGTCAACACCCTGAGCAACCTGTATCCCGGTGGCAAGCCCGAACTTTACCCGGCCCGCTCCGAGATCCAGGCCGCCGACAATCCCATGCCGGTCCGGTTCACCAACATCGATAGCATCCAGGCGGCGGCGCGGAGCACGGAAAAAATCCCGGCCGCCATCCAACAGATGACCATGGTATTGCGCGAGCGGCACCGCATTCGTACGGGCGAACCGGACGATTTCAGCATCCGCGACATGACCCAAATGATGGCGGCCCTCTCCTCCACCACGACCATGATGACCAATCTGCTGCTTTCGGTGGCCATGATCTCTCTGGTGGTGGGCGGCGTGGGCATCATGAACATCATGCTGGTCTCGGTCACCGAACGGACGCGTGAAATCGGCCTGCGTATGGCCGTGGGCGCACGTGCCAGGGACATTTTGCAACAGTTCATGGTCGAGGCAGTGGTTCTTTGTCTGGTGGGCGGGGCCTTGGGCATCCTGCTGGGCCACGGTGGCTCGCTGCTGGTCCGTTTGCTGCTGCGCTGGCCGGTGGAAACCTCGCCTGTGGCCATTGCCGCTGCCGTGCTGGTAGCGGCCAGCGTGGGTACGATATTCGGATTCTACCCGGCCTGGAAGGCCTCGCGTCTCGATCCGATCGAGGCCTTGCGTTACGAATAGGGAAGATACAGGCGAAAGAACCTCTCAACGGACAAGCACATTGATGTGGGAATTCTGCGATAGACTTGCAGGCGGTGCCGGGCCGGTGTATACGAGGCTTTTCCTCGCCGTTCTCCCGACCGCGTTTCTGGTGTCTCTCTTGTCCGCTTGCGCCGTGGGACCCGACTTCCAGCGCCCCGTAGCGGCTGTACCTGCTCAGTGGAGCACAGTCACCCAGCCGACTGCCACCGTGTCCCCGACCGTCGCCGATGAAGAATTGGCCCGCTGGTGGACTATATTCGGCGATCCGCTGTTGAGTTCATTGGTGGAAAAGGCGGCGGCGGCCAATCTCGATCTTAAACTGGCGGAGGCGCGCATCCGCCAGGCCCGTGCCGCCAGGGGCTTCGCCGCCGGCGGCCTTGAG